>DASURS010000029.1:0-10380 GCA_036279935.1 Pyrinomonadaceae bacterium
TCATCGGCGAGGCGATCAACTTTACGCGCGATCTCGCCAACGAGCCCGGCGCCTACATGACGCCGACCGACATGGCCGAACGCGCGCGCGAGATCGCGAACGAGTTTGGCTTGAGCATCGACGTGCTCGACGAAGCACGCATGGAACAGGAAGGCATGGGTTCGTTGCTCAGCGTCGCGCGTGGTTCCGATCAGCCGGCGAAACTCATCATCCTGAAATACACGCCGGCCGGAAAAGCCGAGAGCGACACGGGTGAGTTACTGACGTTTGTCGGTAAAGGCGTCACGTTCGACTCGGGCGGCATCTCGCTGAAGCCGGGCGAAAACATGGAGTTGATGAAGTACGACATGACCGGCGGCGCGACTGTGTTGGGAACGATGCGCGCCATCGCCCAGCTTAAACCGCCGATTCCGATTCTCGGCGTCGCACCATGTACCGAAAACCTGCCGTCAGGTAAGGCGACGAAGCCGGGCGACGTCGTTAAGGCGATGACGGGCAAGACAATCGAGATCATCAACACCGACGCCGAAGGCCGGCTGATACTTGCCGACGCGATCGCCTACGCCAAGAAACTCGGCGCCACGAAAGTCATCGACATGGCGACGCTGACGGGCGCCGTCTCGATTGCGCTCGGCGACGTAAATGCCGCCGTGCTGGGAACCGATCAGGAGTTGATCGACGAGATCATCGACGCGGGAAGGGAAGTCGGCGAGAAGTTCTGGCAGTTGCCGCTCGACAAGGAATACTCGAAACAGATCAAGTCGGACATCGCCGACATCAAGAACGTCGGTGGGCGCAAGGCCGGGACGATCACGGCGGCCGCGTTCCTGAAGGAGTTTGCGGACGGGCTTTCGTGGGCGCACCTGGACATCGCCGGCACTGCCTGGGGCGACGACGCGAAGCCATACCGGTCAAAAGGGCCAACCGGAATCGCCGTTCGGACGCTGCTCAGGATCGTCGATCGTGCCACCGGCAAATGACGTGTCTTTAGCGGTAGACACTAGGTGTCTTCGCTAGTTGACACTTCCAGCAGGTCGAAAAAGGCGAACCCGTGCTTTTGCTGGATTTTTTGAAGAATCACTACATGGCATGGCGGTTGTAATGCTAGAGAGCAATCGCCGAAGGGTGCGAGTCGCCTTAATACTTTGTCCTCGCCCCCTCGAATGCCGCTCGAGGTAACTTTCCCGGCTCCCCTTTGGCACCCCCCTTCAACGAGGAGCCATCCAACCCAATCAGACGACGCTAGCCGGCGCGCAGAAAGACTTGCGCTAGGTGGTATAATTCCCGAGCGAGTGACGCGGTGTCCTCAGGCAGCCCTTGGCATCCATCGCTGGCTTTCGGGAGTTAGCAGAAGCACAGTGATCGACTACTACAGAGTTCTGGGCGTTAAAACCACTGCATCCCAGGCCGAAATCAAATCGGCCTACAGGAAACTCGCGCGAAAAAGTCACCCGGATCTCAATTCCCACTCCCAGGCCGCCCGCGATTTCGCCTTGCTTTCGAAGGCGTATCACACGCTGATTGATCCGCAGGAGCGCGCCTACTACGACGATCAACTGAAAGCGCAGAAGAACCGCAGCTACTCGATTCTCGACTCGAATAACCCGCATGCCAAGCGGGCGCGAAATCTCGCGGTTCAGGCGAAATGGGACCGTTTGGTCGACGAAGTCCTGGAGCGCGATCGACTGGAGAACCGCGAACGTCAGCGGGCCGTGTTCACGACCGTTTCGCTGTTCCTGTCCACGTTCTTCCTGGCGATGATGCGGCCGCAGTTGTGGCAGTTGTTCTCGACGGCGGGCAAGGTCATCGTGTTGACGCTCTTCGTTATCGGCGTCTGGCATCTGGCGAACCGCCTGCGCGAGTATCTGGCCCACTACACCTACACGCCGAAACCCATTCAAGGCTCCATCATCGGCGACAACGAGACTCCCGAGCAGCCGTTCACGCGTTTCTCGGCGTACACTTTCCTGTTCGTCGGATATGCGTTAAGCGTCGGCATCGGACTCTACATCGGCTGGCACACGCAGGACTTCTTCAACGATATCACGCTGTTGTTCCGTCATCGCGTCGCCGACGTTCATTCGAGCCTTTTGGCTTTCACGTCCACTGCGTTGTTAATCCCGGATCTTGTCATTTGTCCGCCAATCGCCGTGCTTATCGTCGATACGGTTCACGGCCTCGCCTCGCGGATCGACTAATTTCGAATTCGAAATTAAACCTCTGGTTCTTGCCTGGGCCGTTTTCAGTCGTGTATAGTTCTGAGTCCCAACATAAGGAGCACGGTTATGGGCAAATCCGTGAGCCAACGCCAACTTCTTGCTGTAAAACTCGAAGCGCTTAACGAGTCCGAAGTGTGCGAAGTGCTCGACTATATCTCGACGATGGAGTCTTCGCGCAGGGCCAAGACGACGGCGCCGGCCGGTGACGACGAAGTGTTAGCCGATTTGGCCGATGCGCGCGAGAATCGCCGGGCACGTCAGGCATTCGAGTGGGAAGTGGTGCGTCGTAAAGCTGAAAAACGAGCCGCGGCAAAGGTGTACGCGCAGATCTGAATGCGTATTCTGGCCAATACCACAGCGCGTTTTGTCCTGGTTCTCGTTTCTCTCTCCCTCTTCGGTATTTGTGTATTCGCGCAGCCCGGCAGTTCTCTCACGCCCACTCAAGCTGAAGTCGAGAAACAACGAGAGCGTTTGACTGCGAGCGACGTCGAGGAACGGCGCGACGCAGTGATGCGGCTCGGTAACATGCACGCCGCAGAAGCATCGCGCGCGGCGATGGCGGCGTTGTCCGATCCATCGCCCGTAGTTCGGGCAATGGCGGCGAAAGCGGTCCTTTCCGCTGAGCCGGAACAAAGCGTGGCTGCGCTGCTTCCGTTGTTGAAAGATAAAGACGAGTTTGTGCGCCGCGAAGCCGCGTACGCGCTGGGCCGAACTCACAGCCGCAATGCGACCGTGCCGCTTAGCGCGCTGTTGTTGAATGACAAGGAAGACGGAGTGCGTGGCGCAGCGGCAGTCGCATTAGGAGACATTGGCGACGAAGCGGCGGTGATCAGTTTAGTTGGAACGCTGGCGCCGGAATTATCAGCCCGTGAAGGCGGCAGGCGAAAGCGGGAGCGTAACGTTTTTGTTTTGAGGGCTGCGGCTGCTGCGTTGGGGAGAATCAGGAGCCGCGCGGGAACTGCGGCGTTGGTATCTGTCGTGACTAACGAGAAGCTTGATAGCGACGTGCGGCGTGAGGCGGCGCGTTCGCTGGGGTTGATTGGAGATCCGGCGGCTGCTCCGGCGCTTCGGTCCGCAACAACCGCCTCAGATCCTTATCTCTCTCAACTGGCTCACCAGGCGTTGAGAAGATTAGAAAGAACTAATTAACGTTCTCAGTCTTGTCTCCGCGGCCTTGTCCCTTCTTGGCCGCTTTCGACGCTGCCGGAATCGGCAATCCCACACCACCCGAAAGTGATTCACTCGAAACTTCCGCGGCTTCATGCTGAGGCACGTTGTCGTGAATCAGCGCGCCGCCGGAGCTCTTGGAGAAGATCAGTCGATTCTTGATCCCATCAACGTCGACGTGTACGAGGTCTCCGAGTCCGATCTGGCCGGTAGCAACCAGGTTCGACAGCGGATAGACGAGGAAACGCTCGACCGCTCGCTTCAAGTGACGGGCGCCGTATTTGTAATCGAGGCCTTCCTTGAGCAGCATGTCCTTCGCCGTTTCCGAGCATTGAAAGACGAACTTGGTGCCGGCGGATTGCATGATGCGATCCTGGACCGCCTGCAACTCGAGATCGAGAATCTGTCGCAGGTGATGCTCTTTCAACGAACGGAAGACGACGACCTTGTCGATGCGGTTCATAAACTCGGGCGAGAATTTACGGCGCGCTGCTTCGACGGCGGTGCGATAGATCTTCTGATCGACTTCAGTGTCGTTCGGGGTCTTGGAACCTTTGCCCGGAGCGAAACCGATGCCGCCGGAGATCAGTTCCGACATCTCGCGCGCGCCCAGGTTCGAGGTCATGATCACCATGGCCTTCGAGAAGTCGACGCGGCGGTTGTCGCCCAGAGTCAGAGTAGCCTTATCGAGAATGCCGAGCAGTAACTGCCACAGGCTGTCGGAGGCTTTCTCGATCTCGTCGAACAGCACGAGGGAGACTTTGAGATCATCCGTGTGCATGCGATCGAGATTTTCCTGAGTCAGCATCGGCGACGTTTCGCGGTGGCCCAGGTATCCCGGAGGCGAACCGATCAGCTTGGCTATCTCGTGTGAATGTTGAAACTCGGCGCAGTCGATCTTCACGACGGCGTTCGGATCGCCGTAGAGGACCTCGGCCGCCGCCTCGATGACGCGCGTTTTTCCGGAGCCAGTGGGCCCCAGAAAGAGCATCGTGCCGATCGGGCGATTCGGCGGGTTCATGCCGGCGAGGAAAATTTGATAGAGCCCGCTCATGCGGCGGACTGCACGCTCTTGTCCCACGATGCGAGCGGTGAGCCGCTCTTCGAAATCCTGAGCTCGAGGGCTCTTTTGATCAGGGTCCAGGAAAACCGTTCCCGTAGTATTCATGTTTCGTGTCTTTGTCACTTCACTCTCAACTAACATCGGCTCATGCTCCTTGCCAGTCGGGGCGATTTCAAGAGCGTTTCGGGCCTTGAACTACTTGTGGCCCACACTCACTAGCAAGGAACGATCCGTGCGATAAATTGATGCATTAAAATGCTACGAGGGTTCGCCAACCGGAGTTTTCGGTGAATCCGCTTCGGCTGAACGGATGCTATATATACAACTCCGCCGGAATTGTCACCACAAAATATCGCATATTGCTGGTGATGGCGAAAGTTGCCTGATTTATCGTGACATTTCCTGTCAAAACGTCACTGACGTACTGACAAATACTTGCAGTAAACCGTGTAGATGGGCACGTATTGCTACATCAGTCGTAGTACTCCAACCCGAGGTGCGTGATGAGATCCTCCCCACGCAGGTGTCGCAGAGTATTCTTCAGCTTCATTAGCTGGATGAAGATATCGTGCTCGGGATACAACCCGGGCGCGGTTTGCGGCGATTTGAAGTAGAACGACAGCCACTCCTGCACGCCTTTCATACCCGCACGTTGAGCGAGATCGAGGAACAGCGCCAGGTCGAGAACGATCGGCGCGGCGAGAATCGAGTCGCGACAGAGGAAGTCGATCTTGATCTGCATCGGATAGCCAAGCCAGCCGAAGATGTCGATGTTGTCCCACCCTTCTTTATTGTCTCCGCGCGGCGGGTAATAGTTGATGCGAACAACGTGCGAGAAGTCCTTGTACAGACTCGGATAGACGTCCGGTTGCAGGATGTACTCGAGCACCGAGAGCTTCGACTCCTCTTTCGTCTTGAACGAGTCGGGATCGTCGAGCACTTCGCCGTCGCGGTTGCCGAGGATATTTGTCGAGTACCAGCCGTGCAAACCGAGCATGCGCGACTTCAAACCGGGAGCGATAATGGTCTTCATCAGCGTTTGGCCGGTCTTGAAGTCCTTGCCGCAGATCGCCAGCTTGTTCTGGTCAGCGAGCGTCATCAACGCGGGAATATCGACAGTCAGGTTCGGCGCTCCGTTGGCGAACGGGACGCCGCACTTGAGCGCGGCGTAAGCGTAGAGCATCGACGGCGCGATCGCGTTGTGGTTTTCGCGCATCGCCTTCTCGAACGACTCGATCGTCTTGTGAACGGGATGCGGCTTCAGGAACACTTCCGTTGACGCCGCCCAGATCATCACCACCCGCGAGCACTTGTTCTTCTTCTTCCAGCCGTTGATCTCATCGATGAGTTGTTCGGCGAGATCAAACTTCGTCTTTCCGCTCTTGACATTGGTTCCGCTCAAGCGCTTCACGTACGACTGATCGAAGACGGCTTTCATCGGACGAATCTTGCGCAGCGGTTCTTTGAGTTGCGCGAGCAGCTCCTTTTCAAGCACGCCGGCATTCAACGCCGCGTCGTAAGCTGATTCGGGAAAGATGTCCCAGGCGCCGAAGACGAGATCCTTCAGTTGGGCCAACGGAACGAAGTCTTTGATCAATGGAACGCGATTGTCCGTGCGTTTGCCGAGACGAATCGTGCCCATCTGGGTAAGACTGCCGATCGGTTGCGCGAAGCCTTTCTTGATCGCCTCGACTCCGGCGATGAAAGTAGTGCTGACCGCACCAAGCCCGACTAACAGGACTCCGAGTTTTCCTTCTGCTGGAGTGATTTGTGTTTGTCTTTCGACCGCCATGGGCAATCTCCTTTGGAATACGAATGAGAGAATAATAACGAGCGGAACTCTAATCGAGCGGAAGGATCTTGCTGATTATTAGCGACGCCTTGCGATCAAACCTTTGCGAAATTCTCGTGGCGTGGCGCCGGTTGCGAGCCGGAAGGCTTTGCTGAAGTGGCTGGCGCTGAGGTAGCCGACCTGCGCACCGACTTCGGTGATGGAGAGCTCAGTGTCGGCGAGTAACGTCTGCGCGCGTGTCGCGCGAACGCCGGCGAGGTAGTTGTGTGGTGTTGCGCCCGTGAGTTTTTTGAACAGTCGCGCGAAGTGAAACGGCGAGAGATACGATGCGGCGGCGAGTGCTTTCAACGTGAGGTCCTGATCGAGCTGCGTGTGCATCAGTTCGACTGAGCGACGGATGCGACGGTCCACCAGGCCGACGCGCGACAGTTCGAGTTGGTCCGAGAGACGCGGCTGGGAATAGTTTCGCAGCACGTGAACGAGCACCTGCTCGACGAGCGCGCGCATGACGATATCTTTGCCGGGTTTGTCGTGCGCAAGCTCAGCGGAGAATTCCGCCAGCAGTGTGTCCAGCTTCTTGTCACTATCGAGATGACTGCGCGTGAAGCTGACGGTCGAGTTCGGCGGAATGAGGTGCATGCTGGCGGCGCATTGAAGTACGAGCGACGCCGAGAACGTTAGAAACAGTAGCTCCGCCTGCTTGCCGTTGGCAGTGATCGTGACGTTGGGCTCGAATACGACCGATTGCGAGCTTGTGAGCGCGTCGTGTTGACCGTCAGCGACGTAATCGACGTCGCCGTCGAGCACGGTCAGAAGTGAATAGCCGGTGCTTGCCTGGTTCTGCCAGTGAAGATGTTTGGCCCGCCGGTAGTAGACCGAGAAATCAGGCGAGACAAAGAACCGGTTGAGCGGCGGCAGGGAGCGCGTCATCGCTTCAACTGTATCAAGGCAGCGGGATTGTTGGTAATAATCGCGTAGATGCCCATCGCTCGCGCATGTTTCACCCAGGCGGGATCGTCGACGGTCCAAACTGCGACTTTGAGACCCGCTTGCGTGGCGTCTTCGACGACACCCGCGGTGGCTAAGCGGTGATGCAGCGCGATTCCATCTGCTCTGATTGCGCGGGCGCGTTCAAGTATAAATGCATCCGAGGAATGAAATAGTGCGGCCGTTTGGAACCACGGATTTAGGTTCTTGATTGTTTGCAGGACTGAATGCTCAAAACATGCAAAGATCAGACGATCTTGCAGATCGTATTGTTTGACTGACCGGCAACACTTTTCGACTAATTCAATCTGTGTCTCCTTCAGTTCCAAATACAGAATGAGTCCGGATGAGCTAATTAGTTCAAGTACCTGTGCAACCGTCGGCACGCCGAGGTCGTTAAGTTGATCTAACGACGCGTCGGCCACACGCCCTCGCACGCCCGTAGTCCGATAAAGAGTCTCGTCATGAATAACAACGGGAACGCCCTCGCGCGTCAGACGCACGTCAAACTCGATCCCGTCAGCGCCGGCATCGATAGCGGCCTGAAACGCAGCGATAGTGTTTTCGGGAGCCACGGCAGACGCGCCGCGGTGCGCAATGATCAGTGGCGGTGACACAAATTACTTCGCGGCAGGCGTGTTGGTGATCACGCGCTTCAGTTTGATGTCGAACGTGCCGTATTCCGTCTTCACGCGCCCGCCAACCGGAACGTGCCGTTCGTCGGCAGTCACGAAGAGCGACATCTCACCCTCGTTTTGATCGATCAGCCGGCCTGGTCCAAACAGTTCAGGATTCACACGCAGCACGTCGACGCGCCCGAGCACCGTCTTCATCCGTTTCTTCTCGACGACCTTGACCGGGATCTGGTAAACGCGGCCACCGTCGCCGATGAAGATGTCGAAACTCTTTCCGACTTCCAGCCGTTGCGTGCGAATGAAATAGATTGCCGACAACACGTCCTGAAGTTGGCCCGTAAAGTCCGTGATCGCATGACGCGGCTCGGCGGATGGGTTGTTCGGATCGCGGAGCGTCCATGTCATCTTGCCTTTCGATCTGTCGAACGTGGCTTCGGTCGCGCGAACGCGTTTGCCTTGCTCGTCGAGGATCGTTGTGCGCTGGACCGTGAACGAGAGCGGCTCGACTGTCGATTCAACTCGCTCGCGAAACTTTAGATTGAACAACCTCGCGAAGAAACCTTTGCTCGCGATGTCGGCAGTGAACGTCAACGCATACGGTTGCGAGTCAGGATCCGCCGTCTTGCCGGCGACTGGCGTGCGGGTCGCACTGAACTTCAGATCCGCGACGTCCAGTTTGCGCAGCAGTGAGCGGGAAAACTCGGCTTCGAAATGAAGCTCCTCGCCCGCTTCGAAAGGTCGCGACGCGCCGGCTTTCTGACCGAGCGCAGGCGAGACACCGAGCGCAATCGCGATTGCCAACAGCAGAATTGAAGTCTTGTATTTCACGTTCACTTCTACAGGTACAAACTCTTAATCAACAGCAGTCCCCAGGCGATGATCAACCCGAGGGCCGCTCGATATTCCCGGTAACGAAGGTAAAGCGCGCCATCGAACCTGACGGCCGCCGAATCGCCGTGCCGGTACGGCGTCAGACGCGGAAAAAACAGCGGCACCGCACGTCTGTAAGTTTCAAACTCGCTGCCAAATAGCTGCGCCAGCGTCGAGGCTTCGACGCGCATAACCGGCAGATAGATGCCAATAAAGAGCGCGGCGAACAGCACGGCCAGCAGCCAGCGGCCCGATGCAATGGTAAATCCGAGCCCCAGCAGGAAGCTGCCGAAGTAAAGGGGATTACGCGTGAAGGCATACGGACCCGACGTTGCGAGCTGTGCATTTTTTCTGATATGACCCGACGCCCACGCGCGAATCAGCAGCCCCAAAACCGAAACACAAGCTCCCGCGCCGAGCGCGATTGGCGTCGGCCGTGCAAAGAACAGAAACACGGCCGCGCACACAAACCCGAGCGGCACTCGCCAGCGCTGAATCCATGTTCCACCTCTTCGCATAAATACTTTCTTTGCGTCTTTGCCTCCTCGATGCTTGCTCCGCGATCTCGGCGTTCTCTCTGTTCTCTGCGTTAATCCAATCCGTACCTAAGCTCGAGTCAATCGTTTTTCCACAGCCGCAAGCACCCGTCCGACTTCAATGTCCATACAGATCCACTTCGAACACGAGCGGCGGTGACAGTCGACGCGGCAGTCGATGTCGGTTCGTTCCACGCAAACATCTTCCGCTCGCGGACTGCCGTTGCGCCACCATTCAGTCGGACCAAAAAGACCGACGATCGGCGCGCCCGCCGCGACGGCGATGTGCGTCGGTCCGGTGTCGCCGCCGACGTAAACTCGCGCGCCTTTCGCCAGCGAATAAAAAGCTTTCAATGAAAGACTGACCGGCTGCGCCTTTCCTGACTGCGAGGCCCGGCGAACCGAGTCAGCCAACTCTTCTTCGCCCGGCCCGAACGTCACCAGCGACCGCAATCCGAAACTGGACCATAGCGCATCGGCAAGTTTACCAAACCGACCCGCGCTCCAGAGTTTAGTCGGCCAGCCGCCGCCCGGATTCAGGATCGCATAGTTGCCGTCCGCGCCGTTGGCCGCCTCCTTCGCCGCAGTCTCGTCGGCAGGGTCGACGGCGATCGGAAATGAAAATCTCTCGGCCTCGAGGGGAACAGATATGCCAAGGGCGCCTTCGATCAGCAACAGGCCCTTCCGGATCACGTGGGTTCGTTTGGGTACTGAAACTCGTTTCGACAGGAATATACTGCTGGCAGGTTCACGCAGTCCGGCGCGCGAGTAGCCAAAAACACGACGCGCGCCCGACAGGCGCGCTATTGAAGCGGATTTAAGAAGTCCCTGGAAGTCTAAGGCGATATCGAAGGCCGAGGCGCGTAACCGACGTAACTGCTGGCGCGGTGCCCGCAGCGTCTCCCCAGACATCAGTCCGCGCCTCAACGCCTTCGTGTCGACTTCGATGAGGCGATCTAAAATCGGGTTGTCTTTCAAAATTTCGGAGGCCGACCTTTCTGCGACCCACGAGATTTCAGCGTGCGGCATCCCTGCGCGCAGCGCGGCGAGGGCGGGCAAAGTGTGAACTATGTCGCCAATGCTACCTAACTTGACGATGAGGACTCTCATT
>DASURS010000030.1:0-2128 GCA_036279935.1 Pyrinomonadaceae bacterium
CCTACGACGGCCATCAACAACTTGAGTGGCGCGGAGAAACGCTTGCGCAGGATCGAAATACCTTTGCCGCCGGGCTCAAACTTGATGTGCTGTTCGCTGAATGGAAGCCCTTTCGTGATCGTGCCCGCGGGCGTATGCGCCTCTCTGATCTGTTGGGCCAGCAGGTCCAGACTCGACTCCGCTTGCGCGTGCGGCACGCCCGGCTTAATGCGCCCGAGGATTTGCATGAACCGGTCCGAGGATTTCTCGATGAATTTCGACTGCGCGAGTTGCGGGTGCATCAAGACCGGCACCCAAATGTCCGTTGGGCGCTCGAGCATCATGCCGGTGAAGTTCGCGGGCGCGACGCCGGCGACGGTCAGTGGAATCCCGTTGAGCGTGAGCCTCTGTCCGACTGCATCTTGATCGCCGAAGTGTTTCCGGCTGAACGCCTCGCTCACGACGACAACCGGCTGGCTGCCGGGCGTCTTGTCTTCTTCGGGCAGGAACGTCCGCCCGCGCGCCGCCCGAATCCCGAGCACGTCGAAATAATTGCCTGAGACAAACTCGGCGGGAACGCGTTCTGTTTGACTGCCGCCGGTCAGTTCCAACTCGGTTCGACTGAAAGCAAGCAATCCGGAGAAGACGCTGTTCTGCGTGCGATACTCGTCGAAGATCGGATACGAAAAGGAATTGCTGACGAAATGCGGGCTGACGCTGACGGACGTGATCAGGACCAGTTGGTCCGGGTCGCTCACGGGCAGCGATCGCAGCAACAGCTTATCGGTGACGCTGAAGATCGCGGTGTTCGCACCGATGCCGAGCGCCAGCGTGATCACGACGATCGCGCTGAAACCCGGCCGCTTCAGGAAAACACGGATTGCCTGGCGGATATCATTCATATCGCAGTGCCTTCAACGGATCGACGCGCGTCGCTCGCCGCGCGGGCAGATAACACGCGAGCAACGTCACTAAGAAAAGCCCGATTGAGACTGCCGCAAACGTCAACGTATCAGTCGTCGTCACTTCAAACAGCAGTGACGCAATCAAGCGCGTCAGCGCAAACGAAGCCGCCAGTCCCGCAGCGACGCCGATCAGCGCCAGCACGACGCCTTTCTTCACCACGAGCTTGAGCACGTCCAGACGCTGCGCGCCGAGCGCCATGCGGACGCCGATCTCGTGCGTTCGTTGCAGCACCGAATACGACATGACGCCGTAGATCCCGACCGCGGCCATGATCAGCGCGAGGAACGAAAAGACCGTCAGCAACGACGCGCTGAACCGCGACCTCGCCACCGAAGTCGCGAGCAGGCTCTCCATCGTGCTGATCTCGCCGATCGGTTGTTGCGGATCGAGACCGCGAATTACTGCACGCGCCGCCGGCGCAACCGCGCCCTCATCGCCCTTCGTGCGCAAAACGAGCGTCATGCCCGGATAGACCAGTTCCGGATGCGGCCAGTACGCGACCGGTTCCACTGCCGTATCGAGACCGAGATGCTTGTGGTCGCCAACCACGCCGATAATCTCGCTCGGCACGTTCTCGTCTTTCATGTAGATCGTGAGTTTTCGGCCGAGCGGGTTCCCGCCGCCGAGGTTCTTCCGCACGAAAGCCTCGTTGACGAGCACGACGTGCCGCATCTCGGTCGCTTCCTGTTCGGTGTAGAACCGGCCCTGCTTCAACGGAATCTGCATCACGCGAAAGTAGTTCGCATCGGTGACGCAGACGCCGGTCTTGAGCTCCTGGTCCGGAGGTAAATCCTGCCCGTCAACTTCAACCGTCGTTCCTGAGTACAGACCTGTGAACGGAGGCGTGTTGATTGCGCCCGCAGCTTCAACGCCGGGGATTGCTTTCATGCGATCGATCGCCTGTTTGAAGAAGTCGATTCGCTTTGTTTCTTCCGCATATTTTCCGGGCGGCAGGCTTACTCGCACCGTGAGCAGGTTCTGTGAGTTGAAACCGGGATCTACTGATTGCAGCCGTCTGAAACTCCTGAGAAGCAGACCGGCACCCACGAGCAACACGAGCGCCAGCGCTACTTGTGTGATCACAAACAGACTCCGCATGCGATGACCACCGCCGCCGACGTTCTTGCCGCCTTCCTTGAGCGAGTCGTGAAGATCGAAACGTGTCGCTTCCAACGCAGGCGCG
>DASURS010000031.1:0-14538 GCA_036279935.1 Pyrinomonadaceae bacterium
TCCGCGGTACTCCGGAATGACGCCGGTGCCCGCGTCGTACGCCGTGTTCTTTTGCTGCCACTGCCCAAGACCGTTGATACAGAACCCGATCATGCGCTCGCCATCGCCTTCACGCTCGAAGGCGCCGGCGCTCATTAGTAAACTCACGCCGTCGCGAACGATGCGCTGGTGAAACTGTTCTCGCGACATCCGCATATGGACCTGATAGTCGGAAAATGCGTCGAGAAAGCAGACGTACAGCGTGTCGAAGTCCTCATCTGACAGTAAGCGATAAGTGATCATTCGCGGTTTGCGTGTGGCTGTTTGCGTCCGAATGATAATCGAATCGCAACAATCTTGAATAACTGGCGGATGGTATAGTAGCCAATCAGTTAGTGTTTCTTACTACTTCCAAGTAGCAGCGGCGGCGCTCCCCGGCGGCTCCAACCCACCCAAAATTTAATCAGTCAGGCAATCGGAAAAGAATCGACGGGAGCATAAGGTATGAGTACCCAGGCAGTTGCTAAAGATGAACGCGGCCAGCCGAGGCTGGTTAACGGCAATCAGGGAAACGTAAATAAAGACAACTGGCTTGGGTTTGTTGGCGACGTCGTGAACTTCACGGGCGAAGTGTGTTTCAAATCGATGTTACGGATTGACGGCCACTTCTCGGGCAACGTCACCTCACAAAACGGGACGCTCATCATCAGCACCGGCGCACAAGTGACAAAAGCGGTGATTAAGGTGGCGGTGGCGAAGATTAACGGCACAGTCGAGGGCGATATTCTGGCGAGCGAACAACTCATCCTCGGCCGCACAGCAAACGTGAAAGGGATGCTCACGGCCCCCGCCCTCGTGGTTGAAGAAGGCGCCCAACTAAACGGCCACTGCCGCCGGTTGTGATATTAGCCAGGTCGATTGACGCGCAACAACTGTCCCTGTAACTGACCGGCGCTCGTAACAGACGCTGCGATCCGTTGTGCTTGCCCCAAGCGATCAGGATCTTCCGTACAGATGATTATGCCAGCGTGATTTGGAAGTTGAAGGTGTAAGCGTTTGAAGTCGACGCGATTGAGTGTCACGACAGCGCGACCGAGTTGCGTTGCTCGTTCCAGCAACTGCCTGTCAGTGACAGACTGATTTGCTTTTCCGTCTTCGAAAGCGGTGAGGACATCCTGGCATGGCTTTGCCCCAAAAGTCGGGAATACCACCAACGGCAGTTGGTGGATGGTTCAAAGCCAACCTACTGACCGGCCACCCATTGTTTGCGAATCCCACCAACGGCAGTTGGTGGATTGTTCATTTCCAGCCTTTGGTGCAGGCCGCAAGTGAAACTTCCACCAACTGCCGTTGGTGGTATTCCTGACTTTTGAGGCAACGCTTCCTGGCCCAGCCGACGCAATTCCTCCACTACTCTTAACGGGAAGTTCTCGTCAGCATACAGCGCCATCAATCATCATCTTTCTCATTGGCCTCGATTTGTGCGTCGATTTCGGCTCGGTGAGAGCGAACAAAATTCCAGGCGTTAGCGAGATCCTGAACACTGAGTGTTGGATAGTCTCGCAGTAGATCGGCTTCGCTGGTCCCCAGTCGCCGCGCTTGCTCCAGGAGCCACACGGGAATCCGAGTTCGCGTGATGCACGGCACACCTCCCATCACGCCCGCCTTGCTTTCAATGCCGGGGAAGTCGTCACCGAGATCCTGAACGATCCATCGGAGAAGCTCCGCTTTCTCCGCCCGGGTCATTTCAGCCAGCATTTTTTCTCTCTCGGCCAGCGTGCTCATCGTGGTTCTTTATATCATTTTCGAAACTACGGGTGAACTCCATGCGTCAACTCATCACGTGGCTACCTCACTTCCAACGCCGGCCGTGTTTGATGATGATGTCGACGTCCTGCAATAAATCAATGTGACGCAACACGTCACCTCTGACAGCAATGATGTCGGCGTATTTGCCCTCTGTTACCGTCCCGACTTGATCGGACACGCGCATGGCCACGGAAGGCCAATAAGTGGCTGCGCGGAGGGCGACCATCGGGTCGATGCCGAAGGTGTTTACCCACGCATCAAGCTCGCGCCACGTTGTTTGGCTGTGAAAGTTCATCGGAATCCCGCTGTCGGTACCAATCAAAAGCACGACGCCCGATTCGGAGAGTTGCTGGATCTTGCGGGCCAGGGTCGGACGGCGCAGCGGCGTGATCTGGTAGTACGAAAGCTGACCGGGGTTCTTCAGTGACGTCTTAATGTCGTCGACGATCGACTGCGGCAGCCCAACTTGCCATGACGGATCATCCAGTTGCTCCGGATTGTCGCGCACGTACTCGTAATTCAGCAGCCCCTGCACAGTCGGCGTCCAGAACAACGGCCCTAGACTCATCTTCGCCGTTCGCTCGCGAATCATCGCGATCAAATCAGCCGGATACTCCGGCGCGGTCGCAAGCCCCGTGTGCTCGAAACAGTCAACACCAACCGCCAACCCGCGACGAATCTCCTCCGGACGATGCGAATGCGCGACCACCGGCAACTTGCGCTTATGCGCCTCGTCGACAACTGCCTGCACTTCCTCTATCGTCATCTGATCCTGATCGATCAGCTTGATCACATCGACGCCCGAATCGGCAAGCTTGCGCACCTTCGCGCGCGCATCGTCAACGCCCTTCACGCCCCACCGAACGTAATCAGTTCCCGGATACGGCTCGTGCTGAATAAACGGTCCGGAGACGTAGAGCGTTGGTCCAGGTATTTCGCCTTTGCGGATACGATCGCGAACGGCGACGCTCGCGTCCAGCGGTCCACCAAGATCGCGCGCACTCGTCACACCAGCCATCAGCAGTTGCCGGGCCGAAGCGGGCATGATCACGCGTTCCATCTGCGGCGGATACGTCTTGTCCCAGTGCCCGTAGTCGCTGTGGCCGTTGATCATGAGGTGGACGTGCATGTCCCACAGACCAGGCAACACGCTCATTCCTTCGGTCGAAATCACTTCCGCGCCTACGGGAACGGCGAGTGTTCCAACCTGGCCCACCGCCTTGATCCGCTCGCCTTCGATGATGACGACGCTGTTGCGGATCGGTGTGCTGCCGTAACCGTCGATCAGCGTCCCACCGACAAGCGCCTTCATCGCCGTCGATCGTGTTTGCGACGAAACGGAAGACATAACGCCGGCGATCAGACAGACAACCAGCAGGAGGATGTAGAGTTGTGCTCTCATCACGTCTCTTTCCTTTTTTTGAGAATAAGCGGGATCAGGAGTCCCTGGTCTTGCCTTGTTCGACAGATAACAGTTCGGTCGTGCGGTCGGTCACGCTGGGAACGGGTTCGAAGTGGCCCTCACTCAGGAGTTCCTGCGTCGGCGTCGGTTCGACGTGCTGAGTTCGACGCTTGCCGGACGCTTGTTCGGCATCTTTGGCCTTCGCAAACATGATCGCGGCGAGGAGTCCAAAACCCATGAAGATCAACACAACGAGCAGCGCGAGTCCCGCGAAAATCTTCCCTTGCACGATCATCTTGACGTAAATGATCAAGTAAAGAAGCAGGGCCAGAACACCGACACCAAACACGCTTAACGCGGCGACGCCCAGCCGCTCGAACCGTTCTTTTTCGGACAACATCTTTTCGTCCGGACGCGTGGGAAGCTCCTCGGCGAGCGAGAGCGCGATCTTCTCCAGACCAAGCCCGCAGGAACGACAGAACTTCTGCTCGATTGAGGTTTTGGCTCCGCAGTTTGGACAGTACATCACTCGGTATTACGGCAACTGAGGAAAACGGGTTCACTTCCTCCCGCACAAAAACGGATACGACAGCGCCAACCCAACCAACATCAACACAAGACCGCCGAACGCCGGCAACAGGTGCTTCCCGCTGAGATATCCGACCGCGAAGTGCACGCCAATCCCCGCCGTGTAAGCAAACACGCCGGCGACGAGCGTGGTCCACCACAACCACGACGAACCTTTGCGATAACCCCACAACGCCGGCAACAGAAAGAGCCATCCACTCGCCAGCAACATCCCACCGAGCGTGGCGCGGTCGTGCGCGACAAGCGGAACAAGCCGCGGATTCGCCGACGACAACGCATCCGCCGTAGTCTGCATGAAGTGCAGATCCTCATGGACAAACACGTGAGTGACGCCGATCACGGAGATTACGATCCCGGCGCTCAACAACGCAAAGCCATGAATGACGAGCAACAGTTGTCCCCACAAACTCATTCGCCACGCGCGCGTGCTGCGCACATCGGGCCGCACAACCGGCGTGTATGTTCCGAGACGCGCGTGAACTCCGAGCAGAAGGAACTGAAACAACACCGCCGTCACGAACGCATGAAACGGATCGAGATACCCAAACCCGAGAAAAAGGAAGAAACTCGCGAACCCGGTGAACGCCGAGATGAGCACGGCCTGTCTGGCCCAGTGCACGCCATGGCGAATCCCGTAAAGCGAAAGCGAGACGTAAAGCAAACCGATCGCGACCATCGTGCCGGCGAGCGTGATGCGATCGTGGGCCATGAAATCGAGTAGGTGAGGATTGATCGCAGGAAACCCACCCAGCGCCACGCCCAAATATGATTCGTCGTACGGCAGGACGATCCTCGTCGCGGCTATGATCAAAGCAAGGAAGCCGCCAATCAACATGCCGGCGCCCATCAGCGTCGTCCAAAACCACGAAAGCTCAGGCACGCGTTCGGGAACACCCGAAGGAGTGTCGCGAGTGGCTTCGAAAAGCAAGCAGTCGTTGGTTCGTTTCACCAGACCGGGTCCGGTGTAGACGAGGCCTGTGTCGACCGCGATCAGATCCGCGCCCGCGGACAATAGCTCGAGCGCGTGTTCCGGTTCGTGAACGCCGCCGGACGCGACGACGAACACGTCATCGCTGTATCGCGCGCGAAGTCGTCGAACCTGGTCCAACGTCAACTCGCGCACGGGCAAGCCGGCGATCCGTCCATCAAGCTCAGCGCGCATACTGCCGTCAACAATCAGGCCGGCAGCGCCTTCGTTGAATGCGACATCGATCAGCAGCGCGGCCCGTTCAAAATCCTGATCAGCGGAGACGACGAGGAGTAGTCGGATGTCGCGCGCTTCCGTTACGACGTCGCGCACGTACGTGGCCCACTGTTCAATCGACCATCCGCGCGCGAGCGCAGTTTCGAGCACGTCGAGCGATACGAGTCGAACGCCGGGCGTGAGCTCGCGCAGCAAATGCCGCGACTCCTGTTCGATCTCCGCGTCAGACTTCTCGGCATCGCATCTCAACCGCACGATCACAGGCGCTGCAAGACTCGAAACGTCGCCCAAACGGCGGTTGCAGTCGTCGAGCGAGATGCTGTCCGGAGAGTCGTCAATCCAAAACGCTTCGCGATCGTCAAGACGCTTCATCGGCCGCGTGGCGACGTGTCGTTCCAACGTTACCGGCCCGACCTCAATGAACCCGACTCCGAAACGCGCCAGCGCCTTCGTCGCAACCGCATGATTATCCAACCAGGGACCAATCCCCACGGCACTCGGAAAGTCAGTCTCAACGAACGACTGGCGCAGCCGCGGATCGGCTCGCATGTGTCCGAGAAAGTCGATGAGGTATGGACCAAACGGCAGGCGCGACAGACCGCCCATGAAGCCCAACGCGAAGTCGCGTGCGCGTGGGGCCGAAAAGCGAAACAGGATCGGCCTCGATACTGTCCGATAAAACCAATCGGGCATCAGCTACTTCGAAAGCGGCGAACGATTAGCGCGATAGGCAGACCAATGCAGAACATGATTATCAGCGCGGCGATCGCGCGGTTTGACAACGTCGTCGGGCGCGGGGTGATTTTCGAGAGTGGTATGACGACGAAGTTCATGAACAGGTACACGAACACCCCGTAAAGCAGACCCATCGAGATGGGCCGCTCGACGAGAAACCTCAGCTTGCGGCTGGCGAAGTAATAGACGGCGGTCGCCGTCGTGGCGATCAGGTAATGGAAAACAAGACCGAGTGCCGCTGTCTTGCCGCCACCCGAGACCGCTGATGGCCCAAGCGCGCCGCTCGCGATGAAACGCGCGACCTGAAGCGGAGTGACGCCTGCTCGAAGCCACGCCTGTATGCAGGCGGCCGTCATATCGAGAGTGCCGGCGATCAGGCCGCCGACCAGGATGGGTTGATAAGCTTTTGTCGCCGGGGGAGAAGAGGTTGCGGAAACCGCGTTCAGGGCTGCGCTCATAGAAACCTCAACTTGTTCGTGAATTTACGGATCAGTCTTTGGACCGGCGAATTATCTCACGTAGAAAGGAATTTTTTGTTCAGAATTTCCTTTCACTATGCGAGCTAGTACTTTCTCGGTCTTTTCAGCGGTACCAACTAACGATCGAAAGACGCTCGCCATGCGTGACTGGCGTCACTTCGTGCGTCGTTTCGGAGCGGAATGCGATCAGCGTTCCCGGATCGGCACGCAGGCGAAACTTCGCGCTCTCGGGCGGCGCGTTCAAGTTCGTGAAAACTAGCGAGCCGCCGCAGTAAACGTTTGGTCCAGCATCGGGCGCGTCCGCTTCGCGGCCCAAAAATATCACGGTCGAGACGCGGCGTCGTTCGGTGTCGAGGCGAAGCAGTCCGGTGTTGCCGTCCTGATGCGCGACGAAGAAATCGCCCATCCGATAACGAAGAAACTGCGGCTCTTCACATTCGCTCAACTCTACTTCGAAGCGCGCCGCGATCCGGTCCATGCAGTCTAACAGTTTGCGTGCGACTAACTGAGCAGTTTCAGCCGGCGGCGTCAGGCGCAGCGAGCGGCGTGAAGTTTGATCGACTGTGCCCGATTGCGAGCTGCCGTACACGATCGACGAACTGCCGGCGGCGGCGTTCAGCTCCGCGACGAGTCGATCGCGCACGAGTGGCTCGAAGAAATCTTCGATCACGAAGATGTCGGGCCACTTTTCGTTGTGTCGATTCGGGAGATTCGTGCCGCGCTACCTCGTAGTTACCGCCGCGACCGGAGATCCGTAACGCTCCGCTGCGCGGGCGCGCGCCTTCGCCGCTTCGACGTTGCGATCGCGAGGCGGGGCGTTCGTGACCAGAGAGTCGAGCAGCTCGTGCGCCGCCTGGGCCACCTGGTCCACTGCGCGATTGAAAACGTCCTCGTTCGCCTTCGACGGCTTCGTAAACCCGCTGAGCTTTCGGACAAATTGCAACGACGACGCGCGAATCTCTTCATCCGTAGCCGGCGGTTTGAAATTGTGCAGAGTCTTAATATTTCGACACATAATTCATTTACCTACTGATTACTTGACTTCTGGCGTTCGGCTGCACGCGCGGCAGCGCGGTTCTCCCACACATGCACCAGCGCGAGGATGATCAACGTCAGCGCCGTGCTGATGAGCGCAACGCCTAATTCGCCCAGACCGACGGCAATACCGATCGCGGCCGTCATCCAGAGACCGGCGGCAGTCGTGAGTCCCTGAATGTCGCGCTCTTCGTTTAACTTCAGTATCGACCCGGCACCGATAAAGCCGATGCCCGTCACGATACCTTGAATCACGCGCGACAGGCCGTCGAGGTTCATGTTCGCGCCCGCGCAGGCAAGGACGACGACGGCGGTGCCGAGGCAGACGAGTATGTGCGTTCGCAGTCCCGCAGGTTTGCCGGCTTTCTCACGTTCGAACCCGACGATGGCGCCGAGTATCGTCGCCGCGACTACGCGCAGCAACAGACGCACCAACTGAGTGCCATCGGGAAGCCCCGCGCTCAACTCCTGCCACAGTATGTCCATCATTTCCCCCTTGTACTTCGTTTAACTAGATCCCAAAGAACCCCGGATCCATCAAATACCAGTTAACCAACCCCGCGATTATCCCCACAATAAACACCGCAAGCAAAACCACGCGCTCCCGCGTCGTGCTCGGCGGCCCCGCCATCGTCGGGAACAACAACACAAAGAACCCGCCAACCACTCCGAGCGGCCCGAGTGCCGCCATCTTCAACGAGTACTGCCCTTCCTTCCAAAGCTGTTGCCAGTTGTAATAGGTCAGACCAAAAAACCCGATAATTATCACCAGCGCAAATAGACGTTGCTTGATGTACATTTTTAATTCAACTCCAACTCAATTCTTTCACGAGCACAGCAACGGTCTCCTCGCACATGCGCGCGGCGTCGTATTTCTCCCTCACGCGACTCCGGTTCTGCGCTCCGATAGTAACGCGTAAATCCGAATCGTTGGCGAGCCGGATCACCGCTGCGGCAAGCGCTCCATCATCTCCCGGCGCCGTCAAAAACGGCGCTCCTTCCGCCCCGACGACTGTCCGAATCCCCTCGACGTCCGTCCCCGCAACCGCCAATCCCGCCGCCATACTCTCCAACACACTATTCGGACACCCTTCGGAACGCGAACTAAATACACCCAAATCCGCCGCGCTCAACAACCCGGCAACGTCAGACACTGGCCCCAAAAACCGCACCTTGTCCTGGATCTTCAACTCCTCCGCCAGCGCGACCAGCGACTCGTACGCGCCATAATGCCGTCCGGCCAACACAAGGACCGCAGCGCCGTTCAATTCATCAACCACCCTCCGCCACGCCCTCAGCAGCGTCTTGTGATCTTTGTTGTCGTGCAGGTTAGCCACCATGCACGCGACAAAACATCGATCGTCAACGCCAAGCCGCGCGCGCCACGTCTCGCGATCGTCTTCCGGTTCGGACTCCTCGATCCCGTTCGCGATAACCGTGACCTTCGCCGCATCGACGCCCAGTTTCTCTGTCAGAAACCGGGCACCCGCCGCCGAGTTGGCGATGAACAGCGGCGTCCGCTGAACCGCGCGCCGTTCCCAGGCGGAGGCAAACGGCGCGACTCCCTCGTCACGCTGGTTCCACACACACGCCCGCGCGCCGGTCCATCTCCAGATCAATCCACAAACTATGTTCGGAACAAACGTGTAGGGCAGCAGAACGTCAGGACGTGCCCGACGAAAGACAAACGCGAGCCGGACCAACGCAGCGAGTCGCGCTAAAGATCCACTCTTGAACGGATACGGAACGACGCGCCAAGGCAAGCCGGCTTCCTCACAAAGCTGCACAACCGGTCCGGCGCGATTGAAGCCCCAGACTTCCACCGCAGCTTGCTCATGTTGGGCTAAATATTTGGCGAGGATTAAAGCCTGTCGCTCCGCGCCGCCAAGATCCAGATTGAACAGGACGAAGATGATGCGGCGCCCTTTGAGCATCTCATGCGAGCGGCACTGACTGCCCAGCCTGGACGTAGGCGTTTTCGAACAGCATGAGCCCGATCAGCGCGAACGGTGCACCGGCGATCCCCAGCGACTGATCCACGACGTTGAGCATGGCGAGCAACGGAAGCAGTCCGCCGATGAAGGAAAGGATCGTCCCCATCCAGAATTCAGTCTTGTAACGGCCCTTCACCATCTCCCAGATCGCAAGCCGCGCATGCGACGTCGGATGCGTCAACGAAACCTCGCCCCAAACCATCAGCAGATGAATGAAGCTGGAGATCGCGAGCGTCCGCGTCAGCCAAATGAGATCCCAACGCACAGCGAAGTCGAACGGTTGGTTAGGCACAAACAGCCTCACCAACAGCAACAGCACCGCCGAGCCCGCTAATACAGCCTGGAAGAACAAGTGCGGCGGCAACAACGGGTTCTGCCACATGTCCCGCGCCTTCGCCTGCGCAAACAGGTACGCCGTGTAGACCGCGGTGATCACCGACAACGGAATGCCGGGAATCATCAACCACTTCTGAACCGACGTCGATCCGGCCCAGCTCGCGAGGAAATGCGCCAGCAGCACGAGCGTGTAACCCGCGATGACAAACGCGCCCTTCACCAACCAACTGCGCCACTGCGGACGGGTAAAGATCAAATAAAACCTGCCCGGATGCTCCAGGTCCCAAAGCAATAACGCGCCCGTAAACGCGAGAAACGCGCCCGACGCGATCGGCGTCGCCCACATCCACGCGAAACTGTTCGCGTCGATAATCCCCAGCAACACCAGCAGCGCAGCGACCAGATAAACTCCCGACGCGATCCCCTTGGTCCACGTGTAAAGACTGACGCGCCAGTCCCACGGAATCGAATGCGCGACGTCGTACGATAACAACGCCGCGGCGGATGAGTTGTTGTAGTTCGGATTCCCGGAGACGACGAGGTCCGTCGCAAACTGTTGCTCGCTCCACATGAAAAGCCCGCCTTCAGGACGCCGCGCCGCGAGCGGATCGAGCGTCGCCTGATGCGCGCCTTTGTAGAACAGTTTCGGCAGCGTCTCTTTCTCCGGACGCCGCACGGCAACAGCTTCGCGATTCACGATCTGCGCCACGTACGAATCACCGTCGTTCATGTCGCCAATGAGAATCGCCTGCGTCGGACAAACAACAACGCACGCCGGCTCGAGCCCGACGTCGATGCGATGTGCGCAGAAGTTGCACTTCTCCGCGGAATGATCTTCGGGGTTGATGAAGATGGCGTCGTACGGACACGCCGCCATGCACGCTTTGCAACCGATGCAGATCGACTTGTCGAAATCGACGATCCCGTCGCTGCGCTTGAACATCGCCGACGTCGGACACGCAGTTGCGCACGGCGCGTGCGCGCACTGATTGCAACGCGTCACCTGATGCGCGCGCCGCGCCTGCGGAAACACGCCGACGTCGACGTGCTTGACGTACGTGCGTGTTACCGAAAGCGGTACCAGATTTTCTGATTTGCAAGCCGTCGTACAGGCGTGACAGCCGATGCAGCGTGTGTGGTCAATGACCTTGGCCCACTGAACCGGGGCTGACGGCTCCATCATCAATGAGTTTCCTTAACCACAAAAGTCACAAAAGTCACAAGAAGCACAAAAAGATTTAAGGGAAACCCTTTAAATGCCTTCTTCGTCTTTGTGCCTTTTGTGCGTTTTGTGCCTCTTGTGGTTACTGCTTTTTATCAATGGGACGGCCTTCTTTTTCCCATGTTTGATAGCCACCCAGAAGTGCTGCTGCGTTTACGAAACCCTTAGTTTTGAGTGTCTCCACCGCACCGGCGGAGGTGTGTTCGCTCGGTCAAGAGCAGTAGGTGACGATTTGCTTGTCCTTCGGCAGCTCGTTGGCGCGGTTGCCAATTTCGGTAACCGATATCCACTTCGCGCCCCGAATGTGGCCCGCGTCGTACATCGCCTGGCTTCGCACGTCGACGACGACGACTTTCCCCTGCTTCATCAACTCCGCCAGCTCATTCGTCGTGATGCGCTTCACGCCATCGTTAGCCTGTTGCGGCGCGTGAGCTGCGTTCGCATTGGCCGGGCCGTTTACGTTACTCGTCTGGCTTTTGACCTTCCGATCGATGGCGTTACAACCGGCAAGAGCCAGCGCGACCAAAATCAGTATTGCTTTTATTTTCATAAATCTCCTTACGTCTGCGGCACTGCCTGCGTCACAAACGCCGGCAACGGCGTAACGACTTTCGCCGCCGGCACACACAACACCGGACACGGCGAGTTTCGGATCACTCGCTCGATCTCCGATCCCAGCACTTGGTTATTCCCAAACAACGAACCATGAACAGCGGCGCCCACGACGACGAGATCCGCTTCGATCTTCGCCGCAAGTTTGACTATCTCCTGATACGGACGACCCTCGACGATGTGCGTCTGCGCCACCGTCGGACCGGTTCGCGAGAGACCTCGCATCCGCTCCTCGACGTAACTGCGAACTCGCGTAAGCGCCGCCAGTCCGCCTTCGGGAAACATAACCGAGATCTGTTCGAAGTAATCGCCGATCACGTACATCGCGTGAAGCTCGGCGCCGGCGTGGTTCGCGATGGCCGTAGCGAGTTGCGTCGCGGCGGCGGAAGACGGGCGAAAGTTTGTAGCCAGCAGCACGCGATTCAAACGGATCTGCGTCTGGCCGTTGCGATGTTCGACGAAGTCGTGTTGCGGCGGGCGGATCACGAGCACCGCGCACGGCGCTTCCGCGACGATCTCCTCGGCAATCGAACCACCAAACGCACGCGAGAGCCGGTTGCGGTCGCGAGTCACGACTGTGATCAGATCCACTTCGTAGTCGACAGCCGCGCGAGCGACCTGCATGCCCGGCTCGCCCTCGACGAGGACCGGCTCCGCTTCGACTCCGTGGAGCAGTGGATCAGCCAGCAGCGCCTTCACCTGCGAGCGCAACTCTGAGAGCCACTTGTTCTCGTTGTCTTCAAAAACAAACTCAGGCAGCGTCACGAGGTTTGCCGGGACCTTCCCGTCCTGAACGCTCAACAGCACGACGCGCCCGTGTCCTTGGCGAGCAAATGCGGCCGCATACTTCAGCGCTGCATGTGCGTGGAGAGAAAAATCGGTCGGAAACAGAATATTTCGAAATGGATACATGGCTTTGCTCAACACCAAACTAGATCAGGTAGTTTTAAGTTTCAAGGGTTGACCACGGATCGAAACAAATGCCAAACTCCGCTGTCTTTTCCCTTCGAATCCACTCCATGGAGACGACACATTGCTGCGCGGACTCTTTCGGACCAAAAACCTGGATGAAATTCTAGCTTCTGTCGGCGGCCCACAGTTTGGACTCAAGCGAACTCTAACCGCCTTCAGCGTCACTTTGATCGGCATCGGCGCGATTATCGGCGCCGGAATTTTCGCCACCGTCGGCACCGCTGCCTCAGGTACGGCTGAACGTGCCGGCGCCGGACCGTCGTTGATGCTTTCGTTCATCATCACGGCGATCGTCTGCGGATTCACGGCGCTGTGTTACGCCGAGCTTGCCTCGATGGTGCCGATCTCCGGCTCGGCTTACACCTATTCCTATGCCACGCTCGGCGAACTCATCGCCTGGATCATCGGCTGGGACCTGATCATCGAGTACGCAATCGGCAACGTCGCCGTCGCGATTAGCTGGGCGGAGTTTTTTAATCGACTGCTGCGAAATCTGGGCATTCACGTTCCCGACTGGCTGACTTCGAATTATCGCACGGCAACCGAAGAGACTCTCGCCAACGCACCGCACATCCTCGGCGTCCCAATAGTCTTCAACATACTCGCCTTCGGCATCGTCGCGCTGATCACGGTCGTGCTGGTTTGGGGCATCAAGGAGTCGTCAAACTTCAACGCCGTAATGGTGCTGATCAAGATCATCGTGCTGCTGTTCTTTATCGGACTGGCGCTCTACTACGTTTCGCCGGCAACGATGACTCAAAACTGGAAGCCGTTCCAACCGCAGGGCTGGTTTGGCACGCTGACGGGCGCGGCGGTCGTGTTCTTTGCCTACATCGGTTTCGACGCCGTCAGCACCGTGGCGGAGGAGACGAAGAATCCCGCCAAAGATCTGCCCGTCGGAATCATCGCGTCGCTCATTATCTGCACGATCCTTTACGTTTTGGTGGCGGCCGTGTTCACCGGCATGGTGCCGTGGGAAACGGTGCGAGGCTGGACGGCGGCGCAACGCGGCGAATCGTTGACGATGGCGCTGGAAACCGTCGCGCCGCAAGCGTTGTGGCAGAACACAGTCATCGCGTTTGGATCCGTAATCGCCCACACCGCCGTACTGCTCGTTTTCCAACTCGGTCAGCCGCGCATTTTCTTCTCGATGGCCCGCGACGGACTGCTTCCATCGACGTTCGCGACGGTTCACCCGAAATTCAAGACGCCGCACGTCACGACGATCATTACCGGCGTCGCCGTCGGCGGTATCGCTGCGTTTGCGACCGTTGACGAGATGGTCAGCTTGACCAACATCGGAACTTTGTTCGCCTTTATTCTGGTTTGTTTGGGCGTGACGGTGTTGCGTCACAAGGATCCCGACCGAGTGCGACCGTTCAAGGTGCCGTTTGGTCCATATCTCCTGCCGGGACTCGGCGCGCTTTCGTGCGCGTTGCTCATTTACTTCCTGCCGGAAGGTTCTTACTGGCGTTTTGTCGGCTGGCTGGCGCTCGGGCTCGCTGTTTATTTTTCTTACGGCTACACCCGCAGCGCTGTCGGACAGCGAATGGGGCGGCCGGAACGGACTCCGCTCGGTCTCAAGCTGGCGGCGATCTGTTGCGTGCTGATCGCGGTTGGACTGTTCGTCATCCCGCACGACGTTGCGCCACGCGAACTGTTCGCGGAAGCATTCGATGCGTCGGCCGAGAAGCACAACCAAACGCTGTACGGCTTGCTGATCATTATTGCGGGTTTAGTAGGCACTGTGATCGGCGTTAAGCTTGGGAGTAAGAAAGAAGCATGAACGCGCTTCCCATCATTATCGGGGCACTTTGCGTGATCGCGATCTCGTATCGCTACTACTCCGCGTTCATCGCAGCCAAGGTGCTGGCGCTCGACGACTCGCGTCCCGTGCCGTCGCAGACGATGTACGACGGCCACAACTATTACCCGACTAACAAATGGGTCCTGTTTGGACACCACTTTGCCGCGATTTCCGGCGCAGGGCCGTTGATCGGACCGGTGCTCGCGGCGCAGTTTGGTTTTCTGCCGGGCTTGTTGTGGCTGGTGATTGGCGTGTGTCTCGGCGGCGCGGTTCACGACTTCATGATCATGGCCGGCAGCGTCCGCCGCAAAGGAAAGTCGCTGGCGGAAATGGCGCGCACCGAGATCAGTCCGCTTTCAGGGCT
>DASURS010000032.1:0-3514 GCA_036279935.1 Pyrinomonadaceae bacterium
AACGTCCTCGCCGTGAAGGTTGACGCGAAACGCTGACACCGTGAAGCCTTCGAGCAACGCGCCGCCGCTTGCCGTGACGCGACCGCCGCCGATCGTGCCGGTCGCCGAATCGAGTTGCGCCTGATTAGCCGTGAACCGCATCACGGCGTTCAGGTTCGCGACCGTCCAACGCTCGTTTCGAAGCAACACCGAAATAGAGCCGTTGTTGACCGATGCGGTGCCGATCACGCGCGGATCCTCGTAGCTGCCGCTGATGCGAACGGCGACGACAGCAGTGCCGGTTGAGAAGAAGTCGGGCGAAACGCCGTTCAGAACGCGCAGGTTCAGATCGCCGTTGACGCGCAGGTTTTGCCGGCCGCCTGCGCCGCTTGCGAGCGAGCCGTCGAGCACGATGTTCGTTCCCGGGCCGGTGAAACGTGTTTCCCTGAAAGTGATCTCGTTCGGAACGAAAGCGATCTCGAGAGGCGTCGTGGCGGTGAGTTGAACGTCTTCGACGCGGAAACTCAGCTCGGAGAACTTCGCTGAACCGGACAGTCCGGCAAGCGAGAAGTTATCGTCCTCATCGAGCAGGTTGCCGCTCGCTTTTATCGAACCGGTGGCGCGGCCGGACATCCTCACGCCGGCGCCAGGCACTGCGATCTGAAACAGGTTCGTGAGATCAGCGCCCGTGAACGTCGTTTCAATGTTCGAAGCGAGGTGCTCGTCGGCGAGATTGATTTCCGCAGCGACGACCTGCGGCGCGCCGAGTAAGCCGGTCGTGAAGTTGATGTTGAGTCGCTGGTTCTCGGTACGTCCGGTCAACGCGAGCGTGCCGGCGGAACGGCCATTGATCGTGACGTCGCGACCCTGACCGTCGAATGTGATCTGATAAGCCGAGAAGTTTTGTGCCGCGAGGTTGCCGGTGACGTGCGCGGAGAAATCTGCAATGCCTGTCACCGCCGGCAGGTTGGGCCGGTTGGTTAACGCCACGAGCCGCGCGACCTGCACGTTTTCCGCCTTGCCCTGGAAATCGAAGTCGTTGCTCTTCGTGTTGAGCGTGCCGCTGGCGACGATGTGACCCGTCTCGAGACGCAGGTCAACATTTTCGACGTTGACGTTTGGGCCATTGAAAGTGGCGCGTGCCGTCATCGACTGGACCGGTTCGCCTGCCAACCTGCCTGCCCCAAGCCGCAGGTCGGCGCTGCCGTTCATCGCGTTGGGAATACCAGTGACTTTTATCTGTCCTGAAAGATCGCCCTCGGTTTTGGACGCAAGCTCCTTGCTGCCCTTGAACGGCGAGAGCGCCAGCAACGCGCGCGCGTTCATTCGATCGAGTGTGGCGTCAACGGAGATGTTGTTCTCACCGCTGCGTGGCGCGATTACTGAAAACTGAGCGCCGCCGCCGTCACGTTCGGCCAGGCGTCCGTCCGGTATGCGAATCTCCGCGCTGTTCATCGCGATCGACGCGGACAACGCGCCGAGATCGATGCCTTTGACCAGCAGCGAGCCGAGCGAGAAGCGGCCGGTCACGTCAGGCGACGTCAAACTGCCGCGAATGTTGCCGTTGAACGCGAGCTGCCCGGCAAGACCGATGTCCCACGTGTGTAAAGTCTGTTCGAGGTCCGGCAACAGACCGGAGGAGATCAGCACCGCCTGAAGCTCTTCGGCGTCCGTCGAGGCAAGATCGACCTGAAGATTCGAGTCGTTTTCAAACGAGAACTGTCCGGTCGCGTTGAGTCTCGTCGCGGGCGTTTGCAGGTTCACGGTTTGGATATCAAACACGCCGCGATTCGCGCGAATCGCGACTTCGCCGGTGATCGGAATCCTGTCGGCGCTGGTTTCGCCGGCTTCGGCGGAAAGCCGCGTGGTGACCGTGCCGCTCGCGAGTTTGTATTCGGCGCCGGGGAACGAAACGTCGATCTTGCCGGTCGCGCGTCCGGTAAGCGGAACTGCACTGCCCGCGATTGCGGTGAGTGGTCCGGCGACGTCGAGGTTTTCGAAACTCGCGCTCACTTGCGACGTTCCGCCTTTGGCGATCGCGATGCGCGCGTTTCCGCTGGCGCGGCCTTTGAAAACGTCAGCCGTGAAATTGTTGAGCTGGATCTCGCGATTTGTCGCGACGACCGACGCGCGCGCCTGGCCCATCTGCATCTGGCCCAGTACGCCGCCGCCGATGCTCAGATCAGCACTGGCGCGATAACTGCCCGACGGCTCAACGACGAACACCGGTCGCGCGAGTTTGACGTTCTCCGCCTGACCGTCGGCCAGTTTCACCGTTCCGGCGTCGATGTCGGCGG
The DNA here is from genome assembly GCA_036279935.1 of Pyrinomonadaceae bacterium. Taxonomy (GTDB): domain Bacteria; phylum Acidobacteriota; class Blastocatellia; order Pyrinomonadales; family Pyrinomonadaceae; genus PSRF01. The sequence continues at coordinate 2,277 of DASURS010000032.1, forward strand.
TGGAACCTTCGATTCGTCGATTGCGAACTGACAGACGAACGCCCGCGATGTTCAGACTGCCGATCTCAGCGCCCGCGGCGCTCGTCGCACCAACTTGCACGTTCTTAACAACAACGCTCGTCACGCCGTCGCGATCGACAACGTCGATGCCGTTTGCAGTCACACCTTTTACTTGCGCGCCTGATGCGGAGATCGTTCCCGCTTTGACGTTCGCGACGGTCGCCGTCGTCACGCCGTTCTCGTTCTTCGCACGCAAGTCAGTCGCGGTGATGCCGTTCACTTTCGCGCCCGAAGCGGTGAGACTGTTGGCGCTGAACTGTCTCGACGAAGCGGTGAGCACGCCTTCGTTCATCTCTGCGCGCGCGTCGCGGAGTATGAGACCGGTAAGCGTCGTGCCGTAACTCCGTTCCGCTACGGCGCGCAGTTCGCCCACCCAACGGAAATTGCTGCCGGTGCCCATGACGTTCCCGGCGAGTTGCAGCGAATCGATGCGGAAGTCGCCGGCGTTGAGCAGATCGGCGACGGCCTTGCCGTTGATGTCGTAAGTGCGGCCCTGCACGTTTCCGCTCGCGTTAATGTTCAGTCCCTGCAAGCGGATGTTGTCCGCCGCGAGCGCGTCAGATTTGATCTCGCCGGTTACTTTGAACTGATCGCCTTCGCCAGTGACCGTGCCGCTGAAGTTTCCCGCGCCGCGAAGCGTCGCGCCGGGCCGCAAGACTTCCGAAACCTGGGTCAGATCGACTGTCGAAGTGATCTGCATCTGGTAACGAAGCGCGCGCCAGTCGTCCATCGTTCCCGTCAAACGCGCTTCAGCGACGGGCGAGCGCAACACGAGCTCGTGAATCTCAGCGCGCGTCTGATTCACGCGGCCGCGCGCATGGACGGCGATGTCGTTGATGGGCCGTCCGTCGTAAGTGAGATTCGAATCGGTGAAATTGAGCGTGACGTTGTTAATCCAACTGTCCGCGGGAGCGTTGGGGTTCTCGGGCTGAATCGTAGCTTCCAGATTACGCGCCTCGCCGGAGATCTCGTGACGCGCGTCACCGTAGTGGACCACTCCGTTTACGATTTCGATCGTGGCGGACGCGTAAGCAAAAAGGATGCGCCGGTTTGGTTCGGGCGGCGGAATGTGGATATTGCGGAAGTTTGAACGCCCCTGGTTATCAAACTGAACCCAGAGTTCGAGACCTTCCATCCGCAGATCTTCGAGATTGATGTTGCGTTGCAGATTCAGTGCA
>DASURS010000033.1:0-47908 GCA_036279935.1 Pyrinomonadaceae bacterium
GTAGCTTGCGATCCGCAGCAGTCGTTTGCCCCATTTTCTAACCGCGCTTTTGTGTTCACTCATGATCCACTCCTCGTGCAGGCTTTGCACATAAAGTCGCTTTATCCAAAGCTGTCTCCCGCAAAGGCGCAATGCAGCAAAGCAGCAAAGCAGTACCAGGTTTATTAAAGCCTTTTCTTAGCGCCTTTGCGCCTTTGCGGGAGACTTTGTTCCTTACTCATAGGTCTCGATCTCGGTTCGATTACTTTTGTGCAAGGCTCCTCGTGCATTCAATGATGCTCTCCAACGCCTGCATCGGGATGATTCGCTTCAGCTCGAAGCCTGATCTCTGTAAGAGCGCGTGATACTCGCCTTCGGTGCGTTCGCGTCCGCCGGTCATAACGAACATCTGAAGGTCAGTCATGACCAGCGGGTAGTTCGACATCGATGGACCACATTCGTCCGGCATGATCATCTCGACGATCAAGAGCGTGCCGCCGGCCGGCATCGCCTCGCGGCAGTTTGCGAGGATGCGAGCGGCATCGTCGTCGCTCCAGTTGTGAATGACGTGCGAGAGAAGGTAGACGTCGCCGCCGCTCGGTACCGCTGTGAAAAAGTCTCCGGCGACGACGTCGCAACGTTCGTGTTTACCGGCAGCTTGCGTGACGGCATCAGTGTCGAAGAGGATCCCGCGAAGAGATGGATTAGCTCGCAATAAATCGAGCAGTAGTCCGCCTTGTCCGCCGCCGATGTCGACGGCCGTTTCGAATTGCGAGAAGTCGTAGGCCGCAACGACTGCCCGTCTTAGCTGCGCCGACAGCAACGCCATTGCCGCGTTGAACCGCGCCGCCGCATCCGGATGTTGTTCGAGATACTGATAGCGATGCATGCCGAAGAGGTGATTGAACGCCGGCTCGCCGGTCTCGACCGCGTGAAGCAGTTCGGCCCAGGCGAGATACGAGTCGTGCGTGAACAGCGCCATCGGCGCGAGTGAGTCAGGGACGTCAGTGCGCAGATACTGGCCCAGCGGCGTCAGCTCAAACTGCCGACCGCTGCTTTCGCGGAACAAACCGACGGCGGCGAGACCGCGCATGACGCGCAGCAGCGACGTCGCATGTGTTCCGCTGCTGTTTGCGAGCTCGTCGATTGCGAGTGGGCCATCCTTTAGCCGGTCCGCGATCTGGAGTTTTGCTGCGACGTAGATCAACTGCGATACGGCGTAGCCGGACATCATGCGCGCCAGCGCGAGTTGCGGCGGGAGTTCCATCGGGGCAGCCTGTTTTTGCGGTACTGTGGTGCTCATCTCGATCTCTCGTTCAAATTGCGACCGCTTCAATCACGCACTCGGGCGCCGCGGTCTGAATAACATTGGTCACGCGAAATCCGGAGGCGGTCAGTAGCTCCTTGAATTGCGTTTCGGTCCGTTCGCGCCCGCCGGTGACGACGAGCATTTGCAAGTCGAGCAAGTTAGAGAAAAGGGGTTCGGAAGAATCGCGGATTACACATTCGACCAGCAGCAGCTTCGCGCCATGGTCCATCGCGTTGCGGCACTGTTTCAGGATGCGAAGACTGTGCTCGTCGTCCCAGTCGTGAATGACCGAGGCGAGGATGTAGCAGTCCGCGCCCGGTGGAACGCGTTCGAAGAAGTCGCCGCCAACCACTTCGCAACGCGACGCGATACCGGCGGCCTCGACCTGCCGGCGCGCGTTTTCGACTGCCGGCGGCAAGTCGAAGAGCACGGCGTTCATGCGATCGTTTGCCGCGAGTATCGCCGCGACGAGCGTGCCCTGACCGCCGCCGACGTCGACGATCCGATCGATGCCCGAGAAGTCGTAGGCCGAAACGACAGCTTGCGATACCTGCATCGACAGTCCCGTCATCGCTTCATCGAAGATTTGGCGGGACTCGGGATCGTTCGACAGATACTCGAACAGCCTCATTCCGAGCGCGTGTTTGAGCGCGGGCTGACCCGTCTCCATGGTGTGCAGGACCGCGCCCCACGCCCGGTACGGCAACTCGCCGTTCCAGATCGCCATCGCCCGCATCGAGCCGTGCACTTGCGTCTGCAACAGACTTCCGAGCGGCGTCAGCGCGAACCGATGCTCGCCGTCTTCTGTAAACAGTCCCTGGCTCGCAAGCGTGCGCATCATTCGATAGAGCGCGCTCTTGTCGACCCGCAACGATTCCGCGAGTTGCTCGGCGCTGCGTGGGCCATCGCCAAGTAAATCGGCGACGCCGAGTTTGGCAATGGCGTAGACCGACTGCGAGACCCAGTAGCCCGTAAACATCTGCCGCAGCGTCATCGCCAGCCGCAACGTGTCCTGCACTTGATGTGGTTTGCTCGCGCTCACGATTGCACCCGGATGCCTACGTTGTCTTGAGCTCGATCTTGAGCGAATGAATGTCCGTTTCGCCGACGTTGGCTGTTTCGTGTGCCTCCGCGTCATCCCAGATCAACGCGCCGGAAACGGCGTTCTTAACCACCGTCGTGCCGTCTTCGTAGGTGTGTTGCAGCTTGCCGTCGTTGAAGACGTAGATCACGGATGGGCCATTCGCGTGCAGTCGCAGCTTCTCGCCGGGCCGGATGCGAACGTCGAAGACGCGCACCAGATCGTTTTCGAGTAACAGCTTGTAGTTTTCAGGCGCCAACAGAAGAGGATCGAGTGTCGCCGGTGATTGGTCTAACGTTGTGCTCATGGTTGTTCCTTTCGCTGAATGTTCTCAAGTTAACTTTCGCTTCCCTGGCGCGCTGGCGTTGGGCCAGCAACAAGGGAAGGGCCACGACGATCGGAGGATCCGTCAGACGGCTCTCTCTCAACGTCACGTCCGTCATCCCGTGCGTCGCGCCATGCTCGACGATGACGGGGCCGGCCTTGCCGCGCAGAGTTTTTTCCGCCAGTAGGGTCGTGAGCGGGTCTTCGGCTTTGTCGAAAGCGACCGCCATGACGTAGTACTCGCCGTCAGGGACTTGCCCGATGCGAAATTCGCCCGCAGTGGTCCGTAGATCGCACGCGACGGGTTGTGTTTGCGGAATCGGCGATTCAAAGAGGCCGACGAAGATGAGGCCGTAGAAGCCTGGGGGCGCGTTGATCGTGCCGGTCACTTCGGCTTTCGGCGATGACAGCTTATGGACCGGCAACTGCCGTTCGAGTCGTGATGCGATCGCGGAGAGCGCGCCCGACTTGCGCATCTGGCGCAGCGACGTCGGTGGAACGCCGACGAAGTCTGTGAAGCGCGTCGTGAACGTGCCGAGACTGTCGTAACCGACTTCGTAACAGATATCGATCACGTTGAGTGGCGTCGTCAGCAGCAGGTGCTTGGCAGCCTCGAGTCGCAGCGCGCTGAGAAACTGGCGCGGCGACACGCCGACGATCTCGCGAAACACGCGATCGAAGTGCGACGAGCTCATGATCGCGATGTCGGCGAACTCCTGTAGTGAGAACGGATGGCTCGGTCGCTCGCGCATCGCGAGGATCACTCGTTCCACTGCCTTCGTGCGATCGCTGATCGTCCGCTCGCGCCAGCCGTCAGCTTGTTTGTACATCTGTGCTTTCAAAAACAATCCTCCACTCAAGCTTTGCCTGATCAAAGTCGGGAAATCCCACCAACGGCAGTTGGTGGAAGTTTCACTTACCACCTAAAACAAGGCTGACAAATGAATCATCCACCAACTGCCGTTGGTGGGATTCCCGACTTTTAAGGGCAACGCCCTCCACTCACGCACCTGCGTAAGGTCTCAATGCTTCTTCCAACGCCTTCGGAATCGGCGTCGGTTGCAGTTGATCATCCATGCGCTTCATGCAGGCGACTTGCTGTTCGCCCCGCGCCACGAGTTGCTCGCCGTCGAGCGTGCATTTCCAGTATTCGAAGAGGAGCTTGATCTGGTTCTGCTTCAGTCCTCCGAGCGTCATGCGAATGATCAGCTCGTCGAACGCCGAGAGTTCGGCGAGGTATTCGCATGACACACACATCGTCAACAGCGCGAGGTCGTTGTTGAGGCCGTCGAGGATCGAGGGCGCGTGATCGCGCAGGAACATCTCGCGGCAACGGCCCTGCCAACGCACGTGGTTGGCGTAGTAGACGTTTCCCACGAGGTTCGTCTCTTCCAGTCCGACGATGTGTCGCAACTCAAACGCTCGCATGACTCACCTCGAGCTCTTCTTCCTCGTGTTGCACGCGCTGACTCGCACCGGCGAGCAGCGCAATCACAAACTTCCCGTCGCGATCGCGGAACTGCGCTTTGTAAGTGGCGATAGTGAAAAGACCTGACGACAACACGACCCATCCGTCCGTGCTCTTCGAGACGAACACGAGCGGGGAATTGACCATCGCTCCGGCTTTCTTCAGGCACTCGCGCGCCGCCCACACTCGCGTGGCTGACAGGTCGCCGTTCTCGTCGACTTTTCGCTGCATGAGTTGGACCAGTGCGATGCCGTCGTCGCCGATCAATGCGCGCCAGACACACGGCGGACGGTAGATGGCTTCCTCGATGTCGCAGGCGATGGAGGTGGAAGCGGCGACGGCCAGCGTGAGGTTTTCGTTGTGGGCGGCCGAGATTTCTCTTCCATCTGCGACTTCAGGTTTGCCGTCGGAGCGTCTGAGGACGAGGGCGTCGCCGCCGAGTAGCGCGCGAAATGCCAGGTCGCTGCGTTCCGAGCCATCGATCTGTTCGCGCTGAACAAGGACGACGGCCATGTCCGCCGCCGGCAGCATGCCGGCGCTGCGCCGCTCGAGGTACGGGCCCAGCAGGGCAGCGGGCCACGAAGCGCTGGTTGGGCGTGGGCTGACGACGTTGAGTCGCAGCCCGTCCCAGCGCTCGAGCGGGCGGCCGTCGACGTCCGTAACGACGACGTCGTAAACAAAAGTATTGCCGGCGGCGGAACGTTCGCGAGCATGGACGAGAGTTGGGCCAATGGATCCTTGCCGATCGATCGTCAGGCGCTCGACGCCGGTCGGGAGGATCGTCAGGTGCGGAATACAAGCCTGGATCGCGTGAATCGCGGCGTCGCGCGCGCCGGGGTCGCCGAGCACGAGTGTCGCCGGGAGGTACTGGCTAAACCACGCGCGGCCGGTATCGGGTGTTATCTCTGCGACGCACGCCGTCGCTTTGAGCAGGCGATAGTTGGCGAGTCGTCGAAAGCGTCCGGTGTGAAAAAGCAGGTCGCCGTAGAGATCGCGTTCCGGGTTGAGATTCACGTGGCCGCTGGTTTCGTTGATGTCGAATGCGATTGGTTGTGATTTCGAAAAACGGCAGCGTGCCTGAAAGTGGTCTAACTGAAATGCGGTCTCTTCAGCGCGCAACGCGACGGAGACTTCGTTCGCTCCGTGCATCAGCGCGCCAATCCGGATCTTCGACGCTTTACCGGCTGCTACAACGACCGGATGATCGAAGCGGACGTCCTCAAACATCGGCGGCTCGGAAGAATTGGCGAGCGCCATTGCGACCTGTGCCATTGCTTCGAGTCCCATCACCGCCGGGAACAGTCTGGTGCCCTGAAACTGATGATCGTCGAGGTACGGATCGGAGTCAGCGGAGAGTTTGACGTCGACTATCAGCTCGACACGCGGATAGTAAGTTCGCGGCTCTTCGAGGAACCGCATGAACGGCAACTCAGGACGCTCGATTCTGAAGCCCGGCAGATCGCTGAAGCGGCTCATCACGACGACGGGCACGATCGCCAGCGGTTGGACCAGCAGACGGCGGAGTGCCGCGACTCCGTGCTCAGTCGAGATCGGCGTCACGCCCTGTTGTAACAGCCGGGTGCGGCCGAGGCGCGCGCCCATGCCCTGGCCGGCCCAAACTGACCACTCCACGGTCACGCAACGACACCATGCGTGCGCCGTGCTCCACTCTTCGGTCAGTTGGGCCAGCCATTCATTTGCGAGACCGTAATCGGCCTCGCCGGGAAGACCTGTGCGGGCGATGATCGAACCGAACGTCACCAGCAATCGCAGGTGATCGGGGTTGATGGCGGCGAGCAGGTTTCGAGCGCCTTGCACCTTTACGGCCAGCGTTTGACGGAAACTCTGTTCGTCGAGCGTGGCGAGTAGGTGCGGGACGTTTCGCGCCGCGCCGTGCAGAATGCCCGTCACTGGTCCAAGCTCGGCTTCGACGTCGTGCACCAACTCGCGAACGCGGGCGGCGTCGGTGATGTCAGCCGGGGTGTATCTGAAATCGATGCCTGCGGCGGTAAAGCGCTTCAGGTTGCTGAACAGCTCTTCGTCCGAATCGGGCTGCGACCGGCCGACTAATACGAGTCGCGCACCGCTCTCCTTCGCGAGTGCGAGCGCGCACTCCGCGGTGATGCCTTTTCCGCCGCCGGTAACGATTAGTAGATCTCGATTCGACAGAGGCAGAGCGCCGGTGTGATCTTCGAGCGTCAGTGGGCGAACGACGGGCTCGTAGCGGCGGCCGTTCTCGTCGTAGTGAGCTTCGACGTAGCCTTTCGCGGCGGCTGCTTCGGCGATCACCCAGTTAGTCGCCCGCAGATCGGACGGCGGGATCGTGATCACGCAGGTGTCGACTCGCGGGGCCTCCGCGTACAGTGTGCGGGCGAATGAAGCGGAACTCCTGCCTTGTTGGACCAGGACGAAGCGTGCAGGTGTTTTCGCCGCCAATGCTGCACGTGCGGCGGGGAGCAACAGATCGATGATCGACTCGTCGGGTTGAGGCGGTAGGCAGACGAGGATGCCGTCGCCGATTGCTGTGCGCGCGAACTCATCGCGCAGGGAGTCCGCAAATGGATCGTTCGCTGCGGCAAACACTTTCCACTGACCCGGCTCGCGGGAAAGCGGTTGTGTTGTTAATGCGGTTTCGACCAGCTCGATCTTGAAGGGACGGACCCACGAATCGAGACCTGCAGGCAGCGTTTCAGCTTCACTGTCGCGCGTGGGCGAGCCGTCTTTCAATTGCGCTTCAAACACTTCCGCGACCTCACGGATCTTCGCGTCCGCAAACTCCATTGGCGAAATCGGCACAGGCAGGCTCACCCGTCGAGCAGTTTCAGCGACGAGTTGACCGACGGTAATTGAATTCAGGTGCAGATCGCTGAGGAACCGACTCTCGGCATCAATAGCGGAGGCGGGCAGCTCTGCTCGTTCAGCCACCAATTGACGAAGCGTATCCAGGGCCGACGCTTGCGACGTCGGCTCGTCGATCACAATCGAGCGAACGTCGTCGATTTGCTCGATGAGCGAAGACGAGTCCTCCGGAACCGGCGCGAGTTCGCATGGATTGACGAAAAACTTCGGCTTCCATTCGATATCGAACGGCCTCGTGAACCTGCCGCTGAAAAGCGCCTCATGATTCACCGGCTGGCCCATCACGAAAGCTGTCGCGACAACATTCAACAACCCTCGTAGCGACTCGCCGCCGGCATCGAGCGAAACACATCGAGTGCCGGTGACGTCAGCAACGATGCCTTTCAGCACCTGGCCTGGACCGACTTCCACCCACAGATCGACACCTGCATCAGCGCACGTGACAGCTTCAAGAAAACGCACTGGCGCCGTGATCTGTTGGTAAAGCAGCTCACGGATGTTCGACGTCGCAGAGAGCTCCGCGCCGGTGATCGTCGAAACTACTTTTCGCTTCAGTTCACTGAAATCTTCGCCGGCGAGACGCGATGCCAGAACAGGCACGGCAGGCGCGAGAAGCTGCGAATGAAAAGCGAGCGGCACACTCAGCCGCGCGCCTTTCAATCCCTGCGCGCGAGCGAGCGCCAGCACCTTGTCAACCGAATCCACGGGACCGGAAATGACCGTTTGACTAGGCGAGTTGATGGCGGCCACACCAACACCCTCGCCATTCAACAACGACTGAACAGTGTCCGCGGGCGCGTTAAGACTCGCCATCGCGCCCACCCTAATTTCCGATCCGCTCATCGCGAGGCCACGCGCCTTCGCGACACGCAAGAGCGACTGTTCGTCAATCGCGCCGCCCCAGTGCAACGCCGTCAGTTCACCGAGACTGTGACCGACTGCAACCTGCGCGTCGACATTCAAACTCTCTAAAACGTGGAGCGCTGCGACGGACGCCGTCACTATCGCGGGTTGTGCTGTCGCCGTTGCGGTTGCATCACTACCGCTCGCGTCGAGTTGCGCCTGCGAGTAAAGCTGGTCCACAAACTCGAAGCGACGTCGCAACGCGCCACCACCGAGATGAGATGGTGAGCCCTGACCGGGGAAGAGAAATCCGATCCGCGGCGGCTTCGTTTGCCTCCCGAAGAAAACGCCACCGCCGGCGACGAGCTCATCGCCTCCAGCCAGCGATCGCAATTCACCCAACCGCTCAACCAGCTCAGCCGGTGTCGAAGCAATGACTGCCGCGCGAACATCGCCTTCACCCAACGCCGCTTGCAGATGCGCCGCCAGATCTGACAGCTCCGCGAACGACAACTCCCCCGCGAAGCTCGAAATCCGATCTATCTCCCGCCGCAGCTGCTCGATCTCTCGGGCGCTGAACAGAAACAGTTCCGCGTCCTGCGAGGAGTACGAGGGCGAGTGGTCCAGGACGCTAACCGCGATTCCGGTCTTGCCACCTTCCAGCACGACGTGCGCGTTGATGCCCCCAAAACCCATCGCGCTCACGCCCGCCCGCACCGGACGATCATCCGGCCACGGCTCGGCTTTCTGGACCACGCGCAGCACCGCGGATTCCCCCCGCAATTCCGAATGCGGTCTGACGCAAGCGGTCGCCGGCGGCAGGACCTTGCGATGGACCGCAAGCACCGTCTTGATCAACCCGGCCATTCCCGCCGCTGCCTTCGTGTGCCCGATATTCGCTTTGATCGATCCGATAGCGGCCGCAGGCGAATGACGCTCCTCGCTCTCTCGGATCATCTTCGACAGCGCCTTGAGCTCGACGGCGTCGCCGACACTCGTGCCCGTGCCGTGTCCTTCAAAGAGCGACACCGTCGCGATATCAAAACCGGCGCGAGCGTACGCGCGTTTCAGGACCAGCGCCTGGCCGTCGATCTCCGGCCGCGTTATCCCGCCGTGTCCGTCCGACGAGATGGCCCATCCTTTGATCTCCGCGTAGATTCGCAGCCGTCGGGCCAGCGCATCCTCGGATCGCATCAACAGCGCGAAGCCGCATCCTTCGCCGGGCCAGAACCCATTCGACTCCTCGTCGTAGACGCGCATCTCGTTCGCCGCCAACGCTCCGGTTTTCGCGAACCCGACGAGCTCGAAGGGATCGAGACTCAGATCAACTCCACCCACTACAGCGACGTCCAGATCGCCGGCAGCAAGAGACGAGCACGCGTTCGTCACGGCGACGAGCGAAGACGCGCAAGCGCCGTCGACCGTGTAACCGCCGCCGCGAAAATCGAAATGGTTGCAGACGCGCCCGGCGATCGTGTTGGAAAGACCGCCTGCCAGCGTCTCTTCGCCAACCGGCGCGAACGGTTTCTTAAAGTTTGCTTCGAGTTCGCTTAGAAACTCGCGCCGATGCTCGTCGGACCAGCCCTCGTTAATCAAAGCCGCTTCCAATGTGCGGCGGACGTACGGCCAGCGCAGTCGCAACGTGTTGGCGCGCGAAAACTCGCCCGTCAACGTGTTGCCGACAAACACGCCGGTCGCATCGAGAGGGAGTCCCTGCGCTTCCGGAAACCCGGCGTCTTCGAGCACCTGCGCGGCAACGTCGAGCGCGAGCCAGTGGGCCATGTCGGCGGATCGAAACGCGCTGCCCGCAACGCGAAAAGCCGTTCGATCAAATTCGTAACCCTTGATGACTGCCGCATTCGTTGAGTACAGGCAATCCGGAGCTTCGCGATTACTCGACACGTAATCGGCGAGCCGCAGCCGCTGAGTTGGCATGCGGCGGAACGCGCGGCGTTGGGCCACCACGTTCTCCCACAGCTCAGCCGGATTCCGTGCGTCCGGATAGCAGCAGGCAATTCCCACAATTGAAATGCTCGTGGTCATACTTCTGCTTCCCTCAGCTTCACTGGCGCGGGCTCCGGCGCCGGCACTACCCTCAATCGTGGAGCTTTACGCGCCGGGAGCAGGACCAGACCTACGCCGCGGACCGCGCACACGATCACGAGCGCGAAGAACAGCCCGAACGAAACGTGCAGCGCCATCAACATCGAGTAAGTGAAGGCGACACCCGCTCCGAACAGCACCTGGTTCAGCGGCTTCGCCGGTGTCGTTCCCGGATCGGTGACCATGTAGAACGTGAAGAGCAGAAACGCGACACCCGTCATCGGGACCAAACCACCGGCCAGCGACGTTCCGGTGATCACATTCCTGATCACGGACTGCAATGCGAACCCACTGAGCCACGCGATGATCAGCGGCAGTCGTCGCGTGAACTTCGTGTTCAGCAGCGATCCCGTAAAGATGAAGATGCAGGGCACGATCGCGTGCGCAACGCCACCCAGGTTCTCGGTGAACTGATACGGAGGCGCGATGCCGACCCACGGAAAGACGAGCAGCGTTGTGGCGATGCCGAAGTTTGATGGATTGAAGAAGTGCCGTTTGCTGTTTCCCACTTGCGCCCGGAGGATCGCTTTCGATCCGATCGCAACCGTTGCCGCAAACACGATGGGCATGATGCGATCGTTCGCGTAAAGCAACATCGCGCAGGCGAGTCCGGTGATGTGACTCGGCAACATGAAGTCGACGAAGCCTGTGAAGCCGCCACCGACAAATCTCGGGCGCCGTCCCTGGATTCGCGCCTCGATCGTTTCGAGCAACAACTCGACGCTGTAAGCAGTCGCCAGCGAAGCACACAGTTGGGCCAACGCTTGTTCGAACCCGAGCACCGCATGCCCGAAGATGTTGAGCACCGAGATGGCGATGGCGAAACGGCGCAGTGCCGCCAGCCGCAAGTCCTGCATCACCGAGAACCTCCTTTTACTTTCCAACCCAGGACGACCGTGTGTGAGCCAGGTTTCAAGGTAAGCGTTTCGCTGTTCGGCTGGCCGTCGGGATCGCGCCAATGAACCTCCACTCGCACTGGTCCAGTCGCCGCCCCGAGACCGAAGTGCAGACCGGGACTGCGCTTACCCGAATGCCCATTTCCGCCGTCGACTTGCGCCACCATCCGCTTCCCATCCGGCAACACGACAGTGACGGTGGCGCCGATTGCAGCGCGTCCGGCGATGTACTCGTTTGGCGGACCCGGCTTGGTCCAGGTTTGCGACGGATTGCCCGCTTCCAGCGGCAACAAAAGATTCAGGTTGAGGAAAGCGCCGCGAGTAGTGCTGGTGTTGCGATAGAAGTAGGACGGTCCCCACTGATTGGCGAACACGAGATCGAGACCGCCATCGTCATCGACGTCGGCGATGGCGACTCCACGACTTACCTGCGGCTCGTCGAGTCCGACCTCCGGCGACAGATCGTAGTAGCGCCCGTCTCTTGCCCGAACGAAGAAGGGATTGTGCTGATGCCCGCTCAGGTCGTCGCCGGGTTTGAACTGCGGCCAACTGCGCGCGTCAGGCACGAGTCGATCGTTACTCGTCGCCAACTCCTGAAGCTCGGGCCAGCGATTCGTCTCGCCTTTGAGAAACCCGACCGCCTGAATTGCCTCGAACACGCCGTCGTTGTCGAAATCCGCGAGCTTCGCGTCCCAGCCCCAGCCGCTGCGTGACAGACCGAGTTGCTCGCTACGGTTCACGTACGGCGCAAGGTTGTGCTGCATGGTCTCGACGTGGCCCGTGCTCAGGTAGAGAAAGTTACTTTCCAGCAGGCCGTACTCGGTCGTGATGTTGCTGACGAAGATGTCCGGCAGACCGTCGCCGTTGAGATCGGCAAAGTCGACGCCCATGCCTTTGAACGAATCGCGGCCGACGACGCTCGAATGCGGCGTCGTAAAAGTTTTCGCGCCTTGCAGCAGATCGAAACTGAGTTTTCCCGGTGTCGAGCGGTTGTGCAGCAGGCGGTCTGGCCCAAAGTCGTTGGCGAAATACAGTTCGGGCAGCAGATCGCCGTCGAGATCAGCAGCGCCGGCAGCGAGTGTCCAGCCGTGGTTCACCTGGTCGGGAAAGACGTTCGGATAGTCGGCGAACTCTATCGATGGATCATCGCCCTTGGTCGACGACTGCCAGAGCAACAGGTGTTTGTTGCCGCCGTTCAGTGCATGCGACATCGACGCCTGCATACCTTGATCGCTGGTTGCGTCGGCGTCGAGGATGCGCGCGCCATCGGGAAAGTAGTTGCCGATGACAACATCGATATGCCCGTCGCCGTCGAGATCGGCCAGCGTCGCCGCATTCGTGAACCAACGCTTCGCGCCGGGAACCAGCTCGCGCGGAACGTAGCCTGGTCCATGACGAAGAAACGCAACCGGTGTTCGGCCCCAGTAGTAAACGAGCAGGTCGAGTTTTCCGTCTTCGTTGAGATCGCCGGGCAAACAACCCATCGGCGCCATCGTCGCGGGCTCGTAGGGCAGCGGGCTTGGATTCAAACTACGCGCGGCGTAACGAGCGCCTGTGCCCGGCACTGGCCCAACGATCACCATGTCTTTTCTGGTGTCGACGTAGCAGACGTCGTCGGGCAGGCCGTTACCATCGACGTCGCCGAGCGCAGCCGCTGCGCCGACTGCGGAGATCCACGCGGCGATCTTTTGCAGTTTCGGATGAACGTTTCGAATCTGCCGCGGCGCGTGTCCGGGCCATTCGGGTGCGACGTCGGGCAGCGCCTGCCGCGAAAACTGAAATCGTTCCGCCAGCGACGTCCGCTCGGCACTGGACAACACCGGCTGGCGCGCAAATCCGTAAGCAACGATCATGAGCGCGATGGCGACGAGTCGGGTCAGGTAGTGTTGGAGAAAACTTGATTGCGTCATGATTAGTTTTTGCTCGAGAGCGCTGTTCGAATCCGCTCTCGCCAGACTTCGTATGCTCCGTTGTCGGGCAGATCTTTCAGTGCCTCGTCAGTGACGGCGGCGGCTTGAGTTGAGGAAACGCCGGCGAAGACGTGGCAGGCTAGATCGGTATGCTCTGTTTCGTTGCCGGCGAGCTGGCGGCACTTGGCCGCGAATGCCGCGCCCTGGGCCAGGTGCGGCGCGTAAGTGCCCGCCGCCTGTTGCATCACCTCAATTGCATTTCGACTAACACTACCGGCATACGCGCACGCGAGACCGATCCCGCTCCACAGATCCGCGCGCCGGTAAGACGGAAACTTTCCGATCGTTAACGGGATGCGATCGACGTCCGCGCCTTCGATAAACCACAGACTGCGTCCCAAACCCTGATCGAAAGCGCGCAGACCAAGGGCGGAGAGATGTTTCGGCGCCTGTTGTTCCTGAACGTACTGCGGCCAGTTGAAGTAGCCTTCGTGAAACCCGTAACCGTCCAACGCCAACCAGCGAAGCAGCGGATCGAGTCGTTCCAGGTGGTTCTTCAGGTTCAGGCGCAGCCACGGAACTCGTGCGATTGCCCAGCCGCTGCCGACATGGACCATGTAAACGTGTCGCGCGCCCGCGCCGTGGATGAATTCGAGCAGCCGTTGTTTGTTCCACGGAGTCAGAGCGTCGAGCAGCGTTAAACCCATTGCCGCTCCTTCGAACGCAAAGCCGCTGAGCTCTCGATCGATCAGGCTCAGTCGCTGTGCGAGAACGGAAAAATTGGTTTCCTCGATCGCAGCGTCGTAACCGAGCAGGAACGTGACGCCGATCTCTTCCAATCGTCGTCGCGTGCGATCGTCTCTCGCGTGAAAACGGCGGCGCGTGAAACTGGCCTCGGCGGCGTCGATGTGCAGCAGTTGCTTGCGTAGACGTCGCAGCGAAAACCATCGCGGAGGAGTGCTCCACGGCTGGCGTACCTTATTCACATTGGAGGTAAGCGAGTACATTCGATGGAAAAACGAATAAAAAGATGTGCGAGTGAATTAATGCCCGGTTGTTTGTGAACTTCCGCCCGTCAGGGTTGGCAGAGGCCAAAATCAGTTATGTTGCTTGCAATGATAGAGACAGGTGACGGAGGAGAATTTGCGAGGCGAGCTGATGACTGATTTCAGGACTCTTCGGTGTGAGAAGGGGAGAGGATCGATTCTTCCGATCTAATCGCGGTCGCTATGATGCAACGACATTGCGCGCAAGTAGAAAGGTGCGTCTCGACGAGCGACCGTTCTGCCGAGGTGAGTTCGCCGTCAAGGTAAACGGCCAGCAAATCGGGATCGGGACACTTGTATGGAAGCAGCTTTAGATCCTTCATGCGCTCTACATCCGCATTGCGATTAAGAGCAGTTAACAGGAGTCAATGCTGAAACACAGACTCCTGTCGGCGGTGGGCCACGATCGGCTCACGCCCGTATAGAAAGAGTGACTAATGGCAACGAACTTCCAGGAAATAGCCGGAATAGGAGGGTTGAGGTTACCTCAAGAGAGGGCGCGGCTCAATGAGAGACAGAATGGAATACCCCGGATTTTCGAGGATATCGGCCTTGCACTCGTCGATGGCGGCCCGGTCAAGTTTGTGCTCGGTGAGCAGGTTCGAGACGACGGCTTCGCGCAATTTCTTGCAGGCGCCTTCGATCTGGCGCGTGATCGTCGACTGGTGAACGCCGAGCAGCCGGCCGATCTGACCGAGTTGGAGCCCGTCGTCGTAGCGCAGCAGGAGGATCAATCGCTCGCGCTCGCTCAACGATTGACACGAATAACGCAGCGATTCGCGAATGACACTTCCGTAGCGGCTCGATCGCAACAGCGCATCCATCTTCGACAGTGCGGCGTCGTCCGCGATCTCCTGGATCGCGTCGATATCTTCAGTCTTGTTGCAGAGCCGTTCGCGTTCGTTGGTGGCGCGATGGCAGATGATCGCGCGCAGCCAGGTCGCGAGCGAGCTGCGACCCTGGTACGACGCGATGCGGCTCTGTCCTGAGTGGTCAGGCAGGAACAAGTCGGCGAGCACACTGTCCGCGAGATCGGCGGCCCTGCTCGTCAGCGTCGCGAAGTTGGCAAGATCGTTGATGTACTTGCGGTAAAGAGTATTGAAACGGTCCCACGCCCTTTCGGCTTTCTGCGCGCAGGCGAGCGCGAGATAAAGATCGTTAGTGTGCAGCGCCTTGATGAAGTCGGTTGCGGCCGCACTCGAAACGTCGGTCCCCAGAGTCTTTTGAACAACCCAGATAACGTGTGCGTCGAAATATTCAAACTGCAGAACGAGGCCGGCATGGGCCAACGAGCCGGCTTCGTAGGCGTGTGCGATTGCGGTGCGTACGCTGTTGCTAGAATGACACTTCATGCCTAATCCCAAAGGAATAGGGTCGATAGACCATCCTGCAAAGCCGAATCGTAGCCGGAGATGCAGGATTGAATGTTTGTCGTCAATCGTTGGTAAGGCTACTTGACCGGATAGAATGCAAACGGAATCCGGCCCCTGGACCACGCCGTGCAGTTGTGGACCAGGTGATTTGCAAGCAGCCCATTGTCAACTCCCACTGGCTGACAAGAGATTGGGTGCTGAGTGATTGCGCACTGGACCGGTTTATGAAGTTCAGTGCATACCATACTGACAGTTGTAGCAAAGAAATTTGCACGCATCAGAAAAACTCCGGGGTTCGATTTGAGACACGGCCCGTCAACGGGTGGATACGCAAAACAGGCACACGTGACTCTCTGCGCGTTGGTGTAGACCAACAGCTAAAGGATCCAATCTGTCGCCTGGGCCAATGACTGTAGGAGGGAGTCAGTCTGTATGTAATCTGAAGAGCTTGCGATCGGGATCTAGCATTGGCAGACGCACGTGGTTCTCTTGCGTGCACGTGGTCCAGTCAGCAGGTAACGTTTCATCGTTTTTTCTCCAGTAGATTAAAGATCTCCAGAGTTGTTCCGAACACTAGCGATCGTCCGGGCGCCGGCGCGGTCTGGAAGTGCTCGAAGTAAAGACGATTCGTCAGGTTCTCCACCCCCATTGTAAACATAATTCGAAAATTTTCACGACGAATTATGTAACCGCCGCGCAGTGCCTGCACGGCCAGCGGGTTCAGGCTGGCAAGGGTACCATACTCCGTCGAAATAGCGGCTGAAAGATCGAGTGGATCGGCGCGCGTCACTCGGCCCTGTTGTCGCAGCTCGTACTCGCCGAACCAGCGTCGGCCGAGGCTGTCGAAGCGAACGCCGTTGATCGCGCGCCAGGGCGTGATGCTCGACAACGGCGCGTCACTTGCGGAACCGCGCAAGGGCACGGGCGTGTCTGGCCGATTGTAGAACTTATTTATGAGCGTCAGCGTGTTCTGGTCCGGCGTCAGGTTCGAGCCTTTGAGCAGACCGAGAGTGCCGAACGGCCTGACGATGCCGGCGCGTCCGAGTTGCAGGCTCGCTTCGTATGTGGTTTCGAAGCCGCTGATGCGGGCGCGTGCCGTGTTTGTGCGCTGCACGTAGAGCACGCCGTGAACCGGAAAGAACGGCGATATCGGTTCGAGACCGCTGTTTGGATCCGGCGGCACGAACAGCACTGGTCCAAATGACGAGCCGATGAAGTCTTTCAAGTGATTGACGAAATAACCGGCTGAGGCGCTCCAGGAACTGCGCTGGATCTTCACTCCAAAATCAAACTCGTGACCGCGTTCAGGATTGAGAGCGGCATTCGGAATCACGAGGACGCTGAACGCCGGATCGCCGAAGTCGCGCAGCAGATAACGCTCCGTTATTCCGGGTTCGCGGTAACTGTTCCCCCAGCGAAAATACGGATTGACGCCGGTTGGCAGACGCAACACGACGCCCGCGTTGCCGGTAACTACGGTGCGGTTCGTAGTTATCCCTTTTATGCCGTTGACGAGATCGAGCACCGCCTGTGCGCCGTTCGTGTTGATGGCGCCCGGGTTTGCGATTACATCATTGAGCGTGTGTTGGAGCAACGTCGACTCGGCGCCGAGAGGGAAGCGCGGGGTTACGCGTGCTTCGGTGCGCCAGTTGTCGACTCGCAAACCGCCGGTAAGTTTCAGCCAGCGTGACGGTTCGTGCTCGAAGAGACTGAACCAGTTCCAGTTCTGGTAGACAGAATCAGGGTTGCTGGCGCGATTGCTGATCGTTCTGAACGGCGGCGCTAAATCGGTGCGAGAAAACTCGTCGACTGAGGAATCGCGCAGGTATCCTGCGCCGGTCGTTATCAACGTCCGCGCGAATGGCGCGAGCGTGGCTTGTACGTCCGCGAATGTCGTCGCGATCGAGTTTTTGTTCTCCGAGAGATTGGCGGGTGTGAATGTCGAACGATTGCCGGTGAGCACCGCCAGCAGGTTTTGCTGATCGTCGGGTTGCAGCGTCCAACTGCTGCCGAGGGCGATCGATGAAGTGATCGTGTTGTCGGGATATGAGTATTTTTGATGATAGACGCCGGCTGCGATCCGGTTGAGCCAGCTTGTCAGCTCGCGTTTTTCGTAGCGCGCGCCGTACTTGTCGAGGCGGCGAAAACTGTTGAACTGCGTGCGTGGATCGAAGGGCGGCGTGATGAACGAAAAGCCGAGATCCATATGCTGGCTGTTTAGTTGTCGGTAGTGAAAGCTTTGGTTCTGTCCGGGGTTGAACCAGAGATCGAGTCGATCGTTAAAGCCGTGTCCGTGAGCGTTCGGGATCTCGGCGCCGGCGTTCATGCTCCAGACCGCGTAGGTGCGCGCGACGTTGTTGCCGATGGCGTTGCCCATGTCGGTCGCAAGTGTGCCCAGGCGTACGACTTCTTCCGTCGAGATCGCTCCATTGCCGGCGGTGTAGTTCGGTTGGCGAAAAAGAGAGCCGCTCATGCGCAACGAGAATGCGCCGTGACTCCAGTTCAGCGTGGGGGCGGCGCGCCGGAACGGTCCGTTGCTGCGGACGTCGGCGTTGAAAGACAGATCGAGACGATTCGCGTTGTCATCCCAGTCCGAACGCGTCGAGGTGATCAGGTTGATGACGCCGGCCATCGCGTCGGAACCGTAAAGGCTCGAGCCCGCGCCGCTGACGACTTCGACCGATTCGAGTTGCGTGACGTCTATGGTGCTTGGCGAGACTCCCGAGGTCGGATCGCTGCGGACGTTGTTCAGGCGTTCGCCGTCAAGGACGAGCAGGAGTCGATTTGACGCGAGGCCGCGGAGACGCGGGCGTTCGAGCGCGGGATTAGCGATCGCAGGCGTGAGGTTCGGCGTTCGCTCAATGGCGCGCAGTGTTGACCATGGGCGGCGCTGTTCGATCTTCGCTGCGTCCGTGACGGTGATTGACTGCGGAGTTTCGGCTGAAGCTCGCAGTGCGCCTTTGCTTGCGGTAATGGTCAGTTTATTTTCGATCAGCCGCGGCAGGAGTGTGAAGTCTTCGTTACATGACCGATTCGGAGCGATGGTGATGCGCCGCGTCGCGGTCGCAAATCCCTCGCTGTTCACGGAAATCAAATAACTTTCCGCAGCCAACCCGTTGAATTCAAACTCGCCGGCCGTATCCGTTTGCGCAACTGCTACCCGTTTATTCGCAACATCACCGATCTCAACTTTCGCGTTAACGATGACCGCCCCATTCTGATCCCTCACCGTCCCAGTAACTTTGATCTCCGCCTGAGCGAAAATCGCTGAACGCAGAGACACGAGCAGCAGAGCAACGAGCAGGATGGAGAGACAACGGGGCATCGGAACAAGAGCTTAGCAGCTAAATCTTCGCTTGATCGCTTTCAGTTGAGAATCGGATTTGTAGCTATACCCGATCGCCGCGAGCGAAAACTTCTTCCAGATTGCCCAAATTGGTCAGGCGCGCGCCTTAGTCCACTGCGACCCACTCGGCGCTGGCGGGGAAGAGTTTCTTTTCGGGATCGAGGGTTACGACGTAGGCGCCCAGAGCGCCGATGCGGCGGTTAGGACCGAAGGTGATTTTCGGCATGAGGCCCGTGTCGTATTCGTAGAGACCTTCGAGAGTTGTGATGAGGCGCTCACGGCTCAGATCTTTGCCGCAGATCTCGAGCGCGTGGACGAGTATTCGCGCAGCGGCGATTGCCGACGCTTGCGCCGCTGCGTGTGTCGATGGGAGTTTGTTTCTTTGCAGTAAGGCAGTGTATTCAGCAGCCCCACTTTCGGAGACGTCGGTGGGAACGGTCGGAAACGCCAGAAAGATCCGGTCTTTCATCTTCGGCGTGACAGCGGCGGCGATGTTGCTTCCGATGAGCGAGCCGAGCATGTACAACGGCGGCGTCCAGCCAACGGTTTCGGCTTCATTCAAAAGAGCGGTTGCTTCGACGCCCGAACCCAGAAAGAAGACGGTGTCGATATCTTTCTGATGTAATTCATTGACGTAGCTCGTCGGATTGAATCCCTCGCGCGCGTAATAGATCGTCGTCACCGAGCTCCATTTAAGTTTCTTCGCCTGCTCTTCGATCGCGCCGGCAATGCCGCGGTTGAACTCAGCATCAGGCGAGAGGATCGCAACGTGCGACTTCGCCGCACCACTCTTCTTCCCGGCAAACGTCACCAACGCTCGCGCCTGCTCTTTCAATCCCGGCAGTAAATAGAAGACGTAACGGTTCAGCGGCGATCCCCTCTGAGGCAGCAACGCAGAAGGGCCGATGAAAGGGACTTCCTTCTCCTGGGTCAATGCGGCGACGCCGTCTTCAGCGCCCGCGGTCAGTCCACTGACGATCGCAAACACCTGATCGTCGTCAATCAAATGCTTCACGTTTGAAACGGTGACTTTTGAGTCACCCTGCATGACGCGCAGCTCGATCTTGCGATTGTAGATACCGCCGCGACTGTTGATCTCGTCAAAGTACGCCTGCAAAACCGCCTTCATCGACTGGGCCAAACCACTCAACGCGGCGTTCTCAGGCAAAACCGTGCCGAGCACGATCGACGTGTCAGTCAAACCCGGATCGGTGTCGGCGTCGATCCGTTTCAGGTACGCGATCAGATTCGCCATGTCTTCCTGCGGCATGCGGTACGTAGGCATGGCGACGGCGAGTTTGTTACCGGCAGGATCGAGACCACCAGTCAAAGCTTTGACAAAAGAAGCCTCGGTGAACGCGGAGTGCTTGCGTCCACCGTCGTCCGAATGGCCGTAAGGCTTCGTGAGGTAAGTCCAACTCATACTGCCGGCGGTAACACCGCCTTCAGTTCTTCCTTCGCCGCGGCTGCCATGACAACCAGCGCACGTGAGCGTCGTCGCAGGCACGTCGACTTCGCCCATCATCGCGGTGATCTCCTGGCCCGAGGCGCTCTCGCCTCTCAGATAAAACGCCTTGCCGCGTTTTTCCTGGAGCGTGAGCTCGCGACGCTGCGAGGCAACGGTTGCACTCTGTGAATGGACGGGCGCCGGACCGGCCCACGCCATCAACCCCGCAATCGCGATAAGAAGTATGAGTATGAGTCTGAGGATCATTTGTTTACATCCGATCGTTGATTACATCTTCGACGATCCTGATCAGCTCTTCGGCTTTCGCGAGGCCGAAGGCTTTCTTCCAAAGTCCCTTGGGCTCGTTGCCGATGATGAAGATGTTGGTGTGATCGTCTTTTGTCTCGACGTACTGGCCCAACTTGTAGAGCGCCCAGTCGACGTTCTCTTTCTTGCCAGTCAGAAACATCCAGCCGGGCCGAGCGTGGAAACGCTTGCCATATTCCTTCAGCCGAGTCGGAGTGTCGGTTGCGGGATCTACACTGATCGAAACGAGGAAGACCTCTTTCCCGAGACGGTCGCCGAGTGCTTCCTGGATCTTTTCGAAGTTGCGGTTCATCGGCGGACAGATGCTCGTGCAAGTGGTGAAGAACGTATTGATGACGACGATCTTATTCTTGAGAACGTCGCTATAAAACTTCAGCTTCTCGCCATCCTGGTTGATCAGCTCGACGTCTGAAAAATATTTCTCAGCCGGCGTCTTTCCATCCGAAGCCTTTTCGTCCGGCGTTTTCTGGTCCTGCCCCACGACGAGTATCGACGACAAGACGATCAGCAGCAAGGCTAAACTGAGCTTCATCGCTTGATCTCCTCCGTGGCTGCCGAGTCGTCAGCCTTCCCGGCTATTACATTCTGAAGGACACTCATAATCTGAGGAATTTTTGCGAGGCCGTAAGTCCGTGTCCAGACACCTTTGGTGTCATTGCCGATGATCAGCGCGGGCGAATGGTCCTCTCTGCGCGCGACCGCCGCGCCCAGCGCATTCAGCAGCTTGTCAATTTCCTGTTTGTCGCCCGTCACGAACGTCCAGCCTGGGCCGGCTTTGAACTTCGCGCCCCAGGCTTTCAGACGTTCGGGGGTATCCGTCACCGGATCAACGCTGATCGAGATGAGATGGACGTCTTTGCCTATCTGGTCTCCCATCTCTTTCTGCAGCCGTGCGAAGGTGGCGGCGAGTGGCGGGCAAATAGTCGTGCAGTTAGTAAAGATGAAATTGATCGCTACAGTCTTGCCTTTGATCAGGTCGCTGTAGAAGTGGAGTGCGTTACCGTGTTGGTCCAGGACGTTGACGTCCGGGATCACCATTTTAGTGCGCGCTGCCGTGTCAGCCTTGGCAGCCGGCGTGTGACATGAAGGTTCGGATGTTTGGGCCGCGGCTTCGATCGTCGCCAGCAACATCACGCCAAGCACGAGAACCGTAAACTGTTTTTTCATTTGATTCACCTCGTTTACTCGGTTGCCTGCAACATCACGTAAGGCAGGTCTATGTAACGCACACCCATCGAAGATGATTCGACAAACAGCATGTACAGGCCTGTTTGCGGCACCTTGATCTTCAGTTCGTAGACGCCGTCGCCGACCGAATGCGCGATGTCGCGCCGTTGCCATGTGCCGGGGCTCAGGAACGTCAGCACCTGCACGTCTTTGAGGTCCGACTTCGGATGGCCCGTCGCCGTTTCGATCAACTTGAATCGGAACGTGAAATCCTGGCCGACAGCCAGCTTCAGTTGCTTTATTTGGTGTTCTATTTGCAGCGCGATCGGAGCTTTCTCCTTCAACAGGGCGTTGACGTTGGCGCTGATGTCGAAACAGTGAGAGACGCGCGGCGAGTCGTTCAGAAACGCGACATCGTAATTGCCCGACGAGGGCAGCTTGATCGTCGTGGAGTAAACGCCTGGTTTGATCTCGCGCAGGCTACGATCGACAACCATGACGGCCATCGGTTCGCGGCGATAGTTCTGGAAGTTCCCCATCGGCGCCGCCATTCCCTCGGCGTAGTAATAGAGGACCTTATCAACGGGGTTCGCGACGATGACTGCGTTTCCTTCCGGCGCGAGTGCGATTGAATCCGCGCGAACCGGCGTCGAGCCCTGGCCCGGCGCGGCCTGTCCGCCCGGAAACTCGGTCACGTCCACTTCTTTGCCGATTGTTGCCAGCCGCAGCATCTCGACACTCTCCGTCTCGAGCGATCGGACGAATGCGAACGTCTCGCTGAACATGATCTGATCCGGCGATTTGCCGACGTTCACTTCGTGCAACATGCGATTCGACGCTGCGTCGAAGATGAAGACGGTGCTCAGCTTCGTGTTGAGAACGAATCCATACCGGCCGCCCGGCGCGAAGCGAATCGAGCGCGCGCCCGGCTTCGTGTCCATGCGGGCGAGGACTTGCTGTCCCTGCTGTTCGATCACTGTCACCGTTCCGTCGGTTTCATTCGCGACGTAGAGCGCCTTGCTCAGTTCGGACAGCGACAACGAGATGGGACCGGCGCCTACTGTGACATCTTTCAATTTGGTCAGTTGGCGAATATCAACAACGGAAACAGTTCCGCTCTCGCGATTCGAGACAAAAGCGAAACGGTTGTCGTTGCTGATGACAATGTCGTGCTGGCCCGCGCCCGTGGGAATCGTCGCCGCCACTTTCAGAGTCGTAGTGTCGATGACCGTCACGCCGGTATCGTTGGTGACCCAGACGTATTGCTGATCGGGTTGGGCCGTGATGCGAGCCGGTTTCGTTCCGCCGTCGATATAGTTGGTTACTTTCCAACTGCGCGTCTCGACGACCGCGACCTGGTTAATCAGCGGCATCGTGACGAAGAGTCGTTCGCCGTCGCGAGTCAGCAGCCAGTCTTCGCCGGGGCTTTTCAGCATCACGAGCGTGAGCAGTTTGCTGCCGCCGTAACCGAGCAGCGGGTCGATGACTGAGATGTCGGCGCTCTTGTTCAGCGCGATGACGTAATAAGAGTTGAGATCGACGTCCGGGCGGTTGCGCATGCTGCCGGTTAGATACGATTGGATCTTCTCTCGGCACTGCGTCAGGTCGGGGGCTTTGGCGCTGGGGCGCTGGCTGATCCACGCTGAGAGGCCGAGGCCCTTCACCGGAGTGCCCGTGGTGGTGTCTGTGACTGTGAATTTGACGTTGACGTCTTCGCCCGCTTTGATCGCGGTTGCTTTCGGGGTGAGCGGTTCCGCCGTGAACTCGATCGCGATGCCTTGCTCGACGATCTTCTGTTTTGTTTCCTGTGTCTGTGTCTGTGCCTGTGCGCTGATCGCAGTGAGAGCGACGACTAGCAAGATTAGTTTTGACATTTTGCACTCCTAAAAAAAAGAGGGACCACGGATTACACGGAGGACCCGTGCAATCCGTGGTCCACAAGCGCCGGGTTACGGCGTTACACGGAAGATACCCCAGATTCCACCATCGAACATGAAGGAATGCTGAGTGCGATAGAGGTAGTCGCCCGTAACTCGGCGTGCACCACCCGCACCATTCATTGGTATCACCTCGTAGTGCGACGACGGACCAACTCCGTACTGCGAACCTTTAACCTCTGATAGCGGATTATTCCCTATCACCTTCGAGTTGTTGGTGTAAGGCTCCTCCTGCCAGAAGTGGCCGTGGAGATTGATCACGTTGTTGCGAGCATGACCGTTGGCATTCAAGACTCGGAGCCGGACCGTCTGGCCGGCGCGAGCCGTGAACACCGGAGTCTGCGGATCGCCTCCAACCATCGCGTTTGTGAGCACGTTGGTGAAGTCGAAATTCCGCGTGATCTCGAACGGAGTTTCCGGAGCGTAGCCCATGCGTTTCCAAAGCGGCTCAGTGCGATAGTTGATCGCTTTCTGGGCCGAATCTTCAGCATCTTCTGCGCCTTCCGGACCACCCAGGTTCGGCACCGGGCTGCCGTCCGCGTACCTCATATTGATGTCCGTCTGGAACTGCATGACGAACTCACGGAACGACGTGCCGTCGGGCTTGGTCACCGTCGCTTGCGCGCGCGATGTCGTATCCTCGATCCACGTAGCTCCCTGAGGCTCGACGATTAGCGAACCAATCGCGCCCTTATTGCTGTGCTTGATTGGGTCGGAAGAGATCAGGTTGGTGGCGCCAAATTCGATCGGGGTCGCGATGCGCTGGAAGCCGTTGATGTCAACGTTACCGGCGTACCACATGTACCGGGCGATGCCGCCTGGTCCAACCGTCTGGTTTGGATTGAAGCCGACGTTCTTACCGTCGCTGTTTGCCACGTTGTAGGCAAGCAGTTGCGGGTGCAAGCCAACCTGATTAGATGGTTTCACTTGATTAGCGTTGAAGTGATAGATGATGTTCGGCATCGTGTTGAAGCCGGCCAGATCCGGCATCACGCTCGGCAGTTTGTTGAGCAGCGTGAAGTTGATGCATTCGCCGGCGTTTGCACGGACGACGAGTGGCTCAATCGGCACGCCTGCCTTGACCTTGCCGTAGGCGTCGATGTCTGAACTGCGGAAGTACATGATCGCGGTCGGATCATTCAGTGCTCCGCCGTTTCCAGCACGACTGTTGTAGATCAGTTTGCCGCCTGGCAGTGCCGCCGCGGTGACTGCGGTCACGCTGATGTTCCTGCGCGGTGCATTAAACGGGCAGATGCCGGTGGCGAGGAGTTTTCCGGTCGCGAAGTCGGTCGGATTAGCAGTCACGATCGTCTTCGTGCCGATGAAGAAGCCACCGCTGTCCAGCGAGGTCGAGCCTGAGTCGAGAGTCGTACCTGACTCGAGAGTCGTGCCTGACTGGAGAGTCGTATCGGCGATCATGTCCGGTGACATGAGCGTGGTGCTGGTCGTTGTTGTTGTGTCCGCCGTCACTGACGTATCGGTCGTGTCCTTGTAATCGGTAATGCCGGTCGGATACGTCGAGTCGGTCGGGAAGGATGAATCGTTGGTGGTCAGATCGGCAGCGCCTTCCACGTTATTGGGCAGCGCCAGCAGGTCCGTTTTTAGTCCGACGCGGCCGTTGTAGACTCGGAGCAGGCCCCAAACGCCATTCCATTGACCGTCGACGGACGCGCTGTTCTGGTAGAGGTAATCGATGAAGGGGCGATTGCCCAGTATCGATTCCTTGCCGGTCAGAAATTCGAAGTGCTCTGAAATGCCGGCGACTTGCGAGTTTCTGTAGCCGGTGTTGTTGACTGCCAGC
This sequence comes from Pyrinomonadaceae bacterium, assembly GCA_036279935.1. Taxonomy (GTDB): domain Bacteria; phylum Acidobacteriota; class Blastocatellia; order Pyrinomonadales; family Pyrinomonadaceae; genus PSRF01. The sequence continues at coordinate 25,217 of DASURS010000033.1, forward strand.
GGATCGTTCGGCGTACCGGGTTGGTGCAGCCACTTGTGACCGCTGATAGTCAGGTTGTGTGTTTCTTCGTGAGCTCCCACCAGAATACGAATCTGAACCTTGTCATTCTCGTAAGCTCTCAGAAGCGGGGTGAACGGGTCGCCGGGTTGCACTCCCTTGGTCAACGCGGGATAGAAACCTGGCTGGATGTTGAACGCCGGATCGGCGCGTAGGATGTTCGATTTGTACACCTTCGACAGGTCGCCGGCAGCGCCGCTGGCCTGTGTGTTTGTTCCGGGATTTCGTACGCGTAGCGGTACGGGCTCATTGCGGTAGTTAACGCTCATCGTGCCGGGGTCTTTGGAGGAGATTGCTTCCGGACAAGGCGCCGGAACTCCGCCGGGACATATCATCCCGTTTTCAACGATGAAGGGCAGGCCGATTTCGTTGACGATCGGCGGGTTGATCACTCCAACCGGGTCGGCGATCGGTTTGCCATTGGCATCGACGCCGGCGCCGGCCTGGTACGCAAGCTGGTAGTCCGCGAACTCGAACAGGAACTCGCGATGGCTCTTGGAGGCATCGAGTTCGATGATGTTCGCTTGCCAGCTGGTGGGCCCACCGTCAACAACGCGCGTGCCCATCGTTACGCCCGTTTCCGGGTTCTTCCAGACCGAACCTTGCGGCTCAATCACCAAACCGGCATAGAGACCAGCCTGCTGGTGAGTTGAAGGCCCAAAGTGATCGTGGGTAAACACGGTGCGCAGCGTGCGGTCGACCTTGTTGTTGTTGAGAACGTCGTCTGCAAACCAGCGCTGGACCGTGGTCTGTGCGCCGAGCGTGCCGAAGAACGGGTGCGCCTTCGCTTTCGGACACGTGAACGTGCCGTCGCGAGTGTCACCTGAGTCGAGGCCGATGCAGCCATTCTGCTTGCGAATGGCGTGGATTCGTTCAATCACTTCGTCGGGACTGAAAGTTCCGTCTTCGTAATTGAAGCCGTTGCCGGAGCCATCGGAGGACGTCACGTCAAACTTCACGAGGTGGATGTGTTGTCCGATGATGTCAGTCGGCGTGCGAACCTGAAAGTCGTCTTGTTCATAAACTCCGGGAACAAGGTTAGTGTGGTAGAAGGTGATGCAATCGTTGGTGTTCGCGCGGAAGAAGAACGGTTCCGGCGGTTTCGTTCCGGCGACGGTGGGGCCAACGTCCGCCCAGAGCGAAAGGATGCGCGATTGCGGAAAGTGCCAGCCGGCTTTGTTCAACTTGATGTCGAGCTGGAAAGCCGCGGCTTTGTAGGTTCGAGGAGTTCCAACCGCAACTCCGCTGTCGTTGATGCAGGGATCCGCGAATGGAGCGCCGGGTTTGCGCGGAAGTCCGTTAAGCACGAAGTTGGCGGCTGTGCCGTCGGGCTTGTAGCTCGGGTGCAACCGTTGTTCGTGATAGACCATGGCGGCCACTTCGGCGGCCGTTCCGGTCTCGGCAAGCTTCTGCGCGACGGCAGTTATCAATGCTTTACTGAAGTCGAGACGGTTCTCGACGTGACTGAAAGTGCCGCCAATGATGATGTGTCTAGGCAACCCACCATCGTCGATCGTGTCGAGCGGCGCTTTTGGCGGACGGTGGCCGGCCACCGCGGGACTGAAGAACGGATAGCCAGGCACGGAAGCTGTCGGCATCGGCGCCATTGCCAGTGTCGGCAGCGGCACGATCGCCGGAGTTGGCGTACCTTTTGTGATTTCGCCATCGGGTAAAGCACGAGAGCCCAGCGCGGGTCTTCCGTTCGCGTCGAGCACTGTTCCTGCTTCGAAGACGTCGTGTGCGCGCCACAGTTCCCACATTCCCTGTGCGAAGTGCGGATAGAAGTGGCAGTGGAAGATTGAATCGCCGACGGTCTGGTTACGGTTGCCCGTGCCGCCGTGAACGATCTCGGTCGTGAATGCGTAGCCTGGTCCAAGACTCTGGCTGTCGAGATAAGTTGAATTATCGTCGTCAGGCGTTTGCAGCCACTGGTGCGCGTGCAAGTGGTGAACGTGATGTTCCTTCGGTCCCGCATGCACCACTCTCATCTTGACGGGGTCGCCGATGTAGCTGTGGTGAACGTTCGAGGGATCGTCGGGATACAGGACCTTGGTAGCCTTCGGTCCGAGAATGAGTTTCCCGTTGGCGTCGAGTGCATTGGCGGGCACGTCAACTATCTGTGCCGGATCGCCGATGGTCCAGGACGAAAGGAAGAACTCCTCAAACTTGCACTCGGTGCAAGCGTGCATCGGGCCGACTCCAAGCCGGTTGGCGAGGATTTCGGCGCCCACACCCGCTACGCCGTAGTTAATGCCAAAGCCGTCACGCACGCTGTGAAGCGTGTGTATGAGGACTGGATCCAGAAACTGCGGAAACGCCTGGATGGCTTTGATTTCGTCGTGATAAACGACCGTAAATTCGCGGAACGGACGGTCGCGATCGGGTTCAGTCTGATTGGCTCTGAACGTGCCGGCCGCGAAACGTCCTTTGTTTGGTCCGGTGATGATCGCGTTCAGGTCGGTGTGAACAATCGTGTCGCCGTTCAGCATCTTGATGATCGGCTTGCCGGCCTTCGGGTGTCCCACTGGATAAACGGCGTCGTAATTGATAATCGGCTGGCCTCCGGGCGTTGTCCCGGTCTGCGCCAGCTTCATGTCTGCCGCCGTAAGTTGCGAGCGATACCACTCGGCGTTTTTCGGCTCGACGTTAACGCTGCCGAATAGCCCCTGGGCCAACGTGCCGCCATCACCCTCGCCACTTGTCGTGGCGCCGGTGCTGTACATCAGGTTGTTGCCTTCACGTGTGGCCGTGAGCGTGTAAATCGCTGTGCCGCCTGGCCCGACAAGGCTCGGCGGATTGGTTCCCACGTTGGATCCGTCGGAGGCGATGCCATTGACCAGTTCCATGCCGATGACGTGCACGCCGGCGGAGCGGGTTGCGGGTTGATCGTCGATTGGGGTGGACGATAGAAGATTCGTAAACGTAATCCTGAGACAGTCGCCACTGTTCATTCTCAGGGCAATAGGTCGAGGTCGTTTGTCGGAACGCAACTGCACGTTGCCGGCAACCAGACCTTTGACGGGGTCAATTGGTACGACGTCCTGCTTGAGCGCGTAGATCATACCGCCCGGGTTCACTGCTCCGAGGCGGTTGAACATGATTACTTGATCGAGCGCGACTACGTCGGCCTTAATCGTGCGGCTGCAGGCAGGAGTGGGCGTGGGACTCGGCAGCGGCAGAATCGTTCCTCCGCCATCGATTGGCTCGATGATCGGTTCGATGACTGTCGTCGTCGTTTGAGCTCCCACGCTCACTGCCGCTGTCAGCAACAGAAGGGATGACAAAGCTATCAGGAAGCTGAGCTTCCTCCCTCGGTGGGTTGTAGGTGTGCTTCTCATTTTAGTTTTTCCTCCGTGTAAAAACGGGTAAGACGATGGACCAAGCTCGAGTTGCACTCGAGTAAGTTTGCCCCCTTTCTGCAATCATCATGCCCGCGGCAGATGGGCCAATTTTCGTGAAATGCGAATGGAAACTATGTCTCAGGATGAGAATCGACCTCGATCTGTGTTTCAGACCGAGCCGGGTCATTTGTCGGGGCATTGGTCATATGTCATTTGACATTTGTCATTTTTCATTTTTCTGCAATGACAACGGTCGCTTCAGTGCGCGGGCAGGAGGCTAATGGTTTATTTCAGCCTTGTTGTAGGCAAACAAAATGAAAAATGACAAATGTCAAATGACATATGGCCAATGATCAGGCTTCGGCGCCGCGTTGGACCTTGATGCCGAACTTCTTGAGCTTGCGATAGAAGGTGGGACGAGGACAGCGCAGGATCTGGGCGCTGCGTCTGACGTTGCCGGAGGTGCGTTCCAGCGTTTGCACGATCGCCTCGCGCTCGATCTCTTCCATTGAGACCAGCGGTGGAAAGATAAAACAGCACTTGGCCTGAGCCGGCCGTTGCAGTTCATCCGGCAGGCATTCCGGCGCCAATTCGTTTCCCGGACAGAACAGGACCGCGCGTTCGATGACGCTCTCCAGTTCCCGAACGTTGCCGGGCCAGTCATAGTGAAGCAGGCGCAACAGAGCCGGTTGTGACAGACCGCGGATCTGCTTGCCGTACTTGACGTTGAAGCGATCGAGGAAGTGTTGGGCAATCAGCGGCACGTCATCAAGACGCTCGCGCAAAGATGGGACTTTGATCTTGATGGTGCTGATGCGGAAATAGAGATCCTTGCGCAACTGACCGTCTACGAGCAGCGCTGAAGTGTTTCGGTTGGTTGCGGACACGAGCCGAAAATTCGCGTCGATCTCACGTTCATCACCGAGCCGGCGCAGTTTTCGTTCCTGCAGGACGCGCAACAGCTTCGTTTGCAGATGCGCCGGCATCTCGGCGATCTCGTCGAGCAACAGCGTACCGCCGTTCGCCGCTTCGATCAGGCCGCGCTTGTCGCGGTCCGCGCCGGTGAAGGCGCCTTTCTGATAACCAAACAACTCCGACTCGATGAGCTCGTGCGGGATCGCGGAGCAGTTGATGCGAATGAACGGCGCGTTCGCGCGTTGGCTCTGTGTGTGAAACGCCGTCGCGATCAGCTCCTTGCCCGTGCCGCTTTCGCCTTCGATCAGCACTGACGCGTCGGATGGCGCCGCTGTCCGGATGGTCTGAATGATCTGATGTAACTTCGGATCGCGTCCGATCATACCGAACGTCTGGTTCTCGATGATCAGGTTCTGTTTAAGTGTTTCGTTCTCACGTTTTAACGTCTCAAACTCCAGAGCGCGATTCACGAGCGCGAGGACACGGTCCAGCGCACACGGTTTTTCGAGATAGTAGTAAGCGCCGCGTTTGATCGCCTCGATGGTCACGTCGAGCGAGCCATGGCCCGTCATGAGGATCACTTCGGTTGCCGGTGTCTCACTTTTTACGTGACTGATCACGTCCATTCCCGTCGCGTCCGGCATGCACAGATCGGTCAGAACAAGGTGAAACTGCGTCTCCTGTAGGATCGCTTTCGCTTCGGCAAAGTTCTCAGCGGTCAGTACTTGAAAGCCGGAATGGCTGAGAATTGTCCAGAGAGCGTCTCGCACGCTGGCGTCATCATCGACAACTAGAATTCTCTTATAGTGGGGTTCGTTCATAAGTTGTTCCATTTGGATTACGATTACGAGGCTGCAAAGGCCCCTGCAAGTTGCGTACTCAGTGTGATCCCAGTCACTTCCATGAGCTGAATGCTTATGAAAGTGGAAACCTTCACAGCAACTGCGCGGTTTTACGCATGCGAACACCGAAAACATTCCGAAACTGCGAGATCCGACTGAGCATGATGATTGCTGGGGTAGCAGGGGAAGAAGTGCGAGGAGGCGATTCCCATGATGATGAAGAGGTTAAGCGACGACGAAGCACGAAGCTTGTTCGACAACGCGCAGGTGGCGCGATTGGGTTGTATTGTGAACGGCGAACCTTACGTAGTGCCGATAAGTTGCTACCTCGACGGCGATCGTCTGTACAGCCACTCGTTGCCGGGGACGAAGATCTCCGCGATGCGCGAAAATCCCGCCGTGTGCGTCCAGGTGGATGAGATCGAGAGTGATCTCGCCTGGAAAAGCGCGATTGCTTTCGGCAAGTTTGAAGAAATATACAAACCAAGCGAGCGCACCGAAGTGCTCGTCAAACTGCTCCGCAAATTTCCTATGTTGACGCCCGTCGAGTCGGCCATTTCGATGGACGGCGCCGCGCCGCAGGTGATCGTTTTCACGGTCAATATCGAGCGGCTGACGGGAGTTTCCGAAGGGTAAGGACATCGAATAAACTCCATGGTTCAAATGGTTAACGAGATACGTTCGCGAACGAACGCGAGAGTGCATCGTGACGGCGACGTCGTCTTGCGCGACGGATCGACCGTTCGCATCCGCGTGATGACTCCGTCGGACGAAGCAGGCCTTTGCGCGTTGCTCACGTCGCTTTCGGAAGAATCACGCTGGCTCCGTTTTTATTGTCAGAAGAACAGTTCCGCCATTGCTGCCGAAGCGCATCGCGAGGCAAACCTCGATCACGCGTTTGGGTTGATCGCATGTAGCGGTGATGACGAGCGAGTCGTTGGTCATGCGTTTTACGTCGCTGTCGCCGACGAACGCGCCGAGGTCGCGTTTACGATCGCAAACGACTTTCAGTCACGCGGGCTCGGCAGCATTTTGCTGGGACAGCTTGCGGAGGTCGCAGCGGCGAACGGCATCAAGATCTTCGAGGCGGAAGTGGTCGCTGCGAACCACGCGATGCTGCGCGTGTTCAGGGCGTCGGGATTTCCGATCGAAGTGAGCGCGAATGCCGGACAGCTTCGCGTCGTTTTCCCGACGTCTTTCACTGCCGAAGCTCGTAAGCAGTTCGAACGTCGCGAGTCGATCGCGGCCGTCAACGCGTTGAAGCTTTTCTTTGAGCCGCGCGCCGTGGCGGTGATCGGCGCGTCGCGGCAGCGTGCGACGATCGGCGGCGAGATCTTTCATAACCTGCTGAGCTTTGGGTTTCACGGGCCGGTTTATCCGGTGAATCCGTCTGCGACCTCCATCGCGGACGTTCCGTGTTATCCGTCTATCGAAGCTGTTCCGGGGCCGGTCGATCTCGCGGTGATCGTCGTTCCGGCGGCGAAGGTGGTTGAGGTGGCGGCCGAGTGCGGCCGAAAAGGCGTGAAGGCGTTGGTGGTGATCTCCGCCGGATTTTCGGAAGTCGGACCGGAAGGGAAGGCATTGCAGGCCGAACTGGTCAGCGCTTGCCGCAGCGCCGGAATGAGGTTGATTGGCCCAAACTGCATGGGCATCGTCAACACCAACCCGGACGTATCGCTGGATGCGACGTTTGCGCCGGTGGTTCCGCCGCGTGGACGCGTTGGTTTCTCGTCGCAGAGCGGCGCACTGGGATTTGCGATCATGGAGTTCGCAAAGTCGCTGGGCCTCGGCATCTCGACGTTCGTCTCGGTTGGTAACAAGGCTGACATCTCCGGAAACGATCTGTTGCGGTACTGGGAGTCGGACGACGACACGGAAGTGATCCTGCTTTATCTCGAGTCGTTCGGAAATCCGAAGAAGTTTTCGGAGATTGCGCGGCGCGTTGGTCGGAAGAAACCGATCGCCGTCGTGAAGAGTGGACGCTCGGCTGCGGGCGCGCGCGCGACTTCGTCGCACACGGGCGCGTTGATTGCCGCGTCTGACTTAACGGTCGATGCGTTGTTCCGGCAGGCTGGAGTTGTTCGCACTGATACGCTGGCGGAACTGTTCGACGTTGCGTCGTTGTTCGCCAACCAGCCGCTGCCGCGTGGCAATCGCGTCGGGATCATTACGAACGCAGGTGGACCGGCGATTCTTTGCGCGGATGCGTGTGAAGCGCGTGGGCTGGAGGTGCTGGTGTTGTCCGAGCGTAGTCAGGAGAAACTGCGCGAGTTTCTTCCGGCGGGTGCGAGTGTCGTGAATCCGGTGGACATGATTGCGTCCGCGCCGGCCGAGCATTACGGACGGGCGATCGAGATCGTTGGTTCTGACGAGAACGTCGATTCGCTGATCGTGATGTTTACGCCGCCGCTCGTGACGCGCTCTGACGACGTTGCTCGGCAGATCGTGCAGGCAGTGGAGCGGATCGGTCGCGACAAGCCCGTGCTCGCTGTGTTTCTTTCGGCGAAGGAGCCGCCGACTGAGTTGCAGACGGAGAAGTTTCGCATACCGTCGTACTCGTTTCCTGAAACAGCCGCGATAGCGCTTGCGCGAGCGACGCGTTACGGGCAATGGCGGCGGAAGGTTGAGTCGTATCCGGCGAAGTTTGCCGACATTCGTGCTGACGAGGCGGCGGCGATCGTCGCGTCGGCGTTGGCGCGTGGTGGAGGTTGGTTGACGCCGCAGGAGGTTGCGGACGTTTGTTTGTGTTATGGGTTGCCGTTGATCGAACAGAAGATCGTCGCTGGTGTTGAAGAAGCCGCTGCGGCCGCGGAGCGCATGGGTGGCGAGATCGCGCTGAAGGCGATCGCGCCCGGAGTCTTACACAAGACTGAGGCAGGCGCCGTCAGGCTGCGTTTGAAAGGCGGCGACGCGGTTCGTCAAGCGGCGCGTGAGATGAGCGACAGGCTCGCGGAGCAAGGACACACTGCGTCCGGTTTTGTGGTGCAGAAAATGGCGCCGGCGGGGATCGAGATGCTGGTGGGCGTCGTACACGATCCGCAGTTTGGGCCGGTTGTGGCGTGCGGCGCGGGTGGCGTTCAGGTCGAGTTGTTGAAGGACGTTTCGGTGCGACTCACTCCTCTTTCGACGGAAGACGCGTCGGAGATGATCCGAGAGCTGAAGACCTATAGGTTGCTCACTGGTTTTCGCGGCAGTGCGCCTTCGGACGTCGCGGCTCTTGAAGAAGGGTTGCTGAGGGTAAGTGCGATGGTTGAAGACATCCCGCAGATCGCGGAGCTGGACTGCAACCCATTCGTGATTCACGAAACCGGCGCCACCATCCTCGACGCCCGCATCCGCGTCAGCGCCGTCGAGCCAACCCCACTGGTCGGCGTGCGCCGTTAATATGCCGGCCGATGCGAATGACGGTTCGGCCGGCGAGTTGGGTTCAGATCTATAGAGAGTTCCGAGCGGAAACTCGGATCAGCCTTCGTACGCGAGGTCGTCGTACTCTTCGCTACACACCTCACAGCGAAAAGGGTTGTCTAATCCGGAGAGCAGGGCGTCGCTGTAGTACTGATACGCGTCTTCGTCGACGTAGAGTTCCCGCGCGCACATGCCGCAGCGAACCTCGTGCTGGTTCTCGTCAGTCATCGTGGACAGCGCCCGGATGACGGATGGCTGGTCTTTATCGGTAGATGAATGCAGACTCGTCATAATTCCTCCATCGCAAAGTAGCTCTTCGCGCGACCTCAAACGTCGCAAGGCTTGTGCCCTCCGAAATCGCACATTTTTGGCCGTTAATCAGGCGAGTTCTGCGAAGTTTTCCTCAAACGATGGGCAAATTTGGTCAGTTCGACGATGGCGATCGTCAACGACCCGCAGCCGCAAATCACCGCCCAGTCGGTCAGCGAAGGCTGCGTGGTGTTGAGAATCGCCGACAGCGGTGAGAAGTACACGGCGAGCAGTTGCAGGAGCACGACGACGAACGCCGCGATCCAAAGAAACGGGTTGCGGAATAGACCATTGAAAGCTGACCGGATGCGCGAGCGGCAGTTGAACGTATGCCCGAGCTGGACGGAAACGAGGGCGAACAGCGCAATCGTGCGCGCATGAACTCCCGGCCCGTAGCGTTGCAGCGCCCAAACGTACGCGCCAAGCGCGAGCGCCGCAAGCATCGCCGACTGCCACGCGATCAAAGTAAGAAACGGCCGCGACAGGAAACTCGCCTGCGCGCTCCGCGGCGGCTGTCTCATCGCCTGTGGCGAAGCAGGTTCAAGCGCTAGTGCGAGCGCCGGAAACACGTCCGTCACGAGGTTCATCCACAGGATTTGCAGCGGCAACAAAGGCAACGGCCAACCTGCCGCAATGGCCGTAAAGATCATCAATACTTCGCCGAGATTGTGCGAAAACATCATGTGGACGAACTTCGTGATGTTCGCGTAGATCGTCCGTCCACCCTCGACGGCTCGCAGGATCGTTTCGAAGTTATCGTCCGCGAGGACGACGTCAGCAGCCTCTTTCGCGACTTCAGTCCCACGTTGGCCCATCGCGACGCCGATGTTCGCTCGCTTCAGTGCGGGCGCGTCGTTAACACCGTCGCCGGTGACGGCCACGACTTCGCCTGCTTTCTGCAACGCTTCGACGATGCGCAACTTCTCCTCGGGCGACACGCGCGCAAAGACGTCCGTGTTGCGGGCGAATTCAGCCAGACGACTGTCCGGCGCGTCGATCAAATCACGGGCGTGGAGAGCGGTCGGCTCCTTTTTACCGAGGCCGAGCTCGCGAGCAATGGCGATTCCGGTGTTGAGTTGATCGCCGGTCAGCATCACCGTGCGAATGCCGGCCACACTGGCGCGCTGGATCGCCTCCGCGACGCCAGGCCGCGGCGGATCGATCATGCCCACCAAGCCGACGAACGTGTAGCCGCTTTCAAGCGCTTCGTCCGAGCGATCCTCAGCCTTGTCGTCGAAAGTCTTGCAAGCGAGCGCCAGCACTCGCAGCGCCCGTTTCGCCATTTGCTCGTTTGCAGCTTCGAACGCCGCGACCGTCTTCGCATCAAGACTGACCTCGTTACCGTTTGCATCGACGTAGCGCGAACAAGCAGTGAGGACGACGGCCGGCGCGCCTTTGAGCGCGGCGAAATGTTGGCCACTCGCCGCTCGATGCACGGTCGTCATCCGCTTCGTCCCTGCATGAAACGGTTGTTCCGCAACCTTCGGATTGATCGCGCGCTCGTTTGAGACGTCGAGATAAAGCGCATCAGCAACGACGAGCAGCGCCGTCTCAGTCGGATCGCCGATCGCTCGCGTCTCGTCTTCAACTCCCGCGCGAAACGCCGCTTCGTTACAAAGCACTCCGATTCGCACTGCCTGTTGCAGCAGCGCATCAGTTTCGAGTGGCTCGTCGAATTCACCGATCTCGATGCGACGCCCGTCGGAGAGGTAATACTCGCGCACGGTCATGCGATTTTCGGTGAGCGTCCCCGTTTTGTCAGTGCAGATCACCGTGGTACTGCCAAGCGTTTCCACAGCGGACAGACGGCGGACGATCGCACGTTGCCGCGCCATGCGCAGCACGCCCAGAGCAAGAATCAGAGTCGTGACTGTCGGAAGACCTTCCGGTACTGCGGCAACTGCCAAACTGATGCCGACTTCGACCATCAACCAGAGACCGTCGTTGCGCAGCCAGCCGGTGATCATCACGACCGCCGCGATGATCAAGACCAGGTAGACCAGGCGGCGTCCGAGTTGAGTCAGTTGTAATTCGAGCGGAGAGCGGTCTTTGGTCGAGGTGACGACGAGCCGTCCGATCTTCCCGAGTTGAGTGCCCGAGCCGGTGTTCACGACGAGGGCGACACCTCGACCCGCCGCGATCGCAGTGCCGAGGTAGAGCATCGACTTGCGCTCAGCCAACGGCGCTTCGACTGGAACAGCGTCAACGCTCTTGTCGACCGTCGTGCTTTCACCCGTCAACGCCGACTCCTCCGTCTGAAGACGCACGGCTTCGAGTAATCGAGCGTCAGCGGGAACACGATCGCCAGCGTTCAGAATGATGACGTCGCCCGGCACGAGCTGCTCGGCGTCAACTGTCGTTTCAAATCCGTCGCGCCGCACCCGCGAGCTGGTGTGCGTGTGGCGTCGTAGTGCTTCGAGAGCGCGGCCGGCTTGCCACTCGGTCAAAAAACCGATCGCCGCGTTGAGAACGAGCACGATCAGGATCGCGATCGCCTCCGCGGCATCGCCGGTCGCCCACGAGATCCCGGCGGCGACAGCCAAAAGCGCGATCACGATGCTTCCGAATTGATCGACCAATAAACGCCACGCAGGACGAGGTTTGATACGCTGAAGCTCGTTGAGACCGTAGCGAAGTTGCCGCTCCGACACTTGCGCCGCCGTCAAACCAGTTGCAGGATCAACATCGAACAACCGTTGCACGTCAGTCACCGGCAGAGCGTGCGATTCCTGGCCGCCGGGAATTACCGCGGTGCTTGCAGCGGAGGCTGAAGAGTCCTTAATGGGTTTACGAAGTTGCGCGGCGGACATCCTTTTTTGTGCGTGCAACGATCATGCCTTGTTTCCAATCGACACGCAGACGAATATAATCAACTCGCATGTCCCCCAGAAACGCGAACGAACAAATCCTGGTAGTCGACGATGACGAAGCTATTCGCTGGACTCTGCGCGAAGCTTTGCAGAGTTGGGGTTTCACGCCCGTCGAAGCAGGCTCCGTAGCCGAAGCCGTCAAACAATTCAAGGCGGAACTGCCTGCGGCGGTCCTCCTCGATATCGATCTTCCCGACGGTTCGGGCCTCGATGTGCTGCGCGAGCTCAAGCACGAACATCCCGAAACGATCGTGATCATGATCACGGGTAATGTCCAGATCGACAACACGATCTCGGCGTTGCGCGGCGGTGCTTACGACTTCATCGCCAAGCCCATCAACCTCGAAGAGCTCCGCATCACGATCCGAAATGCGCTCGAGACGCGTCATTTACGCAGGGAAGTCGCGCAGGTCAGAAAGGAACGCGCGCGTGAGTTCAACTTCAGCCAGATCGTGGGCGAGTCGCCCGCGATGAAGAAAATGCTTGGTCTCGCGGCGAAGGTCGCTGAGAGTGAAGTGTCGTCGGTGCTGCTGCAAGGCGAGTCGGGAACGGGCAAAGATCTCGTCGCGAAGGCCATTCACTACGGTTCCGAACGCTCCGATGGACCATTCGTAGCCGTCAACTGCGCCGCGCTCCCGGCGACGCTCATCGAGTCGGAGCTCTTCGGTTACGAAAAAGGAGCATTCACCGACGCGAAAGCGCGGAAGGAAGGATTGTTCGAACAAGCCGAAGGCGGAACGCTGCTGCTCGACGAGATCGGCGAGCTTGAGCTTTCGCTTCAGGCAAAACTGCTGCGCGTTCTCGAGGAAGGCGCTTTCCGCCGCGTCGGCGGACTGAGAGACATTCCGCTCGACGTGCGAGTGTTGGCGGCGTCTAACCGCGATCTCAAAGCAGAAAGCGAAGCGGGACGATTTCGGCTCGATCTCTACTATCGTTTGTCGATCATTCAGATCGACATTCCACCGTTGCGCGAAAGAGGCGACGACGTCCTCTTGCTGTCGCAACACTACATCGAAACTATTGGTTCCAAACTTCGCCGGCGAAAGATCACGGGGTTGTCGCCCGAAGCAACGGCTGTGTTTCGCAACTACGACTGGCCCGGAAACGTTCGCGAGCTGCGCAACGTCATCGAACGCGCACTGATCCTGGAGGATGCCGACCAAATCACTACCGAATACTTGCCCGACAGTCTGTTGGCCCCACCCCGCGTTGCCCAGTCTCCGTCATCCGGCACTGACGGTTCGACGCTCTTCGTCCTCCCGAACGAAGGCATTTCACTCGACGAAGCCGAACTCTCGTTCGTACGCCAGGCAATTCAACGAAGCGGCGGAAATCAAACCCGCGCCGCAGAGCTTTTAGGGATTTCGCGTGATCAACTCAGATATCGTCTCAAGAAACTCGAGGATGCTGAAGCCGGTTCCTAAAAACACGGAAGAGGCGCTGGAGCGCTCCGAGAAGGAACTGGCCGACATCAAGTTTGCGCTTGACGAGTCGGCTATCGTCGCGATTACCGACCAGCGCGGCATCATCACCTACGCCAACGACAAATTCTGCGAAATCTCGAAGTATTCCCGCGGGGAACTGCTCGGGCAGGACCACCGCATCATCAACTCCGGCTATCATTCAAAAGAGTTCATCCGCAATCTTTGGACCATGATCGCGAGCGGGAAAGTCTGGCGTGGCGAGATCCGCAACCGCGCTAAGGACGGAAGTCTTTACTGGGTGGACACCACGATCGTTCCGTTCCTGAACTCCGAAGGTAAACCCTACCAGTACGTCGCGATCCGCAGCGACATAACGGAGCGCAAACGTGCCGAGGCGCAGATTATCGAGCAGGCTGCGCTTCTGGATCAGGCGCAGGACGCGATCATGGTGCGCGACCTCGATCAGAAGATCCTGTTCTGGAATAAAGGCGCCGAAAAGATCTACGGCTGGTCGGCGAATGAAGTCATCGGCAAGTACGCTGAAGACGTGCTTTTCAAGGAACCGTCCCGCCAGTTCGATACTGCTCGCGACGCGATCGTCGAGCACGGCGAGTGGAAGGGCGAGATGCATCAAACCCGTCGAGACGGGGCTGAAATCATCATCGAAAGCCGCTGGACCCTGGTACGCGACGAACGCGAACAGCCGAAGGCGATCCTCGTCATCAATACCGACATCACCGAAAAGAAGCGGATGGAAGCGCAGTTTTTGCGCGCGCAGAGAATGGAGTCGATCGGCACGCTCGCAGGCGGCATCGCGCACGATCTCAACAACGTGCTGTCGCCGATCGTGATGGCCGTCGACATGCTGCAACTTAAAGCGGTTGACGAGACAAGCAAGCGCTGGCTCGACGTGTTGCGCACCAATGCCGAGCGTGGCGGAAACATGGTGCGGCAGGTGTTGTCATTTGCGCGGGGAATCGAAGGCGAGCGCGTGGCTTTGCAGCCGAAGCACCTGATCAAAGAGATCGTCAAGATTTTGCGCGAGACGTTGCCGAAGTCGATCGAGATCAGTTTCCAGGTGCCTGACAACCTGTGGATCATCTCCGCCGATGCGACGCAGATGCACCAGGTGCTGATGAACCTGTGCGTCAACGCGCGCGATGCGATGCCCGAAGGTGGATCGATCTCGATCAAGGCGGAGAATGTTTTCCTCGACGAGAACTACGCGCGGATGCACATCGAGGCGAAAGCAGGACGCTTCGTCGTCATCAGTGTTGCGGACACCGGGCCGGGAATGACTGCCGAGGTCCAGAGCCGCATCTTCGAGCCGTTTTTCACGACTAAAGAGATGACGAAAGGGACCGGGCTCGGGCTCTCGACGGCGTTGACGATCGTGAAGAGTCATGGCGGGTTCATCAACGTCTACAGCGAATTGCACAAAGGCAGCCAGTTCGCGCTGTATCTTCCCGCACTTGATACGCCGGGCTCAGTCGATGCCGCGGCGGCGCAGACGGACATGCCGCTCGGGAATGGTGAGGTGATTCTCGTCGTCGATGATGAGGAGTCGATTCGCGAGATCACGCGCGGGACGCTGGAAACGTTCGGGTACAGAGTGTTGACGGCGAGTGACGGCACTGAGGCGCTGGCGGTTTACGCCGACAAGAAGACTGAGATCGCGATTGTGTTGACTGACATGGTGATGCCGTTCATGGACGGTCCGGCGACGATCCGCGCGCTGCAGCGAATGAATCCGAGTGTTCGCATTATCGCGGCGAGTGGTTTGGGAACCGGACAGCACGCCGGCGAAGGCGTCCTCGAGGGAGTCTCCCGTTTCCTCAACAAACCCTACACCGCCGAGAAACTCCTCAAAACGCTGGCGGAAGTCCTCCGGGCGTGACGGTGCGGGCGTGACGTAACTTCTACAAGGGTGGCACGCTTCTTAATACCACCAACGGGAGTTGGTGGATCGTTCAACGCAACCTACATAAACGACGCCGATCTCGCCGAATCCCACCAACGGCAGTTGGTGGATCGTTCACTTACGGCCTAAGGCTGGAGTGAATGATCTACCAACCGTTGGTAGGATTTTTTTACATTTTTGTTGGTGTGAGTAGGTTGGATTGTAAACATCCACCCACTGCCGTGGGTGGGATTCCCGGCTTCTAAATGAGAAATGACCAATGTCAAATGATATATGACCAATGACCCGGGCACGACCGCACAGATCCTTGCGGGAATTTTCTGTCGGGCTGCGAAATACCCCGCAACCTCAGCCTCTACTTCAATCCAAACCCGCTAAAACCCTTAAACAAATAGGTGGTACGGCTTATGCACGGGGTGAGGCCGGGATTGGAGTAAGCGTATGAAAATAATGTTAGCCGTAGATGGATCCCCTTGCAGCGACGCTGCCGTTGAGGAAGTCGCCCGCCGTCCGTGGCCGGCAGGCTCGACACTGCTCGTCCTGACGGCGTTCGAACTTATGACACCGACAGCGCCTCAACCCTGGGCGATGCCGCTCAACTATTTCGAAGAAATGGACTCCGCCCTTAGCGAACAAGCCCAAAACACGCTCAATCGCGCGATCGAAAAACTTAAACCCAGACTCGACAAAAGTATCGCGCTCGACGGACGCGTCGTGCCCGGCTCGCCTCGAACCGTCATTCTGGACGAGGCCGAAGCCTGGGGCGCCGACCTGATCATCGTCGGCTCGCACGGTTACCGTGCGTGGGAGCGGTTTCTGTTGGGTTCTGTTTCGCAATCGGTTGTCTCCCATGCGAAGTGTTCGGTTGAAGTAGTCCGGTGTCCGGTCAATCAGAAGGAAAAAACAAGGAGCGAGAAGGGGCAGTAACGATGGTCAAGGTGTTGATACTTGGTGGCGGGTTCGCGGGCGTGATAGCCGCAGAGCGTTTGGCTGAGGAGCTCAAAGATGAGCACCAGATAACGCTCGTGTCACGCAGCCCCCAGTTTGTCTTTTACCCGGCACTGGTGCGGCTCGCCTTCGGAAAGTGCACCACGGAAGACGTTGCTTTCGACCTCCGGCGGACGATGCTGAATCGACGTGTGAACTTCGTCGAAGCAGAAGTCGCTCGCCTCGATCCATTCGAACGAAAGATCGTCATCGCGCACGGAGAAGTCGAGGGCAAGATCCCTTACGACTATCTCATTTTTGCACTCGGCCGCCGGCTCGCCACCGAGCGTATCAACGGTTTCTACGAACATGCCCACCATCTCCTGAACGTCGACAAGGCGATGAAGTTTGGCAAAGCTGTCTGGCGTTTTGAAGAGGGACGGGCAGTATTTGGTCAATGTCCCGGCGCGCGTTTGCCGGTGCCGATTTACGAAAGCGCGTTTGCGCTGGCGCATCTTGCGGAAGAGAAGGGCAGACGCGATCGCATCGGAATCACCGTCGTTACTCCCGACACGCTCGAAGCGGAGTTCGGCGACGCCGCCGCGGCCGCCGCGATCAAGAAGGCACTCGACGCCCGCAACATCGACCTCGTATCAAACGTCAGCATCAACTCACTGACGGCACGCTCCGCGATGACGAACAGCGGTGACGCGATCGATTTCGATCTGCTCATGCTGGCGCCTCCGTTTCGCGGCTCTTCCGTCGCCTCGTACACGGGAATCACGGATCACGAAGGCTACGTAAACGTAAACTCGACGATGCGCGTCCGCGGTCTCGATCGCATGTACGCTGTCGGTGATTGCGTGAGCTTTGATGGTCCAAAGCTGGGCCACATGGCCGTTCGCCAGGCCGAGGTTGCGGCAGCGAACCTGGCGGCGGAGATCGCAGGCCGCGAACCCGTCACGCATTACGAACACGAGCTGCGCACCGTCATCGACGACCTCGGCGGCGACAGCATTTACCTGCACAAGGACTTCTCGAAAGACGAAGCGGCGACGGTGAGGCAAGGCGGTTTTTGGAGTTGGGCCAAGCGCGCTCAACAAAGGTACTGGGAATTATCGCATTCATAAGTCAAGCGTCATGGAGGCAACAATCATGAGTGAGAATCGCACAATTCAATTAGCCGCAATCCCGATCGGAGGAAAAGGCGGATTCGTTTGGAACCGTCTCCACGGCGAACGTGAAGACATTTGCGAGGCTCTGCTCAAATTCTCGGAGCCCTCGTTTAAACCACTTCAGAACGAAAAGTTGCTCCAGGCGCGGTTGCGCCGGATCGACGACGCGCTCGATCGCCTGATGTCCGGCGCTTACGGCATCTGTTCGAAGTGTGGACGCACAATTGAAGACACCACACTCGACGTCGATCCGGCCTGGGCATTGTGTCTGGATTGCTGGGGCCGCGAGTCGCATGAGACTCATCTCACGCGCGACGAGCATCATTTGACTGACGGCGATCCACGCACCGAGATCATGTTGGAAAACCTGGAACCTTTCGACACGATCCTGCTTCGCACGCACAACAACGACTATCGCATGCTCCTGCTCGATCCGAAAACGGGCCGCGCCCTCGTCGAGGGCGGCAGCCTTCTCACTGAACCGAGCGAGGCACTGATCAGAGGCTCGTCCCTTCCCGGCGCGCCGTTGAGCCGAGGAGCGATCTGTGTCGGTTGCCGTCTGGAGCTGTGGGCCGACGAGAAGGTCCTTCTAACGTCGCCAATCAAGTCGATCGAGGTCAAACATGGCGCGCCCGCCGAATCAATGCGCGACATTGCAAGGGCGCTGCACTCAACCTCGCTGCATCGATTGGGATAGCAAGGGATGTACGAACATGAAAGCAAATGTATTTCTTGGCAAGAACAAAATACGTGTTGAGGAGGTAGAAAAACCTCGCGCCGGAGCGGGTGAAGTCGTTATCAAAGTGACGCTCACTACGATATGCGGAACTGACCTGCACATCGTCAGAGGTGAGTATCCGGTCAAGCCCGGCCTCGTGATCGGTCACGAACCGGTCGGCATCATTGAAGAGATCGGCGAAGGCGTTTCGGGATTCAAGATCGGCGAACGCGTGCTCGTCGGCGCCATCACGCCCTGCGGCCAGTGCCGCGCATGCCTGTCGGGCCATTCGTCACAATGCGGTCACGGCGAAGGATACGAAGAGCTCGGTGGATGGCGTTTCGGAAATACGATCAACGGCGCGCAGGCCGAGTATCTGCGAGTTCCTAACGCGCAGGCGAACCTCGCAAAGATCCCCGATGAACTGGCGGACGAAGAGGTCGTGCTGCTCTCGGACATCGCTTCCACGGGATTCTCGGGAGCTGAGTCGGCGCGAATAAAGATCGGCGATTCAGTCGTCGTGTTTGCACAGGGACCGATCGGGTTGTGTGCGACTGCGGGCGCGAAAGTGATGGGCGCGGGAATGATCATCGGCGTCGATGGAGACGACGAACGTCTGGCGATGTCGAAACAGATGGGAGCGACAGTCACCCTCGATTATCGAGCCGTCGACGTGGTCGCCGAAATAAAACGACTGACCGGAGGCGGCGCTGACGTCGCGATTGAAGCGCTCGGCACGCAACAGACGTTCGAAAGCGCGTTGCGAAGTCTGCGTCCGGCAGGGACTCTTTCGAGTCTGGGCGTTTACTCAGGCAAGCTCGCCATCCCGTACGAAGCATTTGGCGCCGGCATTGGCGATTACAGGATCGTGACGACGCTTTGCCCCGGCGGAAAAGAACGCATGCGCAGATTGATGGAGATGGTTCGACGTCGCCGCGTCGATCTCACGCCCCTGCTCACTCATAGCTTCTCGCTCGACAACATCGTGGAAGCTTATGACCTGTTTGGCGAGCGGCTCGACGGCGTGATGAAAGTGGCGATTCGACCTTAACGACAATGAAACAAGCAATGAAGATTCTGGTCGCGTACGACGGGTCGGAGTGCGCGGCGGCAGCGCTTCAGGATCTAAGAAGGGCAGGACTAGGCGACGGCGCCGAGGTCCTCGTGATGTCTTTGGCCGACGTCTTTGTTCCGACGCCGACCGGAGACGATGGCACAACGTTGCCTTCATACATGCCGGAAGGCGTGAAGCGCGCCCACCAATTAGCACTGGAGAAACTGGAAGAAGCCGAAACGTTAGCTAAGCGCGCCGCGGAACAGATCAAGTCGATGTTTCCCGGCTGGCAAGTGGACCATACAGCGGAGGCTGACTCACCCGCGTGGGCGCTGATCCGAAAAGCCGATGAGTGGCATCCGGATCTGATCGTGATGGGAGCGCGTGGCCGTTCGGTCTTTGGCCGTTCGGTCTTTGGAGGAAGGTTGATACTCGGCAGTATCTCGCAACGAGTCCTTTACGAGGCCCGCTGCTCGGTTCGCGTTACGCATGGTGCCTACCAGAATGCCGACAACCCGATTCGGCTCCTCGTCGGCGTCGACAACTCGGCGGACTCGAATGCCGCCGTGGACGCGATCTGCGGACGTGATTGGCCAACGGGAACTGAAGTCGGTTTGCTGGCGGTCGTCGACACTGTCATGGCAATTCCTCCCAACCCGGCTGACGCGTCGGATCTGAAATGGATTGCAGTCGGCGAGGAAGAAAACTGGGATCGCGTGCGTGACGTTTTCGCAGCGGCTGCCGACAAACTTCGCAGCGCCGGCCTGCACACGGAGGTTTTGGTCAGACGCGGGAACCCCGCGGACGAGATTCTTCAGGAAGCTCACACGTGGGACGCAGATTGCATATTCCTCGGCGCAAAGGGAACGCGCGGTATTGATCGTCTGTTGCTCGGCAGCGTCTCATCAGCCGTTGCAGCCCGTGCCCACTGTTCGGTCGAGGTTGTAAGACCAAAGAAGTAGGACGAACGGAGGTAACTCTGTCATGATCGAAATCAAACGGATTCTGTGTCCGATCGACTTGTCGCCGTATTCCGTAAGCGCGGTACGTTATGCGATGGCGTTGTCGCGTGTGCATGACGCCGAGCTGATCCTGCTTCACTGTAGCGACGCACTGGATGCGGAGCAGGAGGTCAAAGACCTGGTGGCTGAGCACGTTGGTCCTGCTGATTCGCGGTGGCGGCTGCTTATCGCGTTGCCCGATGACGTGGGCGAGGAGATCATGAAGCACGCGCAGCAGGCGAACGTCGACTTGATTGTCATGCGTTCGCGGCGGCGTCCGCATCGTGCGGCGTTGCTCGGGTCGACGGCGGAGTCCGTTTGCCGAAGTGCTCCGTGTCCCGTGCTTGTCATGCACAACGACGAGCGAGAGTTTGTAACGGAGAACCTGAAAGTCGACTTGCAACGCGTCCTCGTCGCCTACGACTTCTCCGACTATTCTGAACTGGCGCTGAAGTATGGCTTGTCCGTCGCGCAGGAGCACCAGGCGGAACTGCATCTGCTCCACGTGTTGCCGCCGGGGGCGGTGAGGGAGCCAGAGATCGCGTGGTATCCGGCCAAAGGCGAATCGACTTACCACAACGCCGCGCGCCGTCTGCAAAGAGTTGTGCCGTCTGAAGTGCATCTCTGGTGCGACGTCAAAACCGCTGTGAGTGAAGGACATCCGTATCGAGAGATTCTGAATTACGCGGAGCGGTTCGAGATCGATTTGATTAGCGTCGGCGCGCATGGCGCCGGTTTTGGAATGCGTGCGTTGTTTGGATCGAATGTGGACCGTGTGCTGCGGCAGGCGCCGTGTCCCGTTCTGGTTGCGCGTCCGCTGCGTCCGTCGGTAGTTGTTGCAAACGAGGAGTCGAAGTTATCAGAGTTCCAGCGGGCCCTTGCCTTGTGATCTCAATCTAAAGACGGGTTCAGGGAGTCATGGAAGTTGTGACTCACCCTTCCACTGCTCCCTGGCCCGTACTCAGCACATTGGTGTCCCCCGAACGAGTGATTCAGGAGTGCTCCGGATCATAGCAACGAATGTGCCTGAGTGGTAACGCCGTAAAACACAGAAAGAACGCGGCGTTGCGTGCGCAAAGATTCGCATCAATGCGGGAAAATGCACAAATCCTGGTTGAATGCGGCTTGAAATCAGTGTGTTTGTCGGGACTTGAAGTTGCTGTAGGACGCGCATACACGTATGGGAGAGCACCAGGTCGAACAACAGGTGGATGAGAAAAAAGCGCAGGCCTTCATGAAAGCGCTGCTTGAAGATCTGCGCGCGCTTGCGTTCATGCTCGAGAACGGGCGTATCGAGAGCGGCGTCAGGCGTATTGGGGCGGAACAGGAGGTGTTCCTGGTCGATCGTTATCTGCGGCCGGCGCCGGTTTCGTTGGCAGTCCTGAAACAGGCCAACGATCCTCGACTGACAACGGAGATCGCGCGCTTCAACCTGGAAGCGAACCTCACGCCTCAGGATCTTACAAACGATTGTTTCAGCCGCATGGAAGAAGAGGCGATCGAAGTAATCGAACTCGCTCGCAAGAGCGCCTCGTCTCACGATGCCGATGTTCTTCTCTCGGGCATTCTCCCGACACTGCAAAAATCAGATTTGACGCTCGATAACCTCACGCCGGTGGCGCGTTATCACGAACTTAACCGCGGCGTGATTCGACTGCGTGGCGGCCCGCTCTCGATTCATATCAAAGGACTCGACGAACTGCACCTCCAACACGACAACATCATGATGGAGTCGTGCAACACGAGTTTCCAGATTCACTATCAGAGCAGCGCGCAAGATTTCACGAATGATTACAACGTGGCCCAGGCGATCACCGCGCCGGTGCTGGCTGTCGGCGTCAACTCGCCGTTGTTGTTCGGCCAGCGTCTCTGGCAGGAAACACGCGTCGCGCTGTTTCAGCATTCGACCGACGAGCGTTCGCGTCCGCAACTCGCGCGCAATCAACCGACGCGCGTGAGTTTCGGCGATTGCTGGTTGAAGAACTCGGTGATCGAACTGTTTCACGACCAGATCATTCGTTTTCGTCCGATCATGTTCACTGAGCCGGATGAAAACCCGTTCGCCGTCCTCGCGCGCGGCGAAACGCCGTTACTGTCTGCGTTGAAGCTGCACAACGGCACTGTCTGGCGTTGGAATCGCGCCTGTTATGGCGTAAGTGACGGCGTCGCACATCTTCGTATTGAGAATCGCGCGCTTCCTTCCGGGCCCACCGTCGTCGACGAGATTGCGAATGCGGCGTTTTTCACGGGCCTCATGATCGCGGTTCCGGACGCGTACGGAGACATCTCGAAGTGCATGGCATTCGACGACGCAAAGGCGAACTTCTTCCGAGCCGCGCGACACGGGCTCGAAGCTCAACTCAATTGGATTGACGGAAAGAGTCACAGCGCCGCGGCGCTCGTTCTCGATCACTTGCTGCCGCTCGCTCGTGAGGGATTGGCGAGTGTACAAGTTGCAAGCGCCGACATAGATAAGTATCTCGGTATCATTCAGGAGCGCGCACAGAGCAGGCAAACAGGCGCGCGCTGGATCAATAAATCACGGGCGGCGCTCGGAAATTCAGTTTCGAAGGACGTGGTCCAGAGACAGTTGACGGCAGAGATATTGGCCAATCAGAAGAAGGGCCAACCGGTCCATCATTGGCCCGTTCTCGAAAAAGCCGAAGGTGAGGAGTGGGAACACGGCTATCGCACGGTCGGACAGTTCATGTCTACTGACCTTTTCACCGTGAA
>DASURS010000034.1:0-9246 GCA_036279935.1 Pyrinomonadaceae bacterium
GAGATATGTGCGATCTCCGCACCTTCGCGCGGATAAAGAATGTGCTCGTAAATCTCGTCAGTAAAACAGAGCGCGTCAAACTCCTTGCACAACGACGCGATAAACTCCATCTCGTCGCGTGTAAAGACCTTGCCCGTCGGATTATTTGGATTGCAGACGATGATCGCCTTCGTCTTCTCGTTGAATGTTGCACGCAACTCGTCGCGGTCGAAATTCCAGTCAGGCGCGCGGAGCGGTACGTAACGCGGACGCGCATCGGAAAGAATCGCGTCAGGCGCGTAGTTCTCGTAGTAAGGTTCGAAGACGATGACTTCGTCGCCGGGATCGACAGTCGCCATCATCGCGGAGATCATACCTTCGGTCGATCCGCAGGTGACGGTGATCTCAGTTTCAGGATCGACGTCGAGCCCGAGATACCACTTCGTCTTGCGAGCGAGTGCGTCGCGAAAATCTTTTGCGCCCCATGTGATCGCATACTGGTTGACGTCGCGCTCGATCGCCTCCATCGCTTTCCGCTTGATTTCCTCGGGCGCGGCAAAATCCGGAAAGCCCTGCGACAGGTTCACGGCGCCGTGTTTCAGCGCCTCGCGCGTCATCTCGCGAATCACGGACTCGGTGAACAAGCTCGCCTTGTGAGATACGTGGCGGCTCTTTGAGACTGAAGGTGTAGACATTTGTATCTCTTCCGTCTTGTGTTTTTTGTGCCTTTTTGTGGCTACGGAATGATCTGCTCGCCGGCGGCTTCGCGTTTCAGTTGATCGAGTATGGATCTGATGGCCGCGGCGTAGCTGCCGTTCGGCGCGAGTTTCAGATATTTCTCGTAAGCCGCCGCGGCTTCTTTCTTCTTTTCCAGTTTCTCGTACGCGGCGCCGAGCATTTGATAGATGACGGGTTCGCTGTCGGAAAGTTGATCGATCGCAGCGCGCAGCTCGGCGGCGGCCTCAGCAAACTGTCCTTTGTCTTCATACACGCGCGCCAGTCCGACGTGAGCCTCGGGTTGAAAACCATTGCCCTCGCGAATCGCACGCTTAAACGAACGAATCGACTCCTCCGTGTTGCCGGCCTCGCGATAAATGCGGCCTTCGACTGCCGATGCTTCCGGATAACTCGGCCTCGCGCGTCGCGCGGCATCGATTTCAGCGAGCGCGTCGTTAGTCTTTCCCTGGTCCAGGAGTACGCGTGCGAGACCGACGTGGGCGTTCGCGCTCGTCGGGTTCAATCTGATCGCCTCGCGATAGAGATCGACGGCATTCTGCCGGGCGGCGTCGTCGCGCGCGGTTTCCCGTGCGGTCTCCGCCTTTTGAAACGCGAGCTCCGGTTCGCTCGTCGTTCGCACAAGCTTCACTGTAATCGCGGTCCGTCCCGGAACCAGCGGCACTGCCGTTTCCTTGAACCCGTTGGCGCGCACACGAATCGTGTGCCGGCGCGACGTAAGTTTCGTCAGCGTGAGCTTGCCGGACTTGTCAGTCGTTCCGCGCCGAATGTCGTCGACCCAGACGATCGCGTTCGGTTCAGTGGTGATGACTAACAGTTGTTGCTGCTGAGCGTTAACCGCCGGAGCGAGAAACAGGAAAATCGTGAGTGCGATGATGCGTTTCATACACGGACTTTATTCTTCGTTGCTTGAATTGCCGACGCGTCGCTTGCGCACTTCGGGATTCGAATCCACGACGCGCGCGCCGACCTCCGGCCTGAAGTTGCCCTTCTCATCGTAAAGCCGCTGGTACTGAAGCCGGTTTCGGACGACGCCCTGAATATACCCGCGCGTCTCTTTGAAGGGAACAGCTTCGGCCCATTCGTCGATTTCCGGCGGCAATGACGCTTTCCACTGGACCGCGCGTCCGGGGCCGGCGTTGTACGCAGCCGCGACGTATTCGATGCGTCCAAACTTGTCGATCTGATCGCGCAGGTAAGCCGTGCCGAGTTGGATATTCAAACGCGGTTCGAACAGCGAATCGACGGTGATCTCGCGCCCGACGCCGTATTTGCGAGCGGTCAGGCGGGCGGTCGGAACGAGCACCTGCATCAGCCCGTACGCGTTCGCGCCCGAACGCGCCTTCGTGATGAAGACTGTTTCCTGGCGGATAAGACCAGCAACCTGGTACGGGTCAAGGCTGCGCGCGCGCGATTCCTGAACGATGATGTCCCAGTAGTTGAGCGGATAGAAGACGTCCCACTGCTCGCGCGTCATCTCTTCGGGCTTCATCTGCGAATAGTCCGGGAAACTGCGACGCAAGGCGTTCAAGGCGCGAACGTTTTCTTCGTCAGAACGATAGATCTTCGCCATCGCAAGATTGATCTTCGGACTGTCGGGCGCTTTGTCGCTGACTGTAGACAACTCTCTCATCGCCCACTCATCGAGTCCGATGTTTGACAACTGATTTGCTTTGACGAGTCGCGCATCGGCATCAGGTCCGGCAGTCTCTTCTGCGACGGTAACGGTTTTGAGGTTCGCAACGGCGCGGGCGACGATCGAATCCGCGGCGAACATCTTCGGTTGCGTCGTCTTGCTCAGAACGTCGAGACGCTGCTTGGCGAGATAGCCGTACCAGTTAGCGTCGTAGCGCGCCTGCATCGCCTCGTACAGTGCACGAGCTTCGGCGAGTTTGCCGGCCCGCTCACTGTCGCGCGCGGCCCAATAGCCTGCCCGTCCGCGATTGTCGGTGTTCTTGTCGGCGTAGTAAGCGAGATGCTCGGTCAGCATCTTCGACGACTGGGCAAAGTTCTTCGCTTCGTGCGCGTCCCACGCGAGGTCGAATTGCGCCTGGGCGACTTCGAGCGAGTTGGGCCAGCCGTTCACGGCTGCGCGCAGAAAGTAGGAAGCGTCGACTGTGTTCTTCGCGTCTTCGGCTATCTGGCCAACGGCGACGAACGTTCGCGGAGTGAAATTGCTGTTGGGGAACGCGCGCCGGAGCTCTTCCGCGGTAGCGCGAGCCTGGTCCCATTGCCGCGCGCGCGCGTAAGTTTGCGCGAGATAGAAGAGCGCTTCGGCGCGAGTCTCGCCGGCCGACGCGGGAATGCTGTTGACGGCGGCAACGGCGTCGGTCGTCTTGCGCACGGTGTACGCAGCGATGGCGCGACGGAGCTGGTTTTCGGCGGTTGCAGTCGCTGGAAACTTCACGAACGCGTCGGTGTAGGCAGTCAGGACGTCGCTGTACTTCTTCGCCGCGTAGAGACGATCGGCGCGTGTGATTGCTTCTTCGACTGTTGCGGGCGACGAAGTTGAGCCAAGTCCTGTGATCGCAGTTGCTGCTTCGGCGGCTTCGTCTGACTGCGGCGCAAAAAAGTAGAGACGTCGATACGCGGCGAGAGCGCGCGTCGGATCGGAAGTTTGTTCGTGCGCCTTCGCGGTTGCGAGTAACGCCGCGCCGTCGTCAGCGTCGACAAGTTTCTTCAGTAACAACGGCGCCGCCGCAGCCTCGCCGTTCTTCATCAACAAGTCGGCGGCGCGGAGCGTCGCCTCGCGCACGCGCAACGAGCTCGGCTGCTCCTGGATCAACTGCTGGTAGACGGCGCGTGCTTCCTGTGTCCGTCCAGCCTGTTGCAGGGCGTCCGCACGCATGAAAAGCGCATAATCGGCGATGGACGTGTTGTCGGAGATGACCCTGGTGTCGAGCAGAGACGCGGCGCCGGCGAAGTCGCGAGCGTTCAGCTTGATTCGCGCGCGGAGTATGCGAGCCAGCGCGGCGGCCTTCGTTCGCGGAAACTGGTTCTCGATTCCCGCAACGACGTCTTCCGACGGCAGCACGTCGTTACGCGTCATGTTGCGCAGGTTTTCGAGTGCTTTTTGTTCGGCGAGAGTTTGCGGCCGCGTGACGCAGCTCGCGCTCATGAGGTATGGAAGCGAAGCCGCTCCCAGAACGACGACGCCGATTAAGACGAAGAGTAGTCGATGCTTGAACATTGATTCTTTGTACATCCCCCGAAGCAGAACTCAAAATACAAAATGCAAAGGACAAGTACAAAGAACCGACGCGCGTCAGGCGTTCACAGTTGCCCCCGGATAATTCGATCCGAGTTTTGAAGCGTCGCCTTCGGCCAGCGTGTTGACGAGCTCGCCGTGGAAGTAATCGTAGCGAGCGGCGACTTCAGCCTTCACGCGCTTGTCATACATCTCGCGCGAACGATCGATGTATTCGCGCAAGCGGTCGTAGAGGTCATGTTCCGAGCGTCCTTCCGCGACCTTCTGCTCGTTGTACAACTTGATTTCGGAGATCAGCAGCCGCGCAAAACGGCGCGCGTCGTTGTGCAGGCGACGCTCTTCTTCGCCGGAAACCTCGACTGGAAGATTCTGGTCCTGCCCGTACCGGCGGCGCGGCGCGGCTTCGGGTGCTGCTTCAACCGGCGGCGGCGTTGTCCACGCGGGAGTCGGTTCTCCCGGGCTTTCGTAACCGTCATTGGCTTCTTCGACCGTTTCGGCGAATGACTCGGACTCGACCGGCGCAGCATGATAACTCTCGATCGTCTCAGCCCCGGAGAACGACGGCTCCGGCTCCGGCTCGGGCGTTGGTTCGTGATACTCGCTCGCGGGCGTGTACGTTGGCTGAACTGGTTCAGGCTCCGACGCGGGCGCGGGCGGCGCCGCTTCTTCCACCGGCCGTTTCGCAGCGCCGGCCGTGCGGGCCACTGACAACAACTCGACAGCCATCGCGGAAACAGTCACGAGGGTTTCGAGCGCTTCGAGGTTGATCGCCTCGGAATCGAGTGCGGCCGAGTCCGCATACAACACAGCGACAGCTTTTCCACGCACGCTCAGCGGGATCGCGACGATTCGCTGCGGCGGTTCCTCGCCGAGACGGTTCAGCAGCGAATGGTCTTCCGAGTGCGAGCCGGGTCCGCCACTCCACGTCTGCAACGATTTGGCGGCCGAACTAATGACGTTATCGGAGTTGAGCGAGAGCGAGATGTCCTGAATTGCCTGGTCGCCGACTGTTCCTTCAAAACCACGTCCGCGCCAGCCGCTGGCCGTGTCGCCTTTGACGACGAAGAACGCCACGCGCGGAGCAAACGACGAAGCACGGTTCACCAGCGCCTTAAGCACTTCAGCCTGCGACTTTTGATCGTTGATCTCACCGATCGCGGACTTGACGATGGCCATGTCGCTCGACGCCTTGGCGCGCGATGATTCCGCCGATGCGAGTTCGACGCCGCGTTCGTGAGCGGCGTGCAGGTGTTCGGTGATGGAGGCGACGAGGCTGCCTTCCATCTGCACGTCGGCCTGGCGGTCAAGAAAACTCGAAAGTGATTCATTGAGCAGGCTTTGCAGCGTTGTTATCTCCTGCCTGATCGCGCTGAGGCGACCGTCGAGGTAGCTTTCAATCTCACGCCGCAAACTATCTTCCAAATGTCCGTTGACCACAGCTCGCTCCTCCGTGTCGTGGTGATTTAGGGTGATGAAACCTCAAGGTCGTCAGGTAGGGATTACTAACCCAGGGTTGCTTCCAGCAATGATGAGACTCGCAGGGGCCGCAAGAACTCACGAGTGATTATGAACGGCTGCTATTCTGCTAGTCAATTGTTTTTCCAAAAAGGCGC
Source organism: Pyrinomonadaceae bacterium (assembly GCA_036279935.1). Lineage (GTDB taxonomy): Bacteria > Acidobacteriota > Blastocatellia > Pyrinomonadales > Pyrinomonadaceae > PSRF01. The sequence continues at coordinate 5,536 of DASURS010000034.1, forward strand.
AGGAATTTGCGTTATCGCTGTTTTTGGTACACGCGAACGTAATCGACTTCCATTCGCTGAGGCCAGATCGAGTCGTCGATTCCCTGCGCGCCGCCCCAGTTTCCGCCGACGGCGACGTTCAGCAGCAGGTGAAAAGGCTTGTCAAAAGGCCATTGTTTGTAGTCTGCGGCCGGATTTGAGAGCCGTTCGTTGGCGAAAGTGAAGTACTGGCGGTCATTGACGTACCAGCGGATTTCCTCGGGCGTCCATTCAACGGCGTATACGTTGAACCCGCTTCGGGCTGATTCGACCTTCGTTTTACCGGATTTTTGCGTGCCGATGACGTGGTAGTAGCTCTTTGTGTGCGCGGAGCCGTGGATGACGTCGGGGTCGTAACCCACGTGCTCCATGATGTCGATCTCGCCGTTATCGGGCCAATAACCCGTGCCGTAACTGTGCTTTGTAGGAAGCATCCAGATGGCGGGCCAGGTCCCGCGCCCGGTCGGCAGCTTCGCTTTTACTTCAAACCGGCCGTAGGTCCAGTCGCCTTTATTTTTGGAAACCAGGCGCGCCGACGTGTACGGGTTCTTGTCGTCGCCGTCTTTCCGCGCCTCGATGATCAGCACGCCCTTTTCGACGCGGGCGTTCTCTTTGCGCCGCTCGGTGTAGTTTTGGAGCTCTTTGTTTCCCCAGCCGTGTCCGCCGGCGTCGTAGCCCCATTTCGACGGATCCGGGAGTCCGGTGTAGTCAAACTCGTCGGACCAGATGAGCTGCCAGGTTTGTTGCTGGGCGATTGACGGAGGCGATTGAAGCGACAGAACCAGCAGAATCAGGATGATTATGAAAGGGCGGCGAGCCATTTGTTGAATTTTGGATCTCCGGGTTTCCACGGATTTAACGATTGATAATACTTTGGTATTCTCTTCAGGCCCATGGCCACGATTCTCATCGCCGAAGACTACGACGACAACCGCGAGTTGCTCAGGCTCTTGCTATCAGGCGCCAACCACGAGGTCCACGAAGCTAAGAACGGTTGGGAGTGCCTGGACCTCGCGCGACAGAATCCACCCGATCTCATCATGGTCGATCTTTCCATGCCTGGTCTGGACGGCTGGGAAGTCTTTCGAGAGCTCAAGGCCGATTCGTTGACGGCCCATATTCCGTGTGTTGCCGTCACCGCCCACACCGACCGCGATCGCGCCCGTGCACTCCAATCGGGGTTCAGCGACTTCGTCGGCAAGCCGTTTCGCACCGAAGAACTGCTGCTGACGGTGAAAAGAATACTCGCAAAATAGCGGCCCTACTGTTTGTAGACCACGCCGCCCTTCATCACAAACTTCACTTTCCGCAAAACGTTGACGTCACGCGTCGGATCGCCTTCGACGGCGATTACGTCCGCGAACAGTCCGGGCTTGACCGAACCGATTTTGTCGCTCATGTGCAGCACACGAGCACTGATCGACGTTGCCGAACGCAACGCGTCGATCACGGGCATGCCGAACGCGACCATCGTTTCCAACTCGCGCGCGTTATCGCCGTGAGCGAAGACGCCGACGTCGCTGCCGCTCGCGATCGTCACACCGGCGGCGAGCGCAGCCTGAAAGACGGCCTGCTTGCGTTTCGCGTTGTTGCCCGCGATCGCAAGCGTGGGACAAAGTGCCACGCCTCGTTCTTTCATCAGGCGAAAGACTTCCGGCGTTCCGCCGTCGCCATGCTCGATCGTTTCCACTCCGGCGAGTGTTGCGCGGCGCATTCCTTCCGCCGTGGTCGCATGGGCGGCGACGGGCACGTTCGCGCTCTTCGCTGTCTCGACGACGAGCTTCAGCTCGTCGAGTGAAAACGTCGGCGCGGCGCCTTGCGTGCCCCAACGATAGTCGGCGTAGATCTTGATCCAGTCAGCGCCATGTCCGATCTGATCGCGAACGACGCGCGTCAAACTGTCGACGCCGTCCGCCTCTTCCGCGCCCTGCGGCACGCGCCACTCCGACGCATAACCTTTCGGCCCATAACTGCCGGTCGCGACGATCGCACGCGTCGTAACGATCATTCGCGGACCCGGAATGATCCCTTGCTCGACCGCTTGCTTGAGTCCGACGTCAGCGTAACCCGCGCCTTCGGTGCCGAGATCGCGAATCGTCGTGAAGCCTGCCTGAAGCGTGTTGCGCAAGTGGTTTGTCGCGCGCGCCACGCGCAGACTCAGCGACTCGCGTGCGACCTGATCGTTCCAAACAGTTTCGGTGTAAGGATGCAGCAGGATGTGCGAGTGGGCCTCGATCAAGCCGGGCATGAGCGTGAGCCCTGGTAAATCGATAACCTTCGCATCGCGAGGAGCGTTGATGCTGTTCAGCGGACCAGCAGCTTCGATCTTCTGCCCGCGAACGAGGACGGCCCAGCCATCGTGAAGCTGGGCCGACTCGCCATCGAAAACATGCGCCGGTTTGAGGAGATAGACTGTCTCGGGCGGCACCGGTTGTTGTTGAGCATTCGTTGCGTGCAGAAGAATACCAATACAGAGAAGCAGCAGGATGCAGAAGCGCATCGGAATTATTTCTCCGAGATCACGACCTGTTCGAATGTCGGCGGCAGCGGATGAAGCGTGCTGCGCGAGAAGCCGGCGTTGGTAAACATGCTTTCGAGTTCAGCGAACGTGTAGGCGTCGCCGGCAGGCGTCGAAAGCAACATCATCATGCTGAATCCGGCGGTGTCGGGCGGCGTTACGCGATCGTCGTTCGGAACGAATTCGAGTGTCACCGCGCGGCCGCCGTCGGCAAGTGCGGCGTGGACCTTCCGCAAAAGTGTTTCGCACGTCGGCGCGTCAAAGTGGTGCAGGAAGTTGGTCAACAGAACGAGATCGTATCCGCTGCCGAAATCGACGTCGAACGCGCTGCCTTCGATCGTGCTGTAACGATCGGCGAGTCCCGCTTTCTCGGCGTTCTCCTTCGCGACCTCTAGGACGGCGCCCCAATCGACGGCGGTAACCTCGGCCTGCGGATTGTTCTGAGCGAAGGCGATGCCGAACAGACCGTGACCGGCGGCGATGTCGAGAATCTTCAACTTCCGATCGGCTTTCGGATCGACCAGCTTCGCCATCAACAGCGACGGCAACGACATCATCGGCGCCATCGCGCGCGCGAATTTCACCCACACCGGATTGTCGGGAGCGACTGTGCCGTCGTCCTGCATCGCGGTGCCGCCTTTGCGGACGGCTTCAGTCATGTGCTTCGCGCCTTCAGTCAGCATCGGCGAACATAGAAACTCGATCGCGCCGCCCACGTACGCCGGCGAACGCTTGTCGAGAAACACCGACGAGTCGAGCGTCAGCGCGTAATGATGGTCCTGCTTCGTGAGCATCTCCATAAGCGTGAGAAAGTCACACAGAACGCGAATTCCTTTTTCGGACGCCTGGGAGCGCTTCGCGATATCGGCGGCGGTCGTGTTGCCTTCGCCGATCGCGGTGAACACTTCGAGCTCAATCGCGGCTTTCACGGCCTCGGTGCGCTGATGCGCGTTAACAGCGTTAAAGAAAAGTGCTGGGGATGGTTGCTGGGACGCGGGAGTAGACATGTTTATTCCTCTCGTTTGGATTACTTGGGTGGCTGATTCTGCACTCACCGGATGGGATCGCGCAACACCGTCTCGGCAACCGCAGCCGCCATTTCCGCCGCGTGCGGGTGGCTGCGGCGCAAACCCGCGACTTGCAGCAGCGCTTCGCCCGTGCGCGAGAACATTCTG
>DASURS010000035.1:0-71989 GCA_036279935.1 Pyrinomonadaceae bacterium
AAGCCAAACATAAAGACTTGGACGTTCGCGTTCGGGAGCTGGAACACCGTCCTCGAAAACCAACAAATTCAGAAACTTGATGCGCCTCCGAGCATCTCCTATACTGCGAAACGTAGTAACTATTCAGCTCGCGGGGTCGAATAGCTTGCAGCCTACGGTTCATGAAGGCCGTCTAAACGCGGAAAGTTTTCGTTTCGCCATCGTCGCGAGCCGATGGAATGAATTCATTTCCGGCAGGCTGGTCGAGGGCGCGCTCGACGGTCTGGAGCGATTAGGAGCGAAAGAAGGTCGAGTCGAGGTTTACCGAGTGCCGGGCGCATTCGAAATTCCGTTACTCGCCCTGCGGCTCGCACAGTCGCGCAAGTTCGATGCAGTAATTTGTCTTGGCACTATCATTCGAGGTCAGACTCCCCACTTCGATTATATTGCCAACGAGGTCGCGCGTGGCATCTCACATGCTGGGTTGGAAAGTGGACTGCCGGTTGTGTTCGGTATCGTAACTGCCGACACGGTCGACCAGGCCATTGACCGGGCCGGAGTGAAGCTAGGCAACAAAGGGTTTGAGGCTGCCATGACAGCGGTCGAGTTGGCTAATCTTTACCGGGAATCATTCGAAGCTTGATGAGCTTACCTGCTGGCTCATCAATTTAAGGGGTGTTGGTAATACTTTATGGGTTCGCGACGTAAGGCACGTGAATGTGCCTTGCAAATGCTCTTTGCGGCTGACGTTGCCGAAATGCCTGCGACCGAAGTGGTGCGCGGGTACTGGGCTGAACTGGGCGAGGCCGATCTCGACGAGACGGCGCGCGAGTTTGCGACGCGACTGGCAGCCGGAACACTTTCAAACCTCGAATTGCTCGACGACCGCATCCGCTCGCGCGCGGAGCATTGGCGTATCTCGCGAATGGCCGTCGTCGACCGCAATATCCTGCGCCTCGCCGTCTACGAGTTTCTGTACGAGCCCACGCCGCGCACCGTAGCCATCAACGAAGCGCTGGAAATTGCCCGTCGCTTCTCGACCTACGAGGCCACGCAATTCATCAACGGCATCCTCGACGCCATCAAGCGCGACCTCGACGAGCAGCAGCCGCAACGGAACGTCCAGCCGGAAGCCGAAGACAGCGAAACGGACGCTGCCGATGACTGATGAGTTCGAAGCCCGCTTTAGCCAAATCTCCGCATCGATCGATCAGCTCCGCGCCAGCGCCGGTAAAAACCGGCGCGAGTTGCTCGATAAGTTGTTCCGCAACGTCCATAGCCTGAAAGCAGCAGCACACGCCAACGGACTCAACGATCTTGCCGCACGCGCTCACCAGTTCGAGGATCTGCTTCACGCTATTCGCACGGGCCGCGCTTCATTCGACGATCTGACGGATTTTGACCACGCTCAAAACACACCGATTCAAAACGTAATCCCCGCCGAGATCAGTAGTTCCTTAAAAGACGAAGAGCGACACCGTTTGGCTCAATGCATAGCGGAGAATGCAAATGTCTATCTTGTTGAAGAGAGTTTCGATCTCGCCGATTTCGATCAGAAGTTTCAGCAGAAGAAAGAGGAACTAAACAGCGTCGGCGAAGTTATCGCGACTTTCCCGAAAGCCGATGGCCGCAAGATCAATTTTCGGATCGTTTACGCAACGACGTCTGATGTTTACGCCATGCTTCATCGTGCGATGCGCGCAGGACAGGCTGTTGCGGACGCGACAGGGAAAAGTATCGACTTTTCAATTACCGTCACCGCATCCCTGGAAAAATCCGTGTGCGACGCGCTTGCAGATCCGGTAATTCATCTCGTGAGAAATGCGGTCGATCACGGAATCGAGACCAGCGGTCACATCGTGATCGAAGCGTCAGAAACACGGATAACGGTGACGGACGATGGGCGCGGTATCGATCCTGGAATTCTCGACGCGATCTTCGAGCCTGGTTTTTCCACTGCGAACGTCAGCGATTTCTCAGGCCGCGGCGTCGGTCTGGACGTTGTTAAGAATGCAGTCGAAGAGCTCGGCGGCTCGATCCGCGTTTTCAGCGAACCCGGCAAGGGATCGACTTTCGAGATTACGCTTTAAGTCCAGTCGACCTTCGGGTGCATCGTGTGCCACTTCGTAGCGCGCTCGAACGCCAGCGCCACCCTCAGCGGCGACACCTCGTCGTAAAGCCCGCCGGTGAACATGATCGCCAGAGGCAAGTCGTTAACGAACCCACACGGCAGCACGACCGCCGGATTTCCGGTCAGGTTCGTCACCAACAAGCTCGCGCTTCCCGGCGCCGGACTCACGAACACGTCCCACTGCGACATCAGCTTCTCCATCTCGTGCATCAACAGCGTCCGCGCACGTTGCGCCCGCAGGTACTCAACCGCCGGAATGAATCGTGACGTGCGGAACGTGTTGGGCCAATCGCCCGGCGCTTGTCCCGACAACTGGTTGACGCGCCCGTCGCGAGTGATGTCATCAAACGCCGCCGCCGCTTCAGCCGTCAGGATGTATCGCAACGGCGCCGCCGAAAACTTCGGCAACTCGATCGGCACGAGCTTCGCGCCCGCTTTTTCCAGCACTTCGAGCGCGGTCTTGTAAACCGCGCGGCGTTGCTCAGCCTGTTGCCGCTGCTGCGGGTTGGGATTCGGATTGGGCGGGCCGCCAGTTCCTTCAAACTCCGCTTTCAGATAACCGATTCGCAACGTGCTGATATTCGTGTCCGGGTTCCAGTTGAACGGCGCTTCGCCGACGGTAATGTCTTTGCCGTCAGGCCCGTAAATCGCACTCAACGCAGCCGCGCAATCCTCGACGCCGCGGCATATCGGGCCGATCTTGTCCATGGTCCAACTCAAACCCATCGCGCCGTATCGACTGACGCGCCCGTACGTCGGACGCAATCCCGTGACGCCGCAACGCGACGAAGGCGAGACGATCGACCCCAACGTCTCGGTGCCAATCGAAAAGCCGACGAGTCCGGCGGCGGTCGCGGCGGCCGGGCCCGCCGACGATCCACTCGATCCCGTTTGCGCTTCCTCAGGCTGCCACGGGTTTCGCGTCACGCCCGCGAACCAGCGCGCGCCCTGGGCCAGTGCTCCCATCGAAAGCTTCGCAACGAGCACCGCGCCCGCTTCGTTCAGTCGTTCGACAACAGTCGAGTCGTAATCGATGACCTGATCGCGATACGGCTCGGCGCCCCACGTCGTCTTGATCCCTTTCGTTGCAAACAGGTCCTTCGCGCCCCACGGAATGCCGTGCAGCGGCCCGCGATACTTCCCGCGTTTGATCTCCGCGTCCGCGGCGGCCGCTTGTTTGAGCGCGAGCTCTTCGGTGAGCGTCACGACGCAGAGCAGCTTCGGCCCGTAGCGCTTCAAACGCGAAAGATACATCTGCGTCAACTCAGTCGACGTGATCTTGCGCGTGCGAATCAGTTCGGCCAACTGCGGCACAGTAGCAAACGCCAGGTCCTCGACAGTCTTGAACGAAACCGGCTCGACCTTGCCCAGGCGAAACTTCGTGCGTGGCCCATAAACCATTTTCGCCCGCATCGGGTGAAACGCGATCGCCGGCTCGGTGTCGAGCGGTATGTCGATCTTGCGTACGGTCTCGTAGGCGTCGAGATTACGATTGACGCCGCCGAGCGCCATCGCCTCCTGCGCGTCGGTGAGCTCGATGCCGATCAGTTTTTCCGCCTCGTGCATCATCTCTTTGGTGATGCGCGGTGCCGGTGTTGGTGACGGCGAAGGAGTCGGAGACGGCGAGGGAGCTTGGGCGACAGGCGACGCCTTCGACGCCGCTGTTACACCAAGCGCAGATAGCAACTTCACGAACGATCGTCGTCCTACACGAATTTTTTTAGTTTCCATATTTAAGCTTCGTCACTTTCGCTTTTCCGAAACGGTAGATGGTAACGATGAACAGGTTGTCGTACTCCGTTTCCGGAATGGGCGGATAGGTTTCTCCGGTCAGCGCGGAGACGATCGCGGGTACGGTGTTGTTGTGACCGGCGACGAAGATCGTCTTGCCGCGTTGACTGGTCTGTATCTGGTTCACCAGCTCGTCGGTTTGATTTGAGTTGAGCAAAGTCGCCGGGACGCCGATGCGATCCGACAACGGCTTCACCGTTTGCTGCGTCCGCTTGTACTGCGTCGCGTAAATCACGTTCACGCCGGCGTCGCCGAACATCCTCGCGATCAACTGCGCGCGTTCGACTCCCTCCGGTGTCAAGTCCGGATCCGGGTTAGCCGGCTCGATTTTCTTTTCAGCGTGACGGACCAGAATGACGGTCGTCAGGGGGCGAGAAAACGTCGCGAAGTAGGCGAAGATGATGACGCCGCCGAATACGGCGAACAGCATCCCGAACACTACAATCGTTCTGAGTCTAGCCCGCGGCTCGCGTGCTTCTTCCATTTGTTATCGTGAGTGCAAATTAGTTCGGCAGATGATAGTCTATCGTCACACATAAAACTAAATGGATTTAAGATTTTGAGCCAGATAAATAAAACTGATCTGTCAGAGTTGATAGCCGAGGAGTTCGGCGCAAACGCCGCCTACGTACAGGGTCTCCTCGACCGTTTTCAAAGCAATCCAGCGCTGGTTGATGATTCGTGGCGGTCCTATTTCAGCGAACTGATCGGCGACGGCGCTGTTACCACTCAACTGGCGGGAAATGGCGCCGGAGCAGTGGCGCCGGCGCGCGCGCCGGAGCCCAAAGCGGCGCCTGCGGTTGCACCCTCGCCCGCTCCCGCGGCGAAGTCCGAGGCGCCCTACGCGGAAGCTCTTCCGATACGTGGACCGGCGCTGAAAATCGTGGAGAACATGGAGACGAGCCTCACCGTTCCCACCGCGACTTCAGAGCGGCGCATACCGGTAAAACTTCTCGACGAGAACCGAGGCATCATCAATAAGCACCTCGCGGAAGGCGATCGCGGCAAAGCGTCTTACACGCACCTGATCGCGTGGGCCATCCTCCGCGCGCTCGACAGCTTTCCCCAGCTTAACGACGGCTTCGCGGAAAGCGACGGCGCACCGGTGCGGTTGAAACGCGCGGACGTGAACCTCGGAGTCGCAATCGATTTGACGAAGAAGGACGGAACGCGCACGCTGCTCGTCCCGAACATCAAGAACGCAAACCGTCTCACCTTTTCGGAATTTCTCAACGCGTACGACGACGTCATCAAACGAGCGCGCGACGGCAAGCTCCAGGTCCCGGACTTCCAGGGCACGACGATCTCGCTGACCAATCCCGGAACACTCGGCACGGTCGCGTCGATCCCGCGGTTGATGGCGGGCCAGTCAGTAATCATCGCGACGGGCGCGATCGAGTACCCGGCTGAGTACCAGGCGATGGCGCCGGAAGCGCTTTCGCAACTCGGCATCAGCAAAGCGATCGCGATTAGCAGCACTTACGATCACCGCATCATCCAGGGCGCGGAGTCGGGTGCGTTTCTCGCGCGCGTTCACGAATTCATCATCGGCAAGGACGACTTCTACGCGAACATCTTCAAAGATCTCGGCATTCCGCACGTGCCGTTTCGCTGGAACGTCGATCGCAATCCGTTTTTCCTGGCGGCCGATCAGGTGCGCGAACAAGCGGTGAAAGAAGCGCGCGTCATCGAGCTGATTAACGCGTATCGCGTGCGCGGTCACCTGCTCGCCGACATCGATCCGCTTCATGCGCTGCCGCTTTTGTATCACCCTGAGCTCGACATCGAGACTTACGGTCTGACGATCTGGGACCTCGATCGCGAGTTTATCACCGACGGCCTCGCGAACCGCGAGAGCGCCACGTTGCGCGAGATCCTCGACATCCTTCAGCACGCGTACTGCGGCAAGGTCGGCGTCGAGTATCGCCATATTCAGAGCAAGGAAGAGAAGAGCTGGATACGCGAACAGATCCGCCGCGAGTTCGTGATGCCTGAGCCGATTCCGGTTGAGGTCAAAAAGCGTCTGCTGTGGAAACTGATTTCGGCGGAACAGTTCGAACGTTTCCTGCACACGAAGTATCTCGGCCAGAAACGGTTTTCGCTCGAAGGCTGCGAGACTGTGATCCCGCTTCTGGATCGGCTGATCGATGGCGCGGCTGTTCGCGGCGTCAACGAGATCGTCTTCGGCATGGCCCATCGCGGCCGCTTGAACGTGCTCGCCAACGTAATCGGCAACCTGTGCGAGCGAATCTTCGCTGCATTTGAAGGCTCGGTCCATCCGGAGTTTCCGGCCGATGAAGGCGACGTGAAGTATCACCAGGGCGCGACCGGCGAGCGCGAGCTGAGCGCCGGCCGCAAGGTTGGTTTATCGCTCTCGCCGAATCCGAGTCACCTCGAAGCTGTCGATCCCGTCGTCGAGGGAATGGTGCGGGCGAGGCAGGACGTGCGAATGGGCAAGGAAGATCTGTCGCGCGACGACGTGATGGACCTCGCGCTGCCGGTGTTGCTCCATGGCGACGCTGCCTTCGCGGGTCAGGGCATCGTGATGGAGACGTTGAATCTCGCCGGGTTGAAGGGTTATCGCACCGGCGGCACGATCCACATCATCATCAACAATCAGATCGGATTCACGACGTCACCCGAAGCCGGCCGCTCGACCATCTACTCGACGGACGTCGCGCGGATGACGCAGCTGCCGATTTTTCACATCAACGGCGACGATCCGGAAGCCGCGTATCGCGTGCTGCAAATCGCGCTGGATTACCGGCAGAGATTCAACAAAGACGTCGTGCTGGACGTTGTCGGTTTCCGCCGACTCGGTCACAACGAAACTGACGAGCCGAGTTACACGCAGCCGCTCATGTACGCGCGCGTGAAAGCGCATCCGGGCGTGCGGACGGTGTACGCGAAGCGTTTGATCAAGGAAGGCGTCGTCACCGAGGAAGAGGTCAACAACCTGATCGAGGAACGCGTGCGCCGTTATGAGGACGCGCTCGCGAACGCGAAACGAGCAGTCGCCGAAGACCCGCCGCAAGCGCTGCCGCGAGTCGAGGAGATGGACGGGTCCGCGATCGTTCCGACCGGCGTCAGCCACGAGATCATCAAGAGCATTGCGCACAAGATCGCCGTCGTGCCGGAAGGGTTCAACGTCAATCCGAAGATGGTGGGCCAACTGGCGCGCCGCGCGAAGATGGGCGACGGCGCCGCGCCGATCGACTGGGCGTTTGCGGAGTCGATCGCGTTCGGGTCGCTGGTGCTCGAGGGCACTCGCGTGCGTTTGAGTGGACAGGACAGCGGGCGCGGCACGTTCAGCCAGCGTCACGCCGTTCTCTACGACACCCAAACCGGAAAATCGTGGGCGCCGCTCGCCGAGTTGCGATCGCAGTCGAACCCGGAAGCGCGGTTTGACGTGTACGACAGTTCGTTATCGGAAGAAGGCGTCCTGGGTTTCGAGTACGGCTACTCGGTCATCGCGGAAAATGCGCTTGTCGCGTGGGAAGCACAGTTTGGCGACTTCGGAAACGGTGCGCAGACGATCATCGACCAGTACATCGCGGCGTCGGAAGACAAGTGGAACCAGAAGTCGCGCGTGGTGATGTTGCTGCCGCACGGTTACGAAGGGCAGGGACCGGAGCATTCGAGTGCGCGGCTCGAGCGGTATCTGCAACTTTGCGCGGAGAACAATCTACAGGTTTGTTATCCGACGACGCCTGCGCAGTATTTTCACCTGCTGCGGCGGCAGGTGCGGCCCGGGATGGAGCGACCGCTCGTTGTGATGACGCCGAAGAGCCTGCTGCGATTGCCTGCGGCTTCATCGACGATTGACGATCTTGCGAATGGCGGGTTCAGGCCGGTGATTGACGACGCTGAGGTCGCGGATGCGGCTGCGGTTAGGAGAGTCGTGTTCTGCTCCGGCAAGGTGTATTACGACCTGGTCGAAGCGCGCAAGAAGACGCCCGAGCCGAGGGTTGCGATCGTTCGGGTGGAACAGTTTTATCCGTTCCCGTGGACGAGCATTCGCGAGACGATCGCTCGTTACGAGAACGCGCGGGAGTTGGTTTGGGCGCAGGAAGAGCCGCAGAACATGGGTGGTTGGACGTTCATGCAGGAGCGGCTTGAGAATCTGCTGCCGGCGTGTCAGCGGCCGCGTTACGTCGGGCGTAGTGCGTCGGCGAGCCCCGCAACCGGGTCGTACAGTATTCACCAAAAAGAACAGGCGCAGCTTGTGGCGGATGCGTTGTCGGTGTCGGCTGACGAGGTGCGTCCGGTGACAAGTTCACCGACCAGTCCGGAGGGCGGTATCAGTTCATAGACGTTTGTTGAGCTGTGTCCGTGTCGTCGGAAGGATTTAAGGCTAACAACCGCTGTCGCTCGAAGTGATCCGCGATCTCTTCCGCCGTTTTCCTACCAACAAACGGCGTCAACTCAGAGACCCCTGCCTTCGAAATTCTTTGGATAGATCCGAAGTGACGCAGCAGCCGTCCCTTGCGCTTGTCCCCCACACCCGGAATCGCGGTCAGCTCCGAAGTAAAGTCGCGCAACTCACGGCGCTTGCGATGGTAAGTGACAGCGTAACGATGCGTTTCATCGCGGATCATTTGCAGCAGACGCAGGATCAGCGAGTGCGAATCTAAATAGATCGGCTCATCTTCGCGCCCCTTCATCAAGAGATACGCGACGTCATTGTGCCGTTGCGGCGGTTTGACAACCCCGACCATCGGAATCGCCTCCAGCCCGAGCTCACTCATCGCGAACCCCGCAGCCGTAAGCTGCGCTTTCCCACCGTCGATCACGATCAGATCCGGAAGCGGTTTTCCTTCTTCGAGCAATCTTCGATAACGCCGCGTCACGACCTCATGCATCGACGCAAAATCGTTCGCACCCTCAACGCTTCGAATGCGAAACTTCCGATACTCGGAACGGTTCATCCGCCCGTTATCGCAAACAACCATCCCCGCAACATTCTCCGCACCCTGAATGTGCGAGATGTCGAACGATTCGATGCGCGCCGGAAAATGCGGCAACTCGAGCGTCTCCTGAAGCTCTTCGAGCACGCGTTTCATGTCGGGCTTCAGCACGCGGAATCGTTGCTCAAACGCGAGCTTCGCGTTCTTGTCGACGAGGTCGATCATGTCGCGCTTCTCGCCGCGTTGCGGATCGTAGATCCTGACGCGCCTTCCTTTGCGGCTCGTCAGCGCTTTTTCCAACAGCTCGCGGTCGTGAAAATCGACCGGGACGTAGATCTCGCGCGGCACGTAATCCGAAGCGTAGTATTGCGCCAGCACTTCGCTCAAAAACTCCGCCGGATCGAATTCGTCTTCCGGCAGATCTTCCCAGAAGAACTCGCGCCGGCCGACGATGTTTCCCTCGCGCATTGTGAACAACTGCAACGCGAGTCGCTGACCTTCGCGATAGTACCCAAAGATGTCGACGTCGCTTTCGGAAGTCGTCGCCATCTTCTGCTGTTCAGAAAGCCGAATCACTGTCTTGCGCAGATCGCGATACTTCGCGGCAAGCTCGTAGCGCGTATCTTCGGAAGCTTCCAGCATGCGTTCTTCGAGCGTGTCGGCGAGCTCTTTGTTCCGTCCTTCGAGCAGGAGTCTTACGTCGCGCACCGCTTCCTGATATTGTTCCGGCGTACAGAGCCCTTTGACGCATGGTCCGAGGCAGCGTTTGATGTGATACTCCAGACACGGGCGCGGCGCCTTGCCGTCGATCTCGATGTCGCAAGTGCGCAGTTGAAACGTGCGGTTGATCAAGTCGATGGTCCTGCGCGCGAGACTCGCGGGCAGAAACGGGCCGAAGTAGAGTGCGCCGTCGCGCTGAACGCGTCGCGTGATGACGACCTTCGGAAACGGCTCGTTGATCGTGAGCTTCAGGTGCGGATACGACTTGTCGTCCTGAAGTTTGACGTTGTAACGCGGTTTGTGTTGTTTGACGAGGCTCGCCTCGAGGATCAGCGCCTCGACTTCATTGTCAGTGACGATAAACTCGAAATCAGCGATCTGCCCGACGAGCGCATCGGTTTTGCGATCGAACGGGCGGGCCCGAAAGTACGAGCGGACGCGGCTACGAAGGTTCTTCGCCTTGCCGACGTAGATCACCTTACCCGCAGCATCTTTGTGCAGGTAAACGCCGGGTGACGGTGGGATTTCTTTGAGTTTTTCTTCCAGGGGCACGACGTTTGAGATGCCATTTTAGCCTACGGAGATCGCGAAACCGAGTCCATACAAAAGTTCCTTTGCGCCTTTGCGTCTTTGCGGGAGATAAGTTGTCCTGGCGCGAAAGTGTATCTCCCGCAAAGGCGCAAAGGCGCAAAGAAAGGCCTTAAAATTGACAGCAACCGCTCATGCACTTTCCTTTTAAACTGCCGGCCGAAAAACCCTTTGATGCAGTGGGTTTTGGCCTGAATGCCGTCGATCACTTGATCGTGGTGCCGGAGTATCCGGCTTTTGACACAAAAATGCGGCTGCTGGCGCACAAGCAGTCTGCCGGTGGCCAGACCGCCAGCGCGATGGTGGCGTTGCAGCGGCTCGGTTTGAAGACGGCGTACGCCGGACGTTTCGGTTCCGACCCCGAAGGGCTTTTCGGGCTGGAGACGCTGAAACAGGATGGCGTAAATGTCGACTACGCCGAGGTCGTCGAAGGCGCGACTAACCAGATCGCGTTCATCACGATCGACGCACGCAACGGCGAACGGACCATCGTCTGGGACCGCGACGATCGGCTCGCATACGCGCCCGAGGAAGCGCCGGTCGAGTTCGGATCGATGGGACGCGTGCTGCATCTCGACGCGCATGATCCGCCGGCTTGTTTGCGGCTCGCAAAAGCGGCTCGCGAGTCCGGCACGATCGTTTCGGCTGATATCGATAACGTGTACGCAGGTCTACCCGACCTGCTCCCGTTCATCGACATCATGATCGGCTCGAAAGAGTTTCCACACCGCGTGACGGGCATCGTCGACGGGCGTGAAGCGTTGATCGAACTAAACGCGCGATACGGTTGTGCGGTCACCGGCATGACATTGGGAACGACGGGCGCGGTTGTTTACGTCAACGGGCAGTTCATCGAGTCGCCCGCGTTCGAAGCACCGGGCGGATGCAAAGACACGACGGGCGCGGGCGATGCGTTTCACGGCGGGTTTCTTTACGGCCTGCTGCGGGGCGACGACGTCGAAACATGTTTGCGGTACGGCAATGCCGTTGCGGCGATGAAGTGCAGCGCGCTCGGCGCTCGCACTGCTTTGCCCACGCAGGCGCAGTTCCAAAAATTCCTGAATTTGTAGAATCCGTGTTATAGAGGTGACTATGAGAATCTTATTGATCGTTGCTGTCTTGCTGCTGACTCTGTTCCCGACCCAACAGCCCGCCGTAGCCGATGTAGTCTTCAAGAACGGTAACGTCTACACCGCTGACACGAAGTCGCCGCGCGCGCAGGCGATCGCCGTCAGCAAAGACCGGATCGTTTTCGTCGGTTCCAACGCTGACGCGCAGAAGTTTGTGGGCGCTAAGACTCGCGTCGTCGATCTGAAAGGCGCGACCGTCCTGCCCGGCTTCGCCGATGCGCATCAACATCTATCGGGCGTCGGCCTGCGCGAGATGACGTTGAATCTCGAAGGCACGACGAGTCTCGAAGACTTTCTCGCGAAAGTGAAAGCCCACGTGGCCCAGGCAAAACCTGGTGCGTGGGTGACCGGACGCGGTTGGATCGAAACGCACTGGACGCCGCCTGTATTTCCGACGCGCTGGGACCTCGACAAGGTCGCGCCAAGCAATCCCGTGATTCTTGGCCGCGCCGACGGACACGGCTCGGTCGCGAACAGCGCCGCGCTGAACCTCGCCGGCATCGACAAGAACACGCCCAATCCGTTCGGCGGCGAGATCTCGAAGGACAAGCAGAGCGGCGAACCGAATGGAATGTTGCTCGACGCCGCGCAGGGGCTCGTTCGCCGTCGCATTCCGCCGATGTCGGCTGAAGACGCGGAACGCGCGGTCGTGCTCGGCGTCAAGCGGAACATCTCACTCGGCTGGACACAGATCCAGGACGCAGGGGGCACTTACAACGACGTCGCGATCTTCAAGAAACTTTACGCCGCCGGAACGATCAAGCTGCGCATTTACAAAGCCGTTTACGGGCCGGGACCGAATGCGACTCGGTTGCTTAACGAAGGCCCAACGATCGGCGCGTTCGATAACAGGTTCACATTAAGAACGATCAAAGTCGTTTCCGACGGCGCGCTGGGTTCGCGCGGCGCCGCGCTGCTCGATCCGTATTCAGACGCCGCGGACACGTCCGGTTTTCTGACCGTCAAAGCGGAAGAGTTGCGGCCGATGCTTGTTGAGGCGTTGCGCAAAGGCATACAGGTCGAGACGCATGCGATTGGTGACCGCGCTAACCGGTTCATTCTCGACGAGTATGAAGCGGCGTTGAAAGCGGTGCCGATCACCGAACAAAAGGTTACGGATCCGCGTTGGCGAGTCGAGCACGCGCAGATCGTCAATCCTGCCGACATTCCGCGGTTTGCGAGGCTCAGAATCATTCCGTCAATGCAGCCGTCGCACGCGATTGGCGATCTGTTCTTCGCGCCGAGTCGTTTGGGCATCGCGCGGCTCGCGGGTTCGTACGCGTGGGAGAGCTTTATCAAGTCAGGTGTGGTTGTTCCGGGTGGATCCGACGCGCCGGTCGAACGCGGCGAGCCGATGATCGAGTTTTACGCAGCCGTGGCGCGTAAGGATCCGAAAGGTTTTTCGGGCGAGGGCTGGCATCCGGAAGAAGCAGTCACGCGCGAACAGGCGTTAAAGATGTTCACGCTATGGCCGGCATATGCTGCGTTTGAA
The DNA here is from genome assembly GCA_036279935.1 of Pyrinomonadaceae bacterium. Taxonomy (GTDB): domain Bacteria; phylum Acidobacteriota; class Blastocatellia; order Pyrinomonadales; family Pyrinomonadaceae; genus PSRF01. The sequence continues at coordinate 12,739 of DASURS010000035.1, forward strand.
GAGAAGCTGCGCGGAACGATCGAGGCTGGGAAACTGGCGGACCTCACGATTCTTTCCGCAGACATCATGACTATTCCCGCGCCCGAGATACTCAAAACGCGCTGCGTGATGACGGTCATCAATGGCGAGATCGTTTACGAGGGAAGCTGAGTTGTACAAAAAACTCATTCTCACGATCGCGGTGTGTTTGACGTTCAGTGTCATGCTTCGCGCTCAACAGCCGCAACCGGTGACGTTGAGCATGATCGTCACCGACAATAAGAACAAAAGCGTCAACAGCATTCGAAAGGATCAGGTCCACGTTTTCGAAGGCAAAGTCGAGCAGACGCTACTCAGCATCGAGCCCGACGAGCGGCCAATTGACTACGGCATTCTGATCGATGCTTCGGGCTCGTTCAGGAGGTGGATAAATCCCGCGCTCGATGTGCTGACACTGATCATCAAGAACCGCCGGCCAAGCGACGAAATCTTTATCGAGCGGTTCGTCAGCAGTGACAAGATTGAAAACTACCGCGAGTTCACGACCGATAGCGCGGCGTTGATTAAATCGCTCGACGGTTTCTATGTTGAAAGCGGCCAGTCTGCGGTCGTCGACGCGCTTTACATGGGCGTGGTCCATGTCGACGAGCACAACAAATCCAATGACGGCCGTCGTAAAGCGGTGGTGATTCTCACCGACGGCGAGGACAGAAACAGTTTCTACAAACAGGAAACGCTGATTCAGTTGCTGCGCGAAACGGGCGTGCAGGTGTTTGTGCTCGGGCTGGTGGACGACCTTAGTAATCAGTCTCCTTACAGTAAGCCCGGGGCGCGTGACCGAGCCGAGAAACTGTTGAGGACGGTAGCTAACGAGAGCGGTGGCCGCGTCTTCTTTCCCAGAGACCGGGAAGAGCTGGTGAATGCCGCGACGGAGATCATCATGGATTTGCGCGGACAGTTTCGCATCAGGTATCAATCCACGAACGTTGCGCAGAACGGCTTCCATGAAGTTGATGTGAAGTTTGCTTCCACCGACGGCGAGAAACGCCGGCTTTTCGTCCCGTCCGGCTACTTCGTTGGTCCAAGAACTCCCGAGAAACAAGAGAAAAAACCATGAACGCCAAACTGTCTTCGACAACGCGAAGAAGATTTCTCTCACTCGCCGGCAAAGGCGTCGGGCTGGCGGCGCTTTCAGTCCCGACCATCGCCGCGCTCGCGAAGGAGATCGAAAGCGCAACGAACAGCATCAGCCATCTGACGCCCGAACAGGCGGCGATGGACGAAGACTACTGGTCCGTCATTCAAAACTCGTTCACGGTCACGCGCGGCATCGTCAACCTGAACAACGGCGGCGTGTCGCCGAGCCCGCGCATCGTCACCGAAGCGCTCGTCCGTTACATCTGGCAGCAGGAAGACGCGACTGCGTACACGATGTGGCAGTTGCTCGAGCCGCAGTCGGAGACGATTCGCACCGGATTGGCGGAGCTGTTCGGTTGTGATCGCGAGGAGATCGCGATCACTCGCAACGCGTCCGAGTCGCTCGAGACGTTGCTCATGGGAATGGACTTCAAACCGGGCGACGAGATCCTTTCGACGACGCAGGACTATCCGCGCATGTTGACGACGCTGCGGCAGCGTGAGCGTCGCGAAGGGCTCGTGCTCAAGCTGGTCCAGATTCCGATCCCGCCGAAGAACCTCAACGAGATCACTGCCGCGTTCGAGAAGGGAATCACGAGCCGGACGAAACTGATCCTGATGTCGCATCAGGTAAACATCACGGGGCAGATCACGCCGGTGAAAGCTGTTTGCGACATGGCGCGGGCGCGTGGGATCGAGACGATCGTCGACGGCGCGCACTCGTTCGCGCAGTTTGACTTCAAACAGAAGGACCTTGGTTGTGACTACTTCGGCACGAGCTTGCATAAGTGGCTCTACGCGCCGAAGGGAACGGGGCTGCTTTACGTCAGACGCGACAAGATCGAGAAGTTGTGGCCGTTGATGGCGGCGGAGTCGAAGCAGGCGAATGACATTCGCAAGTTTGAAGAGGTTGGGACGCATTCGGCGGCGCCGCGGTTGGCGATTGGCGAGGCGATGCTGTTTCACAATGGGATTGGCGGGAAGCGCAAGGAGGCGCGGCTGAGGTATCTGTCGCGGTACTGGATGAACCGGTTAAAGGACGTGCCGAAGGTCCGGTTCAATACGTCGTTCGATCCGAGCCAGTCGTGTGCGATTGCGAATGTGAATATTGAAGGGATGGATCCGACTGCGATCGGGAGTTATTTGTTCAGCAAGCATCGTATTTTTACGACGCCGATCGTTCACGAGGAGTTCAAGGGCATTCGCATCACCCCGAACGTCTACACGACGCTTGGCGAGCTCGACCGCTTCTGCGGTGTGATGGAAAAAATCGCCCGCTCCGGCCTTTGAGATCTCAGATCTGAGATCTCAGATCTCAGAACTAACCCAGCCGTGCGGGCGTAAGGAAGATGGTGCTAGAATCCGTGTGGCGGGAGGTTTTCTTATGCAAGAAGGTCGAGATTGCGTCAAAGACGTGTGTGCCGCGGTTGGCGAGGGGTTGAAGCAGATCGGCGATTTTTCCTACGCCATTATGCCGAAAGACCTGGCGCACGCCGTCGGCGACCTCAAGAAAGCGTGTCTGACCCAGCTCCGCAGTTGTATTGACTGGGAGATCGACTGGGTCGAGAACCGGGTCGCAGGCGGAGACCGACTGCGCGATGAGTGGCGCGAGAAGTGCCAAACGGAGGCGCCCGCCGCTGATACCACGTCCAGTCCGGGAGTCTAAAACAAACTGATGGAAGTCCTATTGGCAGAGGAGTTCGGATTCTGTTTCGGCGTCGAGCGCGCCGTCGAAATGGTCGAAGAAGCAGTTGACGAAGGCGCGCGTCCCATTCGGTCTCTCGGCCCGCTGATCCACAACGCGCAGGAGATGGAGCGACTTGGCGCGCAGGGCGTTTCAACCATCGACACTCCCGACGAAGCCGACGGCGACACGATCGCCGTGATTCGCGCGCACGGCGTTACACCGCAAGTCCAAAACGAGCTCGAACACCGCGCCGCCAAAGTGATCGACGCCACCTGCCCGTTCGTCACTCGCGTCCAGCATCTCGCCGAACGCGCCGCCAAACAGGGCCGCGACGTCGTTGTCGCCGGCAATCCGGATCACCCGGAAATGATCGGCGTCGTCGGTTACGCGCCAAACAACACATACGTCGTCCGCGACGCCGGCGAAGTTGCGAAACTTCCGGCGCTGCGCTCGCCACTCGTCGTTTCGCAAACGACCATCAAATTACAGACGTTTCTGGAAGTCGCGGAAGCGGTGCGCGAGAAAGCCGACACCGAACCGCAAGTCGTTAACACCATCTGCTCCGCAACACGCGACCGCCAGGACGCGGCGCGCGCGCTGGCCGGACAGGTAGACGCCTTCTACGTGATCGGCGGGCGTCACTCGTCAAACAGTGTCAAGTTATTGGCGGTGTGTCAGGAGCAGTGCGCGAAGAGTTTTCTGATCGAGACTCCTGCTGAGATAAATCCGGCTGATCTGGAAAACGTGCAGCGAGTGGGTGTGACTGCCGGCGCTTCAACGCCAAACTGGCTGATCGATCAGGTTGTCGAGCGGCTGCACCAGCTCAGCGCGTAAAATCAATATTCGTCAAACTGCTCGATCGCGTTCACGATCTTCCGCGCTTCTTCCGAGCCATACTCAATAATCTGCCGCCGCAACGCCAACTTCGCGGTGTCTGAATCCACCGGATCGTCCAGCAGCCCGGTCAATACTGACGTCGGGCAACGCGCCAGCGCTTCGTTCGCGAGCTCGCGGACGATCGTGTCGCCGGAGCGTGCCAGTTCGCAGATCTCGCTCGGCGGAAAACGCGAGTTGAGCGCGTCGGCGAGCGTATCGATTCGTTTGTAGTCTCTATGCGATGACGCGCGCCGGACGAGTTGCGCAAACACTTCGGCGGATTCCGTCTTCTCCTGCAATACAGTTGCGCAGGTGTCGGCGACTGACTTGAGTTTGCCTCCGGTTTCGGCGTCGAGTGCTTCGGTCTTTTCCGCGGCGCGAGCGTCGAGGGCCGCGAGAAAGCGGCTCAACTCGATATCGGAGCGGGCGTCGTACTGAATGCGCGAGACTTGAGCGCCCGTGAACGGCGACTGTAGCGCACGTTCGACCAACCCACGCGTTGAGGGACGGAGTTCAGACCAGACACTGGCGATGCGGGCGCCAAAGTCATCTATCGCAATGGGGGAGGGCAAGTTTCCTTATCCACCTTTCTCACCGCGTTTCGTTAACGCGCATTCTAAAGCATTACTCGGCGAGGTTGAGATCTTTAATCTCTGCGATGGTCGGGAAAGGAATCTTGACGACCTGGCCGTTGGCGCACAGCATTTTGACGCTCGGGGTCGTGAGCGCCTGGGTATTTTTCATGCTGCGAACCGTGCCGCGGACTCGTTTCCCATCCGTCGTGATGATTTCAATGTTGTCTTTACCGTAGAGCGGCTGCAAAGCCGCTAACGCCTTTGTTATTTCCACTTAATCGACCTCCATGACGGGCTCCATGGAGCCGCATAGCCTTTGATTTACGAACATATTGCATATTCCGGGCGGGGAAGTCTATCGAGCCCGGTGCAATGCAACCGGAAAAGATTATTTGGCGTATAGAAAAGTCGAGCAAATTTCGCTTAACATCCCAGGACAGGTGCCGCCTATGTCTCAAAACCCTGAAATGCCCGTATCGATGGATCCGACATCGAGCCTCATTACCTGTTCCAACTGCCACTCGGTGATGCCGTCTGAATTACGTTTCTGCCGCAACTGCGGATTTCGGCTCATGGATGACACGTCCGAGTTTACGAAAACGATCCGGTTTCCCGGCGACGCCCAGGCGGGCGTATTAGCGCCGGGTAAACCGAAGAAGGCGCGCCGCAAGATGAGCGGGATGGCGTGGATATTTGTTGGCTTGCTCGTGTTCTTCATCGGCGCCGCTGCTTTCACCGCCGTGATTAGCCCCGTGCGCAATCACGCGACGATTGTTCAACAGACGGCCAACAAGTCGTACGTGGGCGCTACTGAATGGCAAGACGTTGAAGGCGACGGCCCGGGAGTGACTTTCGATAACGTGAATCCGCCGGGAGGCCCGGCTGACAAAGCGGGAATGGTTGGCGGCGACGTCATCGTCAGTTTCGACGGACAGCGGATTCAGGACGCCGACCATATGAATGAAGTGATGGGGCGAACGCCTATCGGAAAGACCGTCGACGTGGAATACATGAGAGACGGCGAAACCCACAAGACCCAACTGACGACGATCTCGCGAGACGAATACAGGCGGCTCGACGAAGCGTTTCGCGAGCGCCCGGAAGGCAGAGGACAATTCGGATACGACGATGACGCGCAACGCGTACAGCTCCCGAACTCAAAAATGTACGGCGTCCAGCTCGATACGGTCTATCAAAGCCGTCCGGCCGACATGGCCGGAATCAAGAAGGGCGACATCGTAGTCGAATTTGACGGCGTTCCGATTCGCACGCCCGAGGAACTTGTCACGCGAGTCCATCGCGCGCTTCCGTACAGCACAGTAAAAGTGGTCGTGATCCGTGGCGACCAAAAACTCGAGATCCCGGTGAAGATGGGCAAGCAGTGAGCATTTTCCATTTTCCATTGGTCATTTTCCATTTGTCAGCGGACTGCGCGAAACCAAATGACAAATGGAAAACGGAAAATGGAAAATGCTACCGACCTAAGACGTGATCGCGCAGCCGCGCTTCCATTTCCAGTCTCGCTTCCTCGCGTTCTTCCTCGGTTTCATCAGCTTCGAAAGTCTCGAAAAGCGCGTACTGCGCCTGTTCCAACAAGCGCAGTTCCCAGGCGTCGCGGTTGTGAGACGACGGGCGCGAGAACCATAAAGCGTCGATTGGCGACTCCTTTACTTCGACTCGACTCAGCAGTTCAGCCTCGTGATCGTGAAGCTCAGCGAGCGTCGCCGGCTGCATCAGCGCGCCGCGTAATTCCCAGCCGTGCTTGCGGTAAGTGGCCACTAATTCCACAAACAGGTTTGCCTTCTTCATAACTGCGTTTCCTTCCGCTAGTTGACCGTGCGAATCGGCCGCCACTATCATCGTCTGCGGTTTGAAAAACGGTAAATCGGCTGAAGCGCCAGCATCACGTTTTAATCATGCAAGTCAGATATTTACAAGCCTCATTTTGATTGTAGTCTGCCGGGCGTTAGTTAGCGGCCACGTTCCGGCGCCAGAAAACATGTCGACACAACAAATGACCGGGAACACAATACGGGAATTCAACTCCGCGGACTCCACCAAAGAACCAGCGCCTTTTTACGAAGCACTCGCGAAAGCATTAAAAAAACGCAAACGGAAGCTCGACAGCATCTGTCCGCCGTCGGACCCGGTCGCCCGGCGCATTCTTGAAGAGTACGGCGCGATATTCCTCGCGGACAAGAAAGTCCTTCCGCCGCCGGTCTGCATATTCACGACGGAAGCCCAGGTCGAAAAATTCCAGAATGAAGCCGGTTTCAAGACGGAGTTCATGTCGTACGATGACGTCGAGCTCCAGCCCGAAGCGCTCAAGCACCTGCTCAAAGCCCGTGAAGAAGCGCAGAAGGAAGGCCTGGACATCACGCCTCGCGACGGCGCCGAAGCTGCTCGGCGAAACTACGAAGACAGCGTGCGCCTGTGGAACTCACGATTCCAGCCGGCGCTCGAGTACTGGCTCGGACAGGGGCGTCTCACTCAGGAACAAGTCGACCGTTTGAAGAGCCTGCCGCTGTCGCAGCAGATCGCGGAAGTGCTCGAGCTCGAAAAAGTCGGCATTTACTTCAGCAAAGATCTCTCGAAGTCGATCCTGTACTCAATCGCCGCACCCGGCACTTCGCAACACATCGCGATGCTCGCGTTTGACGTCAACGAGTTTGAGAACCCGCGTGTGCGCGAGATCATGGCGAAGCACGGATGGTTCCAGACTGTCCTGAGCGATTTGCCACACTTCACGTTCCTGGGTCTGAAGGAGAAGGACCTGCCGAAGCACGGGCTACGAAATGTCGAGGTAAATGGGCAGGTTTTTTGGATTCCCAACGTGCCCTCGCCGCATCCGGGCATCGATAAGTAGTGGAACTAATTTTTAAAATTCGTGATAAACTACGCAACCTCTTCCCCCAGCCAACGCAAAAGTAGTGATCGACTCCGGCCTTTTAACCCGAAAGAAGGTCCAATATGGATGTCCCCCAATTCATCGCTGGCAGATTCAGGATCGAACGAGAGATCGGGACCGGCGGCATGGGCACTGTCTATCTCGCCACCCACCTCGGACTCGAACGACCTGTCGCAGTAAAGATCATCAAACGGGAGTTTGCGGGCGACGCGGACGTTGCTGATCGTTTTCTGCGCGAAGCGCGCACGATGGCGAAGTTGCATCATGCGCATGCCGCGATGATCTTCGACGCGGGCAATCTTCCTGACGGGCGTCACTTCATCGTGATGGAGTTTGTCGAAGGAGAAACTCTTTCACAGGTGCTGGCGCGTGAAGGTCGTTTCTCACCGTCGCGCGCGGTCGACATCGCGACGCAGATCTGCGACGTCCTCGAAGAAGCGCACCGGCTGGGCATCATTCATCGAGACCTCAAACCTTCAAACATCCTGCTCGGCAAGCGTGGCGTTTGCGTGCTCGACTTCGGCGTCGCGAAAGTTCTGGCTTCGTCGGCGGAATCGACGGCGACTCACGCGAGCACCGGTTCGGGGAAGTTGATCGGCACGCCGCGTTATATGTCGCCCGAGCAGTGTTTAGGGCAGCGAGTGGGTGCGCGCAGCGATTTATACAGTCTTGGTGTGTTGTTGTACGAGATGCTGGCGGGACGCCCGCCTTTTATCGATCCGTTGCAGTCGGCGTTGTTAGTGAAACAGGCGACCGCGCCGGCGCCGCCGTTACCGAAACTGCGCCAGGACATTGCCCGCCCATTGGCGCTCGCCGTTCACACGCTGCTTGCGAAGCGGCCCGAGGATCGTCCGCGCACTGCGGCAGCGGCGAAAGCGTTGTTGGAGCGAAGTCTGGTTCGACCGGAGCGGACGCTGCCGGATATTGAGCCGATGTCTTCGATGGTCGCGGCGGCGAGTCCGGGACGCGGGATAATGTTTCGCGTCGGTGCGCCGCTTGTTTTGGTGACGACGTTTGGCGTTCTTTTGGCGTGGGGATACACGGGTGAAAGCGCGCCTGAGCCGCGACTGCTGAAAGAAGCGCTGCCGGTCAGCGCGGCGCAATTGCAGGTCACGCCGGTGTCGTGGCGCGGTGAAGCGCCCGCCGCAAGCAAGTCGAGTGAGCCGCGAATCGAGACGCCGCCGGCGCCGATCATCGAGTCGCTTTCGATGGAACAGGCGCGGAAGACGGCTGCGAAGTTTGTTGATGGTGCGCTTGGTACTGTCGCTATCGTCGATACTGACAGCGGTCCGGCGATCGTCGCCGTGAACAATCAGCGACGAGCGGGGAAGACCAGTTTTCTACTGATCGAGAAGCGAAGTGGGAAGTATCGCGTGACCACGCAGCAGCCGTTGGATGCGAATGGGTTTCGGCATGCGAGCTGGTCGGCGGAGTTGGTTGACGCTGATGAAGACGGTTACCAGGAGTTGCTTTTCACCGGGAAGGACTCGAGTGAGAGCCGGAATTTGCGGCGGATGACGTTGTTCGTTCCGACTGAAAAACGGACCTACTCGATGCAGATGACGGGTGAGACGACGCTTCGCGGCACGCCGCGCATCGAATGGCTCTCGAACGCCGCCGGCACTGACGCCGCGCCCTACCGCACCGCGTTGCGCCAAAAAGCCCGGGCGATCGCTTCGAAGAAAAAGCTCTGAGCTCTGAGATCTCAAATCTGAGATCTCAGATCTCAGAAAAAATCCCTTCAGTTGTGAATTTCCCTCCGGCAAGCTAACCTCGTACGGCGACATCTATTTGCCGCGCCGAAGAATCGAAGACCAATACCATTTTGCGGAACCTGGAGTTATCGGTGAAACGCTTCTCAATTCTCTTACTTCTCCTTTGTCTACTGTCGCCCCCAACACTGCTCGCGGAAGTCGCTCCTCAACAGCGAGCAACGCGTCCCGCGCCGACAAGACCGACGCCAGCAACAGCCGCAACGCCGGCGCCACGGCTGCCAGAAGCGAAGATAACCAGCCAGGTCCTGCCCAACGGCCTCGAAGTCATCATCCTCGAAGACCATTCAATCCCTTTGGTCACGATCGAGCTCGCAGTCAAGAACGGCTCGTACACTGAGCCGCCTGAGTTGAACGGCCTCTCGCACCTCTACGAGCACATGTTCTTCAAACAGAACCGCGCCATCGCAAACGCCGAAGAGTATTTGCGAACGATTGGCCAGATGGGAATCGCCTACAACGGCACCACGCGCGAAGAAGTCGTCGACTATTACTTCACGACCACGAGCCCGAATCTCCGCACTGCGATGCAGTTCATGAAAGACGCAACGCGATATCCGCTGTTCGACGAGCGCGAGTTCGTGCGCGAGAAAGAGGTGGTGATCGGCGAGATAGACCGCAACGAGTCGAACCCGTTCTTTTACTTGAGCAAGGAGATGAACAACCGTCTCTTCTTCAAGTATCCGAGCCGCAAGAACCCGCTGGGCAGCAGACAGACCGTCGGCGCCGCGACGACCGACATGATGCGTCTGATCCAGCAGCGATACTACGTCCCCAACAACTCGGCGCTCGTGCTGACAGGCGACGTGAACGCGGCCGAAGTCTTAAAGATGGCCCAGGAGTTTTACGGCGACTGGCCACGCCGCGAGAAAGATCCGTTCGTCGAGTTTCCGCTAGTCGAGCACCCGCCGCTGCCGAAGAGTGAAGGCACCGTGATCGTTCAGCCGGTGCAGAACGTGATCATCAGTATCGGCTGGCACGGACCGTCGATTGGCAAAGACAATCCGGCAACTTACGCGGCGGACGTGTTCTCGTTCATCCTCCGCCAGCCGAATTCACGGTTTCAGCGAAACCTCGTCGACAGCGGTCTCGTGACTGGCGTCGATCTCAGTTACTACACGCAGCGCAACGTTGGCCCAATCGCTCTCATCGCGCAAACGACGCCTGACAAGGCACGCGCTGCGCTCAAGGCGATGTACGAAGAGGTCGCGCACTTTAACGACAAAGACTATTACACAGACGAACAGCTCGAGAGCGCGAAGGCGTTGCTCGAAGCCGACGATCTCTACTCACGCGAAAAGCTCAGCGACTACACGCACACACTCAGCTTCTGGTGGGCGTCAACAGGACTCGATTACTTCCGCGGCTATCTTCCCCGACTGCGCGCCACTTCACGCGCCGACATCAGCCGCTACATCACGACTTACATTCAGGGAAAGCCACACGTCGGGTTGGCTTTGATGTCGAGTGAAGCGCAGGGCAGGGTCAAAATCACACCGGAAGAGTTAATTGGTCAATGAATAGAACAATGAATGAATCGTTAAAACGCGTCCGCCAGGCTGTGACCACGTTTCTGCTGTTGGCGGTTGTCTTCGCCGGCGGCAGCGCTTCGTCTCGCGCGCAACAAACCAAACCCGCGGCGGCGCAGCCGAGCGCGCAAAGCATCGTTGCCCAACAGGCCGCGCTCGTCAGTGAGTTTGAAGTTAACGGGCTGAAGGTGCTGATGAAGCGCCGCGAGGGAAGTTTGACCGTAGCTGCCGGACTGTTTATTCGCGGCGGCTCGTCAAACATCAACGCGCAGAACGCGGGTATCGAAACGTTGATGTTGAGCGTAGCGACCGAAGCCAGCGCCGCTTTTCCGCGGACGCGGATGCGCAGCGAACTCTCGCGCATGGGAACCGTCATCGGCAGCAGCTCGAACAACGACTACTCAGTGCTCTCGCTCGCGTCCACGCGCATGCACTTCGATCGCTCGTGGGAGATGTTCACCGACGTCGCGCTGCGTCCTTCGTTTACGAAAGAAGACGTGGCGCTTGTTCAGAGCCGCATCGTCGTTTCGCTGAGTGACGACACTGACAATCCGGACGTCTACCTGCAAAAGCTACAGGAGAAGGTCGCCTACGCCGGGCATCCTTATCTCAACAACACCAGCGGCACGGTCGAGACGGTCGCGAAGCTGACGCCGGAAGATTTGCGCGCCTATCACAAGAAACTGATGGAGACCTCGCGGTTGTTGCTCGTCATCGTCGGCGACTTGAACGTGAGTGAGGTGAAGAGTCTCGTCGAGGCGAGTTTCGGAAAGTTGCCGCGTGGGAGTTACAAACCGGAAGTCGTGCCGCAGTTGGCGTTTGATAAATCGTCAGTGGAAGTGACGCCGCGAGAACTGCCGACGAACTACGTGCAGGGGTTGTTCACGGCGCCGCCGTTGACGTCGCCTGACATCTATCCGATGCGCATCGCAAGCTCGTTGCTGCGCGATCGGGTGTTTGAAGAGGTTCGTGTGAAGCGGAACCTTTCCTACGCGCCAGATGCGTTTCTGCGAACGCAGGCGGCGAATGTCGGCGGGCTTTACGTGACGGCTGTCGATGCGAACCAATCGATTCGCGTGATGTTGAGCGAGATAGCGCGGCTGCAAACGGAACCGGTGAGTGCGAGCGACATTCACGCTGTCGTTGCGCAGTACCTGACGCAGTACTATCTCGGCCAGGAGACGAATGCGGCGCAGGCGGGTGAGTTGGCGCAGTATGAATTGATTGGCGGTGGTTGGCGCAACTCAGTCGACTTTCTTGATCGGCTGATGGCAGTGACGCCGGCGGACATTCAGCGCGTGTCGCAGAAGTACATGCGCAACATCCGGTTCGTTGTTCTGGGAAATCCGCGCAGCGTCGATACGAACGTGTTTACGGGCCAGGCTGGCGAGTGATCATTTTCCGTTTGTCATTTTCCATTTTCCATTTGTCATTCAATGACAAACGAGAAATGACAAACGGAAAATGACAAATGCTTACATCGTCTCGCGCAGGTAGCGTTCGTAGAGTTTTTGATCGAGACGTTGGAGGATTCGAGCTTCCTGGGCGGCCATGCTTAAGTTTCCGCTCTCAAAGTACGCGATCGCCAGGTTGTAGAACGTTTCCGCGGAGTCAGGACGCAGCCTCGCAGATTCGGTGTACGACTCAATCGCTTCCCGCATCCGTCCCGCATAGTAGTACGCATCCCCAAGCTTGTTGTGGATGTCCGCGTCAGTCGGCTTGAGCTGGAGCGCTTCGAGATACGCCCTGATAGCTTCCTGATTTTTCCCCTGCTTTACCTTGCAGTAGCCGACCTTCACCCACGCATCCGCCCGCTTCGGGTTCTTGTTGACCGCGTTCTCAAAATAACCGACCGCGTTGTCGTAATTCCCAAGCCACAGCGACTCCAATCCGCTGCGATACGCCGTCTCAGCGAGATCACCCTTCGGCTTCTGCGAGATTTCAGACAACGGCCGCAACGCTCCCGCGCGTAACTCACCGACACGCGCCGCCGCGATCGCGAGATTGATATTCTGCCCGTTCGTCACTTTGACAGTCACAACACCCAGCACCTGCCCGCGCAGGTTGAAAACCGGACTGCCGCTGTTGCCATGAGAGATCGGCGCGGTGATTTGAATGATGCGATAGCTGTTCGGCACTTCTCGCACTGCCGACACAATCCCGTCACTCACCGAACCTTCGAGCTTGAGCGGATTGCCGATGACGAAGATCGTCTCGCCTTCGTCCGGCAGTTCCGTCGCGAGCTCACTGCTGCGAGCAGGCGTATTCGGCATCTCGACGCTGAGCAGCGCGAGATCTCCTTCTTCGTCGACGGCAACGGCGCCATTGACCGGGTAGACCTTACCCTTGCCGTCGAGCGTCTTGATCTCAGCTCGGGTTGCGCCGCGAATGACGTGCAGGTTCGTGACAACCTGACCCGGCCGCAGGAAGAAACCGCTGCCGGTCATCAGCGCTTCTCCGCTCGCGTCGTACGTCGCGATGGCGACGACGGCGGGCTTCACGCGTTTCACGAGCGACGGCAGGTTTTCATCGGCAGCGCGAGCAGCGACGGTCGTGACGAGAATTATCAGGAGAGCCGGTAGAAAACGGGGGTACTTAGGGTTATTCATGTCGTCAACACCAGGCAAAAACGAAGATTTTCAGGCCGTAGATAGGAGAATCAGGGCCGGGGGATCTCGTTAGATGAAAAAGATTGGGGCTCCGAGCGGAGCCTGTCGGGTGCCGGACATATTATCGTAAGTTTACGATTGTGTGTAGATTTAATGTGCGGGGTACCGACGAGCTTCGGCGGCATTGATGGCTTCGGTCCCGAAGGGACTGCATGTTTATAGCCTGTAAAGGAAAAAATATGGCGCTCCGAAGGAGCGCGATGTAGGGCGAAGCTGGCTATAAACTCTGTGCAGCCTCAGTGTCCTCTGTGTCTCGGTGGTGTGGTTTTACTCGGAATTCATCAACCACAGAGACACAGAGGACACTGAGGTTGCACAGAGAAGAGTGCGCTCGGGACTTTTCGTGCAAAACCGGTACACCACGACAAAAAGAAGGGCCGCCCGCGTGGGCAGCCCGAAAAGAAAGCAAAGTAGAAACAGCTACGGAACGATGTGAATGTGAGCCACGCCCGGTCCCGCTGGTGACGCAACATCTGCGTCTTCCATCGTTACGAGCAGACCAAAGTCCTTCAATGTTGTTTCAGACTTGATCTCGGCCTCATTCCGTCCCGGCGCATTCACAACCTGACCTAGTTTTACAAACGTGTTGTCAGGTCCAACCGCCCACAGGATCAACTTCTTGCCCGCGGGCGTTTCCTTCAGTTCGTGGAACCGCATGTTCACTTCGGTGGGTCCGTCTTTGCGCGGGGTGATGAACACGTTCGCGCGCGCACCTTCTAGCGCTCCGCTGAAGTCGACTTTGATTTTGGTGTCGTCGCCTTTCTTGTAAGCCGGGATGTTCAGCATCGGCGCTGTGTACGTGGTTGCGACCTGCGTCGGCGTTACCACTGTCGTGGGCGTGGCAGGCGCGGTTACGGCGCCTACGGTCTCACCTGAAGCGCTCCTGGTCACGGGCACAACGGTGAACCCTTGCGGTACCGCGCTTCGGAACACGACCGCCGTGTTTGGGTCATAAGCCGTCAAGCTGGCTTCCGGCGAGGCGACGAGCATGAATCTCGAAAGCGGCGTGGTTGCCGCGAGGGTTCCGGCGCCGTTGGCAATCGCGACCGGACCCAACGCGGTGATTGCGCCTTTGTCATCCACCGCATAGAGCGTAAGCGCAGTCACGTCAGCGGGAACGTTCGCCAGATTAAGTTTGATTCTGGTCCCGTCGTCGTCGCGGAGAATGGTGGCTACACCCGTTGCGCCGGTAATGTTCACGGGGTTCAGGGTTAGCGTTACTTCTTTCTTCGCTGGATATTCAATAACGGTGTAAGTTCCGTCGGGATTTTGAACGGTCTTCGTAACGGTTGTTTGCGCCAGAGCGACAGCGGCGAGTGCGAGAGTCAGTATCATGGCCGCCAGAACGCTCAAACCATGCTTGCTCATCAGTTGTACCTCCCTTGTGTTTGATTAATCGCGATTAATTGTCGATGTGGGGGAACGATGTCGGGAAGACGCTTTAGGGCGTACGCCTGACGAAGAATTTGGCAAGATGTATGCCGACGAAACTGCGGGGTTTATGCGGATAACAGGGCTGTCGTGCGGAACAGAACGATACAGCCCTGTACGGAATGGACCTAAATCAGCAAGGTTAATACGCCTTCAATTCAGAGATTGCTTTCGCAACATCTGAAGATTGCGGAAGTATTGCATCTTCGAGTTGAGGAGCATACGCGACGAACGTGTCGAGCGCGCACACGCGACGCACTGGAGCGTCGAGTTCGAGGAAGAGCTCGTCGGCGATGCGCGCGGCGATCTCCGCTCCGTAACCGAACGACAGCGAATCTTCATGAGCGACGATCACGCGGTTCGTCTTTTTTACTGACTCGACGATCGCGTCCCAGTCGTAAGGAACGAGACTACGCAGATCGATTACTTCGACGCTCGTGCCGTCCTGTTCTGCCTGCTTCGCTGCGACGAGCGAGCGCTGCACCAGCGCGCCGTAGGTGATGATCGTGATGTCTTTTCCGTCGCGGACTTTCTTCGCTTTGCCGAACGGGACCATGAAGTTGTCCGACGGATACGCCGACTTGTTGTAAGCCTGACGATACAGGTGCTTGTGTTCGAGGAACAGCACCGGATCGTCGCAGCGGATGGCGGTGCGGAGGAGCCCGTTGGCGTCAAGCGCATTCGAGGGATAGATCACGCGCAGGCCGGGGATCTGAGTAAACGTCGACACACCTGACTGCGAGTGATAAACGGCGCCGCCCTTGAGGTAACCGCCAATCGGCACACGAATCACGACCGGCGCTTTCCATTCATTCCCCGAACGCCAGCGCAACAACGCAAGCTCGTTTCGAATCTGGTGCATCGCGGGCCAGATGTAATCGAAAAACTGAATCTCGACGACGGGCTTCAATCCGCGAGTCGCCATTCCGATCGCGCGGCCGACGATGTTTGCCTCGGCAAGTGGCGAATTGAAAACGCGCGCGCTGCCGAACTTCCGTTGCAGGTTGGCGGTGACTTTGAACACGCCGCCTTTTCCCTTGACGATGTTCAGGTACTGTTCGCGTGAACAGTCGGCGACGTCCTCGCCGAACACGACGATGCGCGGGTCGCGTTCCATCTCCGTGTGCAGACAACGATTGATGAGATCGACGATCGTGCCGGGATTGCCGGACAGTTGCGGGTCTACTTCAGTGTCGAACTCTTTCGACGTCGGATCGACGTCCGGCGAGAAGACGTAAAGCTGCGCGGTGTCGGGCGCGGGTTGAGCGGCAGCGAGCGCCTGGTCGGCGGCGTCGTTCACTTCACGATCGACTTCGTCTTTGATCTTCTGTAGCCCGTCCTGGTCGATAACGCCTTCGTTGATCAGCAGCGCTCCGAAACGTTTGACGGGATCGCGCTCGGCCTCGCCGGTGCGTTCCTCGTCTGAGCGATAGAGTTTTTCATCGTCCGAAAGCGAGTGGGAGTACGGGCGGATCACCTTCGCGTGGACGAGTGCCGGTCCTTGACGCTGGCGGCAGTAATCGACCGCGCGGCGCATCGTTTCGAGCGACTCGATCGGATCGGTGCCGTCGCAACGCTGCACGTAAAGTGACGGAAAGTTTTCGACGAGATGCGAGACGTTGCCGCCGGGCGTTTGCACCTCGACCGGGACGCTGATCGCGTAGCCGTTATCTTCGAGCAGGAAGACGACGGGCAGCTTCAGGTTCGACGCCGTGTTGAGCGCTTCCCAGAACTCGCCTTCGCTCGACGTGCCTTCGCCGAGTGAAACGTACGTGACTTCATCCGCGTGAAATCCCTTGACGCGTTCCTGCAACTCCGGGAGCAGAGACCAGCGGTAACTCGCTTCCGCGCAACCGACGGCCTGGAGCAGCTGCGTTCCCGTCGGCGACGACTGCGAAACGATGTTGAGTTTCTTGTGTCCCCAGTGCGACGGCATCTGGCGCCCGTGTGAGTTCGGATCCGCTTCGGCGCCGACGGCGGAGAGCAACTGCTCGAGCGGCGTCATGCCCAACTGCAAACAGAGCGCGCGATCGCGATAGTACGGGTAGAACCAGTCGTAACCTGCTTTCAGCACGACGCCGGCGGCGACGAGCACCGCCTCGTGACCCGCGCCGCTTATCTGAAAAAAGATCCGGTTCTGTCCTTTTAACTGGATCTCTTTGTCGTCGAGCCGTCGCGAGAGATACATCGTGCGATACATGTCGAGCAGCAACTTGCTGTCGGGCAGATCGCCGGCCTTCGAGGTTACGGGTGCGGCCGCAGCAGGCACGACATGCGGCGTCGCCGGACGTGAAACCAGTTCCTCGACGGGCGCGGGCACCGTGGCGCCGCCGTGTTCCGCGATCTTTTCCGGCTCGTCAGGCTGCGGCTTCGTTGAAGCGGTCGAATTTGTCGAGGTTGCCGAACTCGAATTCGTCTTGGGCACCAGCTTCAATACTTTGGTATCAGTCTTCATAATTGCTTGCCAGGGTCATGCGATACTCTTCGGCCATTCCGGGATGGCCATGGCGCTGCGCTGTTTCGATTCCGCGCTGATAGGCCTCGCGCGCTTTGTCTTTCTGGCCCGTTCGTTCGTACGCGGCGGCCAGCATGCCGAACGCGTTTCCCTCGTCGTCCGCGGCTTCCAGATATCGCTTGAGTGCATCGATCAAATCCTGGTCCCGACCCGCTTTCTCGTATTCCTTTGCCAGTCCGAAAAGCACTGCCGTGTTTCCCGGATCAGTCGCGAGCATCTGCTCGAATAATTGGATGCGTGACGCTGTCATTTTCCGATTATCAACTTGGCGATCGTTTGCAACTGCATGTTCGACGTGCCTTCGTAAATGGCGCCGATCTTCGAGTCGCGCCAGTACTTCTCGACCGGATAGTCCTTCACGTAACCGTAGCCGCCGTATAGTTCGATCGCCTTCGAGCTGACGCGTTCGGCGACGCGTGACGAGTAAAGCTTCGCCATCGCCGCTTCCTTCACGAAGTTCAAACCGGCGTCCTTCATGCGCGCGGCGTTGTAGACCATCAGGCGCGCGGCCTCGAGCTCCGTGGCCATCTCCGCGAGTTGGAATTGAACTCCCTGAAACTGGTTGATCGATTTGCCGAACTGTTGCCGCTCGGCGGTGTAGGCGATTGCGCTTTCGAGCGCGCCGGCGGCGATGCCGATCATCTGCGCGCCGATGCCGATGCGTCCTTCGTTCAGCGTCTCGATCGAGATCTTGTAACCCTTGCCTGCTTCGCCAAGGATGTTCTCCTTCGGCACCTTGCAGTCTTCGAGGATCAGCTCGACGGTTGACGACGCGCGAATGCCGAGTTTGTTCTCTTTCTTGCCGATCGAAAAACCCGGGAAACTCTTCTCGACGATGAACGCCGTGATGCCGCGATAGCCCGCTTCGGGATTCGCGTTCGCGAAGAGGACGAAGATCTCGGCTTCGATGCCGTTCGTGATCCACAGCTTGCGGCCGTTCAAAACGTAATGGTCGCCGTTGTCGACTGCGCGAGTCTGCATGGCGAAGGCGTCCGAGCCCGATCCGGGTTCGCTCAACGCGTACGCGCCGACGTTCGTGCCGGCGAGCTGCGTCAGGTATTTCTGCTTCTGCTCGGGCGTGCCCCAGCGGATGAAGGCGTTGTTGACGAGCGTGTTCTGCACGTCGACGAAAACGCCGACTGACGCATCGACGCGCGAAAGCTCTTCGACGGCGAGGATCGCGGTGAAGAAATTCGCACCCGCGCCACCGTATTCTTCCGGCGTTTCAATGCCCATCAAACCGAGGTCGAAGCACTGCTTGATGATCGCGGGATCGAGCTTGGCGGCTTCGTCCATGTGCTCGACCCGCGGGCGCAGTTCGCCCTCGGCAAACTCGCGGACGCTCGATCGAAACATTGACTCGTCTTCGGAAAGAGTGGTGAGCGGGGTGGTTGCAGATTGCCCAATCGCTGGTTGTGATTGACTCATTGGTATCGTGCTCTATTTGTTTGTCGCTAGAATGAACGTAGCATCATAATCAAGCCAAAACGAAAAAGGCAAAAGCCCATGAAAATGTGTGTTTTAATTTATGGCGGCATGGCTGTTGCCGCATAAAACAAACGCCCGTAATGCCCACTCCAAAACCGCCAGTAAAACAAGTGGAAACACGAAGCCGAGGCAGGAGATTCGCGCCACTTGGAATCATATTCGGTCTGCTCGGACTGCTGCTGTTCGTGTATTTCGTCACCAGCGCCGGCATTGGCGAGATCCTTGGCGGCATTCAACGGCTCGGCGCCGGTTTCCTGCTGATCATCGCCATTTCAAGCCTGCGATACGTCGCGCGCGCTTTGGCTTGGACGCGCTGCGTCGAAGCGCCGCACCGTCTACCGTTTCGCGACGCGTTCGCCGCGCGGTTGATGGGCGACGCGCTCGGCAACATCATTCCGTTCGTCAGCGTCGCCGTGAGCGAACCTTCGAAAGCCGTTTTCGTGAAGGACCGCGTGCCGATAATGGTCGGACTGTCGGCGCTCGCGATCGAAAACATTTTCTACGCGCTGTCAGTCACGATCTTTATCTTCTGCGGCACTGCGACGCTGTTGCTGAGTTTCTCGCTTCCGAAGCCGTTGCGTTACGCCAGCATCGTCGCCATGGTGGTGACGCTCGTCATCGTGCTGCTCGGGTACTTACTCATCAGGCGTGAGGTGCGATTTCTCAGTCGAGCGCTTCGTTACCTCGAGCGGCGCGGGATCGCGCCGAAGTTGATGACGAAACTGGCGCCGCGCGCGCAGGTGCTCGAAGAACGCGTCTATGGGTTTTATGAGCGCAACCAGCGACGGTTTCTTTCAATCTTTGCGCTCGATCTGTCGTTTCACGTGGCGGGCGTGCTCGAGGTTTACACGACACTTTCGTTTATCAGTCCGGTAGCGCCGTCGTTGCGGCAGGCGTTTATTCTCGAATCGGTGAACCGGATCATCAACGTGGCGTTCAAGTTTATTCCGTTGCGGGCGGGTGTCGACGAGGGTGGGACTGGACAGGTTTCGAAGGTGCTCGGGTTCGCGCGCGGCATCGGCGAGACGCTCGCGATCATTCGCAAGGGCCGCGACATTTTCTGGAGTGCGATCGGCGTTGCGTTGATCTGGAAACGCGGATTGTCGCTGCGCAATCTCTCGGAGGAGACTGCTACTGATCTATCTCAACCAGTTGCAGCGAGCGAATGAATTACTCGTATGCGAGCGCGTTGACGGGATCCAGATTTGAAGCGCGCCAGGCTGGGTAAAGCGCGCCGAGCGCGCCGCCGAGCAAACCGATCGCGGCCGCGATCAGGGCCCAGCGCCAACTGTATTCAAAAACCAATCCGTACGCCCGGTGAATCAAGTAGCCGGCGATCATCGAGACGACAAACCCCGCAATCAATCCGATCACGCTGATCAGTATCGCTTCCTTCTCGATGATCCCCACGATGTAGCCGCGCGACGCGCCCATCGCTTTCAAAATTCCGATCTCGCGCGTGCGTTCCGTGATCGTCGTATACATCGCCAACATCACGACAAGCGCGCTGACAACGGCGGCCAGTCCCACCAACACACGCAGGAAAACGCCGAGATACGGAATGCTCTTTTCGAAACTCGTAAAGACGTCGCGAGTCGGTTGAATCGTGTTGCCCGGCAACTCCCGATTGATACGCGCGGCGACTTCCTCCAACTGATCCGGATTCCGCAGTTTCACAAAAATCAACGTGGCTTTGCCGGGAGACTCGAGAGCCTGCTGCATCGCCTCGAGTGACATTTTCACGCGCGCTCCGGACTCCGGCGAGTAAATCCCGACGATGCGATATTCGTCAGTGCCAAACGGCTTGAGCGAATCGCCGAGGCGGAGGTTGTTGTTGCGTGCCTTCGTCTCGTCAATGACGATTTCGTTCGGTCCCTGCGGCCCGCGTCCCTCGGCCATGCTGATGCCGTTCATGCCTGCGTAAGTGTTCCAGTCCACGCCGTCGATCTGTTCCAGCCCGACGCCGCGCGCGCCCTGAAAGATGTAGCGAATCAGCGGCAGCGCTTCCTCGACGCCTTCGATGGCTTTCAACCGGTCGACGTATCGCGTGTCGAGATTGGCGGTGGTGGAAGTTAACTGGACGGCGCCCGGACGCATGAAAATCAGCTCGGCGCGGACGTTGCTTGCGCGGCGTTGGAGGTCGTTCGACATGCCGCGGGCAAGACCGGTAAAAAGCATGACGAGAGCGACGCCGAGCGCAATTCCCGCCACGCTCACGAGCGTGCGAATGGGTCGTTGGCGAATATTGGAGGTAACTAAATTATCCATCTGTCAAATTAAGAGTTGACTACTACCATAAGCTATTTTGGTCTAAGCTAACAACGAGTCAGGGCACGGATGTTGTTAAGGAAGTAAGCGTGGCTCGCAATTTAAAATTCAGTACTTCCACGCCGCTGGTCGATGTAACCGCCCGGCAGAGCTGGAAGATCGACCGTCTGAGCCTGGTCGGGAGTTTGGAATGGTCGATCATCGGCAGTCTGGTCATTCTGGTGGTGCTCGGCTTCGGTCTCCGCGTGAATCAACTCGGCGCCAGTGGCTTTGCCGAAGACGAGATGAACAAATTGGATGCCGTACGAGCGTACCAGCGCGGCGACTTCACCGCCAACGGCGAGCATCCGATGCTGATGAAGGTGCTGATGTGGGGTTCTTTGAACGCGGTTCCGGCCAGTGACGAGGTCGCACTTCGTCTGCCGAACGCGTTGATCGGCGCCTTGACCGTCATCCCGCTGTTTCTCCTCACGGCTGCGTTTTTCGATCGTTGGACCGCAATGCTGGCGGCCGCGTTCTGGGCCTTCGGCATCAACGCCATCACGCACAACCGCATCGGCAAGGAAGACTCGCTGCTCGTCTTCTTCATGCTCTTCGCGTTCTTCTTTTTCGCTCGCGCAAAACAGCTTTCACCGGCAGACAAACAAGGTCGGGCGCGACGTTATGCAGCGAGCGCCGTTTCATTTGGCTTGATGATCGCCTCGAAGTATTTCCCTCACTATTTCGGCCTGAACATGCTTTTCCATCATAACTTTCGAGTCCGGAAAGCGGTGCCCGGCGAACCCGGCGGACGCGTTCCCGGCTGGTTCTATCTGACGATCATCGGCGTGTTTCTCGTTGCGAACCCGGCGGTGCTGCTTCCCGAAATCTGGAACTACCTGAACGCCTACATGAGCGAACGGCTGCTGACGCACTCGGGCTATCTCTTCGCCGGCGAGCTGTACAAGAACAACATGTCGAGCTCGCCGTTCTGGGGCACGCCCATCTACTTCTACCTGCTGTTTCTCGCGGTGAAAGTGCCGCTGATCATCGGCGCTGCATTTGTCGTGGGCCTGATCATTGCCGTGCGACGTCCGCGCCACGTGGGCCATGCGTTTCTGCTGTTCATGTTTCTGTTTTGGATTGTTCCGTACTCGCTGATCGGCGGAAAGTGGTTGCGCTACACGCTGTCGCTGATGCCGTGGGTTTACATGCTCGCAGCCGTCGGCGTGATGGGATTGATTCGGTTTGCGCGCCGGCGTTTTGACGCATACAAGCGAGCGCCGGTCGTCGTCTCAGCGTTGGCCGTGGCGCTGTTCGTCGTCTTGCCGGCCTGGACTGCTTACGCCAACGGTCCACATTTCGCACTCTACACGAATGCGCTCGCGCCCGGCAAAGCCGGATACTTCTTCCCGCATGACGAGTTTTACGACGAGGGTTTGCGCGAAGCGATCAGGTTCGTTTGCGAAGCCGCGCCGAACGGAGCGACGATGGCGCATGAAACCCCGGCAGTCGCGCGTTACTATCTATCGTCGTTCGGGCGGCAGGATCTGAAGTCGGAGACGATCTCATCGCGCGAGTTTGATGTGCGTTTCGCCGCCGGCCCGGTTTACGTTATTGTGCAGCGCGGGCGCACGTATTTTGAGAACCGCGACGAGCTGGATTACGTTCGAACCAACTTCCAACGGATTCATGAAGTCAGGATCGACGGCGCCACTGCTGCGGAAGTGTTTGTCAATCATCAGCCACAATGAAAATTAGAAAACTCTCGCCTGTCATCGCATCGTCAACAGTTCTCTGCATTTTGTTGACGCTGGTTTTCGCCGTACACAGCTTCGCGCCGGACCGGGTGCAGATCACGATCCTCGGCACGACCGATTTGCACGGCAACATCAATCCCATCGATTACTACACGAACAAATCGGACAACCGCGGCCTCGCGAAGGTCGCGACGCTCATCAACCGCGTACGCAAAGAGCAGCCGAACAGCCTTCTGATCGACTCCGGCGACACGATCCAAGGCTCGCCCCTCGAATCGTTCCATAGTCGTAAAAACAACGTGCGCACCGATCCGATGATGCTCGTGATGAACTCGCTCAACTACGACGCGATGACCGTCGGCAATCACGAGTACAACTTCGGACTCAAGGTGCTGGAGAAAGCTCGCGGCGAAGCGAAGTTTCCCTGGCTGTCAGCGAACACTTACGACATCGCGACAAAGAAACCGCATTACAAGCCATACATCGTCAAGGACGTCGCCGGCGTGAAGATCGGAATCCTGGGACTGACGACGCCGGGAGTTCCGAACTGGGACAACCCGCCGAACTATGCGGGGCTCGAGTTTCACGATCCGGTTCCCGAGGCGCGCAAGTGGGTCACTGAGCTGCGCACGAAGGAGAAGGTCGACGTCGTCGTTATCGCGATGCACATGGGGCTCGGCGAAGATCTGCGCACCGGCGAAGCGAATCCGGGGCAGGTGCCGCACGAAAACGAAGCCGTCACGATCGCGAAGGAAGTGCCGGGTGTTGACGTCATCTTCATGGGCCACACGCATCGCGACGTTCCATCGCTTTACATCAACGGTGTGCTGTTGGCGCAGGCGAACCATTGGGGCCGACATCTCGCGCGCGCGGATCTGTATCTTCAGAAGGATCCAAACGGTTGGCGCGTCTATGCGAAGTCAGCGCGCACGATTCCGACTGACGATCGCGTCGAACCCGATCCGCAAGTCGTCAAACTCGCCGAGCCTTATGATCGACAGACGCAGGAATGGCTCGCGCGGGTCATTGCACAGTCGCCGGACGATCTAACGGCCGAAGATGCGCGCTTTCGCGATACGGCGATACTCGACCTGGTCCAGAAGGTGCAGCTCGAAGCGGGCAAGGCGGACGTGTCGATGGTCGCGAGTTTCAATCAGCAGGCGCGTATCGACAAAGGTCCGGTGACGGTGCGCGACATTACCGAGCTTTATGTTTACGAAAACACGCTTGCGGTTCTGGAAGTGACGGGGCAGCAACTGAAAGATGCGCTCGAGCACTCGGCGAAGTATTTCAAGCCTTACGAACCGGGCAAATCGCCTCAGGAACTGATCGACGAGAAGGTTCCTGCTTACAATTTCGACGTCGCTGAAGGTGTCACCTATCGCATCGACATCACGAAGCCGATCGGCAGTCGCATTCAGAACCTGCGCTACAGAGACCGGCCTCTTGCGCCTACGCAAAAGCTTCGACTGGCGACTAATAATTATCGAGTGAACGGAGGCGGCGGATACACGATGTACAAGAACGCCCCAGTCGTTTATCGATCCAGTGAGGAGATTCGGGAGTTGATCATCGACTGGCTTGAAAAGCACAAGTCAGTCCCGGTCACGCCGACTAACAACTGGCTCATCGTCTCGGAAACCAAAACCGCGGTCAGGCACCACTGATCACATCACCAAACAAAATAAAACAAAGCGGCAAGGGCGGAGGATTTGGGCTTGCCGCTTTGTTTCTTCGCGGGCGGGGGTGAGAAGTCTGATGAGCAACTGTTCATGAGCAACTCGCGGGAGGTTATTGTTCATGACCCCGCCTCTCTGTCCCTTTACGTTTTACCCCTTGTTCCGTTGCCTACCTATAACGCGCGCTCCGCATGAAAATTCCCTCAAAAAAATTTTTTAAGGTGTAGAATCCTCGTCTTTAACCCTTGAAGATCGCCCTCTTCACCACACTCGGTCTACAGGAAAGAGACACAGAATGACGACTCGCTCGTCTGAAGCCATCACACAGCTCCTTGAAAAATGGAGTAACGGTGATGACAAAGCCCTCGACCAATTGATGCCGCTGGTCTACGACGAACTTCACCGCATCGCCGAAGGCTACCTCCGCCGGGAGCGGCGCGAACACACACTCCAACCCACCGCGCTCGTCAACGAGCTGTTCCTGAAGTTTTTCGATCAGCACAGCATGAGCTGGCAGAACCGCGCGCAGTTCTTCGGCGTCGCGGCCCAACTCATGCGCCGCATTCTCGTCGACTACGCACGCGCGCACGTCGCTACAAAACGCGGCGGCGATCGCCTGGCAGTGTCGTTGCGAGACGTTCCCGCGTTCGGCAAACAGCCTGATACAGACCTGCTGGCCCTGCACGACGTTCTGAACGAGCTTCAGGAGATCGATCCGACTCAGGCCCGCATAGTCGAGTTGCGCTTCTTCGGCGGACTGACGATCAAAGAGACAGCGGAAGTGATGCAGATCTCGCACGCCACGATCGAGCGTGAGTGGCGAACGGCGAAAGCCTTTATGAAAGTGGAACTTACGAGGGGCACGATTTCCCCTTGAGGGAGTTACGCGGCGAATCTCGCGTTAGTAGTCAGTAATACATCCGACAGCTTAACCCTCTCAAGAATCGACATGATCACCCATGAAAGATGGCAGCGCATAAAGGAGATATTTCAATCCGCTCAGGAACGCCCGCCCGCCGAGCGCTTTGAGTTTCTCAACCAGGCTTGCGGTGACGATCCGTCGATTCGCGAACAGGTCGAAGCGTTACTGACCGCCGACGAGAGTAACGCCGACTTTCTCAGCGCGCCGGCGTACGAGTTTGCGGCCGGAATGCTCTCCGGCGCAGCAAAGGAACCCGCCGAGTTTTCAACCGGGCAGAAGGTTGGACGTTACACGATCCTGTGCCCGTTGGGCGAAGGCGGGATGGGCCAGATCTACCTCGCAAACGACGAGCAGCTCGGCCGCAAGATCGCCCTCAAGATGATCGCGCGCCAATTTGCGACCGATCCTCGCCGCGTGCTTCGTTTCGAACAGGAAGCGCGCGCCGCATCGGCCCTGAACCATCCGAACGTCTGCGTGATCCATGACGTTGGAGTGACGGAGAACAACCGTCACTTCATCGCGATGGAGTACATTCAGGGCATCACGCTGCGCGACAAGTTGTCGCGCGAGCCGGTCACTCCGATCGAAGCGCTCCAAATCGCCGGACAGGTAGCCGCCGCTCTCGCCGCCGCTCATGCGGCCGGCATCGTCCATCGCGATATCAAACCCGAAAACATAATGCTGCGCCCCGACGGCTATGTGAAAGTGCTCGACTTCGGCCTCGCGAAACTCACGGAAGTCGTCGCCGAAGAGCCACTCGACGTCAACGCCGTCTCCACCAAAGTCCGAACCGAAGCAGGGACGTTGATGGGGACCGTCAAGTACATGTCTCCGGAACAGTTGCGTGAATTCGATCTCGACGAGCGCACTGACATTTGGAGTCTCGGCGTCGTCATGTATGAGATGTTGACGCGCACGATGCCGTTCGAGGCAAAGACGCCGAACGGCACGATAGCCTTGATCGTTGGACCACAGTCTCCCGCGCTCGCTTTGCCGGATGACCTCCCGCCGCGGTACCGAGAGTTAGTCAGAAAAATGATCGAGAAGGACCGCGCGGTCCGTTATCAATCGATGACGAAACTCGCCGCGGATCTGAATACGTTACAGAAGGAGCTCGAACGCGCGAGTGACAACGGCGTTTTGACTGCGCCCGCGTGGTATCCGCCGCCGGTCGGACAGCAGACGCGCACGATCGACTCCGATTCGGGAATCCTCCCGCGCATCAAGTCGCAGGCGCTCTCGACCGCGGAATTTATCTTCACCGAAATCAGGACGCACAAAGCCGCCGCGCTCTTCACCGGCGCCACGGGCGTCCTTGTTTTGCTTCTGCTGATTCCCAACATGCCGCGCTGGTACAACCGGATCTTCGACAAGGCCTCCAACGCCCAGGAAATCGTGCCAAAAGAGCCTGTGCCGGCGCCTGTGATGAAGACGCTCACCAACAATAACAACACCATCTGCGCGGCGATCTCGCCCGACCGCAAGAAGGTGGCCCACGTCGAGGAGCAGAACGGCAAGCAAAGGCTGGTGCTGATGATCACGGCGACGTTTGGCTCCTCGGAAGTCGTTCCGGCCGCCGACGTCCAATATCTCGGCGTCACCTTTTCCCGCGATAACGAGTATCTCTACTTCACACGCAAGGAGAAGAGTCACTCCGGAGTCCTTTACCGGCTGGCGCTGCCCGGCGGTCCCGCGGTAAAGGTGAGCGAACGCGTCGATAGTCCCATCACTTTCTCGCCGGACGGCGATCGGTTCGCGTTTGTGCGTCATGACAGTCAGCACCGCGAGTTTTTGCTGATGCTGGCGAACGTCGACGGCACGAATGAACGCGTGCTTGCAACGCGCAAAGGACCGCATGAATTTTCGACGTACGGTCTTTCGTGGTCTCCCGATGGAAGTACGATCGTTTGTCCGGTGAGTCGTTGGGACGGAGGCCATCGACTGAAGCTGATCGCGTTCAACGTCAACACTGGAGAAGACCGCGCGATCGGTGAACAGTCATGGTCGTCGGTGTACGGCGTTGACTGGGAAAGCGACAAGACCGGGTTGATATTCAGCGCCAGGGATGGCGACGCGATTACGCACCAATTGTGGCGTATGAGCTATCCCGAGGGCGTTGCTCAAAAGCTGACCACCGAAGTCAATGATTATCGCCACGTCAGCGTGGCCGGCGACAAGACGGTCACCGTCGAGACTCGTTGGACGTGGCGCACGTGGATCGCAACGCTCGATGGTTCCACCGATCCAAAACTAATCAACTCCGGCGGCCAGGGGCTGACTTACGGCCTCACGTGGTCCCGAACCGGCAGGATTATCTTTTCGGCCATCGCGCAGGACCGGCTGAATATCGAGCAAATTAACCCCGACGGATCCAATCAAGTCCTGCTAACCCGGGATGCCGGCAACAACTACAGCCCAGTCACGTCCTCCGATGGCCGTTACGTCGTGTTCGTGTCGACGCGAAACAAGACATTCGATCTCTATCGCATGGACGCTGAAGACGGCAGCAACGTCACTCGCCTGACATCCGACGATCGAAACTACTATCCCTCATTGTCACCGGACGATCAGTGGATCATTTACGAACGAAACGTTGATGGGACGAGGAGTATTTGGAAACTTCCATTCAGCGGTGGGCAACCCGTCAAACTCGCGGACCGCTACCGCATGCCGGTCTACTCGCCTGATCAGCGCATGTTTGCCGCTCGTTTTGAGACCAAGTCAGGCACGCACGGAGTGGCGATCTTTTCTGCTGACGACGGCCGACTTTTGGACCAGTTTCCGGTTGACGAGATCGAGTGGCAACGCATTTACTGGCTCGACGACCACACGTTGAGCTTCATAAAGAACGTCGACGGCACATCAAACATCTGGAGCTACGATCTCCGCACCAAAGCCTCGAAGCAACTGACGAATTTCACTGGCGATCTTATTTTCGCGTATGCCTGGTCGCCTGACTTCAAACAGGTCGTTTGTCAGAGAGGCGCGAAACTCACTAACGCAACAATGATAAGCAGCGAACGGTAAGGCTTAAGTGTTCGCTGCTTCAGGACGGAGCTGCCGAGCAGTGGTGTCGGGGAGAGGGCCGCGGCTAGGCAGCTTTTATCTGTTGGTTCGGTTCAACAGGTTTCGTTTCCGGTTTGTCGGGATCATTGACGTCGAATTCGTCACCGCAGCCTGGGGGATCGATGTCGGCAACTTTTTCACTTGTGTAGTAGGCCTTGCCAATCTCTTTGCGCACTTCATTGAGATCCAGGTTCGGCACCTTCTTCGCCAGTTCGTCGGCCAGCAGTTTGAGGGCTTTGATCGCGTGCCAGTCGACGTAACAGAGCGCGCCGTTGATGTCCCGTTGTCCCTTATTGATCTCTTTCTGTTTGGAACTGATCTTGTCCTGTTCCTTTATCACGATTCGAATAGACATGTTTCCTCCATTGGCTGATTAGCCAGTTCTAGGTTGGTGAGTTGTTGTTCAGACCTGGTATGCCGCCGCTTGGTGGTAAAGCGCCAGATGCTGAACCTAAAAGGAAAATGGACTGGCTCGCTTCAGCTAACAGCAGCAGGGGGCTGTCCGCCGAATGACCTACACA
This sequence comes from Pyrinomonadaceae bacterium, assembly GCA_036279935.1. Taxonomy (GTDB): domain Bacteria; phylum Acidobacteriota; class Blastocatellia; order Pyrinomonadales; family Pyrinomonadaceae; genus PSRF01. Next base: position 41,500 of record DASURS010000035.1, read on the forward strand.
ACAAGCCTTGCCGCTGGTCCAAGAACCTCTGGGCGATCAATCCTGCTTTTAGTACATAACGCGAGAACCACGCTCAATCTCCCTCAGCGTGTGACAAAAACCAGAACAGCAACCCGGGGGCGTTGGGTTGCTGCTCTGATCCTGGGAAGCGGCGAGCGACGAGTCAGGCGACTCATGTTCGTTAGGCGGGCATCCGCGCGCTGCTTTCCCGGCAAACCAGGGGTTCCTTTTCTGGTTTGCTTACCCTGGATTTAATTCCTTCCAGTGACCTCATCGCTTTGCTACTCTCGTGCCATATTTGTTTTGACCCAAATCTCCGCAAAATCTGTAGAATTGACCCTCTACGCCCCGGCATCACGCTATCCGATCGGATAGTACTTTATCTGTTCGGATAGCCGAGACGTTCATATGGACCCACGACTCGCAGCGATTTCAGGGAAGCTAAAAGGAACTATCTTCACCATGAGCGAAGATTCGCTCGTGATTGGCCGCGAAACCGCGGCCGATATTTCCGTCGCCGACGCCTCCGTGTCGCGCCGTCACACTAAAATCGAAAAACAGGACGGTGGCTTCGTCATCACCGATCTCGACAGTCTCAACGGGACTTTCGTGAACGACGTCCCGGTCAAGTCGCGCATCCTGCAGCACGGCGACCGGCTACGGATAGGTGACTCGCAGTTCGTATTTCTGATCTTCGAAGGTGAAGCCGCGACGCGGTCCAGCGAAGTCAAGCTCGACGAGTCGCAGGTCGTGAGTGGTCCGACGTTGCAGATCCGCATGGACGATGCGACGTACCTGATGGCGCGCGATCTCAGCGCGCTGATGAAGATCAGCACGAGCATCAACGCGATTCGCGGGTTGGACGAGCTGTTGCAGCGGCTGCTTGAATTGCTCTTCGAAGTCGTTCCCGCACAACGCGGCGCGATCCTTTTGACGAACGATGAATCGCTGGATTCGAGTTTCGTGTTCGGGCTGGATCGCGTCAGCGGCAAAGACAAGGCGGTCACTGTCAGCCGGACGATTGCGCAGCAGGTGTTGCGCGAAGGCGTGGCGCTGCTGGCTAACGATCCGGAGACGCAGCCGATCCTTGCGTCTGACAGCGTGGTCCAGGCACGGACGCATTCCGTAATGTGCGTGCCGCTCTTCATGATCGATCACCGGCTCGGCGTGCTTTATCTCGACACGACAATAGCCGGCGATCATTTCAACCGCGATCAGCTTCAGCTCGTCACCGCCATCGCGGGCATCGCCGCCGTCGCGATCGAAAACGCGCGCCACTTCGAATGGCTCCAGACTGAGAACGAACGCCTGCTCGCCGACGTCAATATCGAGCACAACATGGTCGGCGAGAGTCCGGCCATGCAGCGCGTCTATCACTTCATTTCGAAGGTCGCGCCGACCGATTCGACGGTCCTGATTGCGGGCGAGAGTGGAACCGGAAAAGAGCTCGCGGCGCGCGCGATTCATCGCAACAGTAAACGCGTGCAGAAACCGTTCATGGCCGTTAATTGTGCGGCGCTGACTGAATCGCTGCTGGAAAGCGAGTTGTTTGGTCACGAGAAAGGCGCGTTTACGGGCGCGTTTGCACAGAAGAAGGGAAGACTCGAAGTCGCCGACGGCGGTACCGTCTTTCTCGATGAGATAGGCGAACTGACGCCCGCGCTGCAAGTGAAACTGTTGCGCGTGTTGCAGGAACGAGAGTTCGAGCGCGTTGGCGGAACAGTGACGATCAAAGTCGACTTGCGCGTCATCGCCGCCACTAACAAGAACCTCGAAGACGCGATCGAAGCTAATGAGTTTCGGCAGGATCTGTATTACCGATTGAATGTCGTGTCGCTCGAAATGCCGGCTCTGCGCGATCGGCGTGAGGACATCATGCTGCTGGCGAGTTACTTCGCCGACAAATACGGCACGAAGTGCAATCGGAAGCTGCGTGGCATATCCGCGGATGCGCGCAACTGTTTGACGGCTTACGACTGGCCCGGTAATGTTCGCGAACTCGAGAACGCGATCGAGCGCGCGATCGTGTTAGGAACGACCGACGTCATTCTCCCGGAGGACATGCCGGAGGCGTTACTCGAACGCGGAGCTTCGGCCGCGCAATCGACGATGGGTTATCACGAGGCCGTCACTCAGACGAAGAAACAGATCATCCTGAAAGCCATCGAAGAAGCCAAAGGCAACTACACCGAAGCGGCACGACTCCTCGGCGTGCATCCGAACTATCTTCACCGTCTCATTCGCAATCTCAACCTGCGCGCGCAGTTGAAGTCGTCGAGCTAAGGGTGAGTCTAATTTGAAATTCTCTGCGTTGCTCTGCGTCCCTCTGCGGCTCGGCGGTAAACGTGGAGTTGAAAAGCAATAACCGCCGAGCCGCAGAGGAACGCAGAGGAACCCAGAGAAATGTGATAAGGTTAGCGGCCATGAGTGAATGGCAGAGTGAAGAAGATTTCAGACAACAACTGAACACACCGTTTCAGCTTTTAGTCAACGCGCCGAAACCGCTCGATCTGACGCTGGTCGGCGTAGAGACGCGGCCCGTCGAAGCGCACGAAGAGGCCGGCATGGAACGCTTCTCCGTCTTCTTTAAAGGCTCGCTGGAGTTTCTCCTGCCGCAGGCCACTTACCGGCTGGCCCATCCGCAGATGGGTGAGTTTGAGCTGTTCCTGGTGCCCCTCTCGCAGGAGACAGACGGGTATCGCTACGAAGCGGTCTACAACTACTACAAGGCCGACGCTCAAGCGAAAACCGACCAGGCGGGCGGCTGAAGAATCCTACGACGTGGCCGTTTGTGTCTGGCCAGGCACCCACTCCATGTGTTTGTACCCGCCGAGATCCTCGATGGTCGTAAACCCGAGCCGTTCGTAAAAACGGTGCGCGTTGTCGTTCAGCACGAAGACCATGTGGCGAAGCACCTTGTTTGCCTGCGTGGCTTCGTCCATCAACTGGCGCAGCAGAATGGTTCCGACACCGCGGTTCTGGAACTGCTCCATCACCGCGATGTCGAGTAACCGGATTTGCTTGTCGTCACTTCCGACCCATATCCTTCCGGCGGGAACGCCGTCCACCAGAATCACGCTGTAACGCGCGTCCGGAAATCGCTTCTGGTATTCCTGGTGTTGCATTTCAAATTGCCAGCGAACGAAAGCTTCCTTCTGCCCTTCTTCCCACTGCACCTGGGCCAATTCCTGGGCGCGAGTGCCTGCGTAGACTGAGATTAGAAATTCCTTGTCCTCGGCTGTCACCGGACGCAATGAAACGTTAACCGGAGTGTGGGTGTTTGAGTCGCTCATCGATCGTTTTTAAGTCGGGGTCAGATGGTCTTGTTTTGATAATTACTGAAAGTGATTGATGACGGCTTCATAATAGATACCACCGTCGTCAGTCGTGCGCTTTGTCAGAAACAGGCCGAACTCGCCAAGCGCCGGATGCTTAATCGTATGAATCGACGTGAACGGCGGCAACTCGTCAGAGGCCTTGAACAGCAGCGAGAACGATTTCGTTTCGCGTGTGCGGCTCGTCAGTTTGGCTGATGCCTTGAACGACTGCAACTTCACCAGTCGCAATTCGATCATCTCACCGCGAGCGTTCGGGGCCTGAAAGATCCCGTCAACGTACGGTTTGAAAGTCTCTTCGCGGAAGAGATAAACGGGGTCTTTCTGGGCCTCGAGTGGAACGTCAGAGCCGGGAGGTACGCGACCGATTTCTTGTTTGGGAGTTTGTTGACTTAGACCGACGCGGGAGCTGGCTAACAGCACCGCTAAGGAGACGGCGGAACACAGCCCGTCCCTTAGGAAGGTGCGACGTGATTGCGGCATTTTGCTTTTCTCCTGGACCGTTAAAGGTAAGTGCTCTCAATGGTTAGTCTATCTTCGGATATTCGTGCCTGCCAAGGAAATTTCGCAGAAAAACTGGTCCAAAACGAAATTAATTTTGGGCCGATGGTGGTGTTCGCGACAGGTTCTCGCGTTAGCTGGTGTAGAGGAATCCAACCACGGCCGTGAGTCGGATTTGGAGGCGGAGAGTGATTAGCAGTTTATATAGTTGAGATCTAATCGGAGGGGCCATTGCCTGCGTGCGACTGGCCCACTCCGAACTTCTACGGGGTTGTTTTTATAACTTGTAATTCCAGCGGACGCAGGCTAGAATCCCCCCCGCTTCAATTGAAGATCTTCAGATCTCCACAAGCAGGGGCTATGCTCTGTCCTCCCGATCTTGAGCAAATAGCTTAAGAAATCGGGGCCTAAACCAAACTGCGACAGCCCAGAAAACCACTACCCTGTTGTCACGCGAGTGAAGTTTTCTAATTTCCTTTAGGAGGAGACATGTCGGAACCTTTCCTTAGTGAAATCAAGATCGTCTCGTTCAATTTCGCGCCCAAAGGATGGGCGCTGTGCAACGGCCAATTGTTGCCCATAAATCAGAACCAAGCCCTGTTCGCATTGCTTGGCACTACTTATGGCGGCAACGGCCAGACCAACTTCGCACTGCCCAACCTCCGCGGGCAAGTGCCTATTCATATGGGTAACGGTCATACATTGGGTGAAGCGGCGGGCAGTACCGCCGTGACCGTAAACATTCAGCAGATGCCACAACACCTCCACTTCCTCCAGGCATCCACGGCGACGGCGAACACCAACGCGCCAGACAACACCACGCTGCTCGCTGGCAGTGCCCCCAACGATATCTACAATGGGCCTGCCAACCTGTCTCCGCTAATCGCCAGTACCGTTCCTCCAGTCGGGGGAAGCCAACCACACAACAACATGATGCCGTACCTGGTGCTGAACTTCATCATCGCGCTGCAGGGCATCTTCCCGTCGCGGAACTAAGAAGGAGACGAAAATGGCACCATATGTAGGTGAAATCAGAATGTTTGGGGGCAATTTCGCACCCAATGGCTGGATGTTTTGCGAAGGGCAGACGCTTCCCATTTCGGAGAATGAAGTGCTCTTCCAGTTAATCGGCACTACCTACGGCGGCGACGGACAAGAGACGTTCAATCTCCCGAACCTCGCGAGCCGCGTACCAATTCACATGGGAACCGGACCGAGTGGGACCACTTATCAAATCGGCGAGATGGCGGGCACTGAACAAGAAACACTGACGACCCAGCAAATCCCAAGTCACACGCACCCGATGTTGGGATCTCTGGATCCGGCCGGACAGCAGGCGCCGACGTCCAACGTCGTCGCGAAGTCGACGCAGGTTGATCTGTACATCAACGCCGTCCCCACGGATGCGTTGAACGCGCAGGCCATCAGCCCCGCGGGCGGCAGCCAGCCGCACGAAAACTGTCAGCCGTTTCTTTGTATCAACTTCATCATCTCGCTCTTCGGGATATTCCCCAGCCAGACTTAAAGGAGAAGAAAATGTCTGACCAATTCGTAGCCGAAATCCGAATCTTTCCTTTTAACTTTCCCCCGACCGGCTGGGCCTTCTGTGACGGGCAACTAATGCCGATCTCCCAAAACACCGCACTGTTCTCGCTGCTCGGCACCACCTACGGCGGCGACGGAAAATCAACCTTCGCATTGCCCAACATGCAGGGCAACGCGCCCATGCAGCCGGGACAAGGACAAGGCCTCAGCTTGCGCGACCTCGGCGAGATGTCTGGAGTCGAGACCGTCACGCTCCTCGTGAGCGAAATACCGCTCCACACGCATTCGCTCATGGCCGCCGGTGCTGACCCGGCCGAATCCAACGTTTGCACCAACAACGCTCTCGCTCGCTCGAAGAACGGCAACGCCTACGTGTCGACGCTCACCATTACCCAGATGGCCCCGCAAGCCTTATCACCGGCGGGAGGTAGTCTGCCGCACAACAATATGCAGCCGTACTTAACACTTAACTTCTGTATCGCTCTGCAAGGTATTTTCCCGCAACGGCCGTAGTTTTGAGGAATAACGATGCCATTGCGCGTATTAGAGAACCAAAAAAACCGGCTCGCATGGAGCCGAACTGCGCTAGAATGGCGGTCCCAGCCGACCGCCATTTCAAGCGCGTCGTCACGCAGTCCTAAATAAACTTTACCCGGGTCTCACAAGATCCGCCTTGTTCCTTGCAATATCCACGAGTTAGGGCAACTTCGCATTCGCGCCCCAGAAGCGCTAATCCGAAGTTGGCCCTGAACTCAACTCATAAGCCCGAACCAAACGCAGGAGAACCCGATGAAAGCCCTAGTCTCACTGAATGTTAATAGGCGCGATGTCAATGTGTTTATCGCTTGCTTGCTCTCATTCTCGCTCGTCATTATTCCCTTTGTTCCAGTCGCGGCGGCCGCAAGCCGCCGGGCTGAGCGACAGTCACGAACAGGTGACAAATCGACTACTACATCGCCGGCCGGGAATGCGGTCGCCGAGAGCGCACCGCTTCCCGCGCCGGCACCGGAGCCGTTCGCGCCAGCGATAACGGCCACCAAGGTCGGCACGCTCATCAACGACGATGGCGATAACAAAGCCGATCCCGCCGTGAGTCCCAACCCCGAAAAAATTGAATACACAGTCACCATCTCAAACAACGGGACCACGGACGCTACCAACGTCATCTTCAACGATAATCTCGACGCACATACCATGCTCGTCGACGGCTCCGTCAACACCCAGCCGATCGCTGATCCTGATACCTATGCAGCTAGTGGAAATATTCCCATCACCTTAGCGTCCGCCGGCGGCGTGCTCGCTAACGACAGAGATCCGGACACGGGAAATGCCACCGGCCTGACAGTTACGAAGGTCCAGGGAGTGGGCGCCAACGTCGGCGTCGCTACCGACACGACCGCGACCGGCCGTGGTGGCGTTAAGGGTTCGGTCACGCTCGCCTCCGACGGTGGTTTCAGTTACGAGCCGCCTCCCGGATTCGAAGGCGCTGACACGTTCACTTACGAGATCAGTGACGGCTCCAAGACTGACACCGCCACAGTCACCATCAACATCAGTGGCATGGCGTGGTTCATCAGCAACAACGCTGGCGGACTGAACCGGGGAACTTTTACCCATCCGTTCACGACGATCGCTTCGTTCAATACCGCGAACGCCGCCACCGGCGCGATTCCCGATCCAAAGAGCGGCGACACGATCTCGCTGCGCACCGGAACCGGCACCTACTCGGAAACTGACGGCGTCAACCTGCGCGCTTCGCAGAAGCTGATCGGTAACGCAGTTCAGTTCAATACAGTTTTCACAGCGGCTGCCAACAGCAGTTCCGCTTACACCACGTTCGCCGGTGCGGCCGGCTCCGCTCCGAGCATCGTCACTTCAGCCGGCAACGGTGTGGATCTCAGCACTGACAACCACGTCCGCGGCTTGAACGTCGGCAACACGCCGGGCTTCTTCAAGATCAACGGCGGCGCCGTCGGCTCGCCGACTATCAACACCATTAACCTGACCGGAACCGGTGGCGCGCTGAACGTTTCGACGAGCGGCGCTTTCGGCGCGAACGTGACGTTCGGAACGTTCGAGTCAACCAGTTCACCGGGCGCCAATCTGAACCTCGTTAACGTCACCGGCGCGCTTGGCATCACGTCGCCAGGCAGTGGTCTATCAGGCAGCAACGCCGGTTCAGCCGCGGTCAACGTCAATAGCGGCACCGTGGGTTTCACCTACAGCGGCAACGTAACGAAAGCCAGTACCGGCGCGCTGGTAAGCGTCTCAGGCGGACACAGCGCAGGCACCCTGACGTTCCAAACAGGCACCCTTAGTGCAACGTCAGGCACCGGTCTCCAATTCGACAATGCCGACGGTACTTACAACTTCAACGGCACAAACACGCTGAACGGCGGAGATGCCGGCGTTGACATTCTCAACGGCTCCTCCGGCACCTTCAGCTTCTCGGCCTCGTCGACAATCACGAGCCCGACAGGCATCGCTTTCAACGTTGGTACCAGCCCCGGCAATCCAACGGTTACTTACAGCGGCACGATCACGCACAACACGAGCGGTCAACGCGCCGTCAACGTCGATGGCACCACCGGCGGATCAGTTTCGATCAACTCCGTGACGGCAGGCTCAACCGCCGGCGGCGTTGGCAACACCGGTATCAACATCAACAACGCTAACGGCAGCGTCACGTTCACGACGCTCAACCTCGGTACCAGCGGAACGCGCATGACCGCGCAGGCGATCACGATCGCCGGCGGCTCGGGCGCGAAGACCCTCGGCACCGTCAGCGTTTTCACAACCGGCTCGGCCGAAGGCATTCACTCGACCACGACCACCGGCGCGATTTCCACCACGACCGGATCGGTTGATGCGGCGGGCGCTGCGGCCATCAACATCGCCGGGACGAGCTCAGCCAGCCGTACCCCGTTGAACATCCAACTGACCTCAGTTGCGGCAAACGGCGGCACGAAGGGACTGATCATCCTGAACACTTCAGCCACCGGCAGTCCGGGTGGTTTCCGAGTCAACGGCACGGGAACTACTGACGGTTCAGGCGGCACCATCCAGAACACCACGACGCGCGGCGCGGACATTCAGACCGCTGATTCGATCGTTCTGAAGAACATGAACTTCACGAACGCGAACTCGTCAGTCGATGGCGGATCCGCCGGCGTCTGCGACGATCTGACTATCACCGGCTGTAACTCAGCCATCTACCTCAACGGTCTGACGACACTCGCTACGTTCGACAATCTCAACCTGACGGGTACGATGGTCGAAAACGGCGTGACCGCCATCGGCGTTGCGAATTTCAAATTCGACAACAGCCTGGTTGACGGTGCTGGTAACGAAGTACACGAGAGCGGCGTCGAGGCCCAGAACCTTTCGGGCACTTCCACTCTCAACAACACCGAGATTCGCTTCTCCGAGACCGACGCGTTCGCCGTGACCAACACCGACACGAGCGTCAATCTCACGATCAGCGGATCGACGTTGCGCGACTCGCAAACGCAGTCGTCCGGCGGCCCAGTCAATACCAACGGTGAAGGCGGTTTCCAGTTCCGCAGCTTCAGCGTCGCGGCGGGCCAGCCAACGGCAACCATCAATATCCTGAACAGCTCGTTCCTGCGACTCCGCACCCAGGCTATCCAGGTGTTCGCGCAGGACGACACGACCATCAACATGGACGTCACGGGCAGCACTCTCGACCCGCAGGCCGACATCGGAACCGGTATCGACATCAACTCCGACGACACGGCGACGTTCAACTTCAACATCCTTAATAACCCGACGATCCAGAGTCGTGGCGGCGCGGCGGTGAACATCACCTCCTTCCTCGACAGCCACATGGAAGGACGCGTCAACAACAACCCTGACATCGAAGTGCTCGGCAGCGCCGGCATCGCAGTCCGCCTCGTCGCTCAGGAGACGAGCGACATGATCGTCGAGATCAGCGGTAACACGGTATCGAACGTCAACGGCACTGAAGACACGACGATCGACGTGCAGTCGCGCTTCCAAACAGCGCGCGTCGACGCAACGATTACGAGCAACACGGTGACCCCCAGAACGGTGGGTGTGGCCGGCATTAACCTGATCTCGGGCTCGTCGACGGCCGGTGAATCGAACATCACCTGCGGCGATGTGGCCAACAACAACGTGCCGAACGCGGTCGGCGCTGGTGTACGCGCATTCCGTGTTCGCGTGAGTGACGCGTCAAACACAAACCGGCTGTTCCTCGAAGGCTTCACCACCGACACTGCGACCACCTGGATCAACCGCGGCAACTTGCCGGCAGTCGCTGCCGAAGTTGCGGTAAGTCTTACGGGCAGCGCGGTCTCGCCAAGCGGACCTCCGGGAGGCGTTTGTCTCGCCGTCGATACTCCTTCGGATTTCAGCACTCTGACCACGCCTTCGAAGGCGAACGATCAGTTTGCGAGCGCGCCTCGCCAGGCGAATGATGCGGCGACCGAAACAGTGGCCGTTCAAAGCGCACCGGCGCAGCGATCGGTGATGGCGAAAGCGTTCAGCGCGCTGTCGGCTTTTGCAGGTGGCGTGCTTGCGATGATTGAACCGACTGCTCACGCGGCAGAGATGCCGAACAGCGAGTCAGTCGCCGTCAACAACCAGCCACAGCCCGTGACCGTAACAACTCAGCCGGCGTCGTATTCAGAAGTTGCCGGTCAGAAGTTGGAAGTCAAAGCGTCGGATGCGAAGACCCGCAAGGTGCTCAGCAACCACGCAAAGCTTCGCACGCCGCGCGCCATGGTTGCAGCCGCGATGATGACCGGCACGACAGTCGGTCCGATCAATATCGGCACGCTGCGTCCGGGCGATAGCGTGACAATTACGTTCCAGGCCACGGTCAACAATCCGCCGAACCTGACTGGCGTACCGCCAGGCACAGCGCAGGTCTCGAATACCGGCACCGTCAGTTTTGCTGAAGACGGTGGCACTCCGGTCTCGACGAATACGGTCAACACACCGGTTGATCTCTTCGACACGACGACCTCGTTGGCGTCGGATCTCAACCCGTCGAACTTCGGCGACCTCGTGACCTTCACGGCCACCGTTGCCGAGAGCCCGGCGCAAGCCAGCGTTGACCCGACCGGCACTGTCGACTTCATCGACACGTCGAACGGCAACGCAGTGGTTTGCAACGACGTTCCGCTCAGCAGCGGTTCAGCTCAATGTCAGACTTCAACGCTGACAGCCGGCACGCACAACATCCGCGCCGATTACTCGGGCGATGGAAACTTCGATCCGTCGCAGAGCAACGTCGTGGCCCAGGTTGTGAATGCCTGTACGCCAAACCCGATCGTGACCAGCACGGCTGACGCCGGCGCCGGCACGTTGCGTGAAGCGCTGGCCAACGTATGCTCAGGAACGACGATCACGTTTGACCTGGCAGGCGCAGGCCCGCACACGATCACGTTGACGACTGGCGAACTTCAGGTCGCCAAGAACGTCACCATCAAGAACAACAGCGGCGAGAAGATCACGGTCAGCGGTAACAACGCGAGCCGCGTCTTCAATATCAACTCCGGCAAGACCGCGGCCATCATTGGTCTCACGATCAGCGGCGGCAGCGCGACCGACGGCGGCGGCATCGTCAACGATGGCTCACTGACAGTCGTCAACTCCTTGCTGACTGGAAACGCGGCCTCAGCGGATGGCGGCGCTATCGCCACCACCGCGACCGGCACCAGCCTGACTCTCATCAACACCACCATCAGCGGTAACAGCGCGGCTGGCAGTGGCGGTGGCGTCATCGTGCTGGGCGGCACGGCAACCAGCGTGAACAGCACGATCACCAACAACGTCGCCGATTCCGACAACAACGCGGCCGGCGCTGGCGGCGGTATCCGCGCTCACGCAGGCACGACCACACTCAAGAACACCATCGTGGCCGGCAACCTGAACGAAGACGGCGCGTCGGATGCGGCTGACGACGTCAGCGGCACCGTCGATGCAGCCAGCTCGTTCAACTTGATCGGAACCGGTGGAGCAGGTGGTCTGACTAACGGAGTCAACAACAACCAGGTTGGCGTGGCTAACCCCGGACTCGGCGCATTGGCCGACAACGGCGGTCTGACTAATACGCACGACTTGTCGTCGACGAGCTCGGCAGTCGAAGCCGGCAGCAACGCTAACGTCCCGGCCGACACGTTCGACCTCGACGGCGATGCTGACAGCGCTGAAACGCTGCCTGTCGATCAACGTGGCCTCGGCTTCCCGCGCGTCGCTGACTCGCAGGATCCGGACGCCATTCAAACTGTCGATATCGGCGCGTTCGAGTTGCATCCGTCGATTGAGGACATCACCGACAAGAGCGTGGCTGAGGACAACGTGCTCAGCTTCAGCTTCAACCTCGGTGACGGTACCGGCTCACTGATCGCTTCAGTGGTCGCAACGTCCAGCAACACCACGCTGGTTCCGAACGCGAATATCAGCATCACCGGCAGTGGCTCGACGCGTAATCTCCAGATCACGCCCGCGCTCAATGCCAACACTCCGTCCGACGGCACGACCACCATCACGGTGACTGTGACCGCAACGAACGGACGCACGGCAACCGACACCTTCGACGTGTCAGTGACCGAAGTCAACGACAATCCAGTCGCCGGCGACGACACGCTGACGGCGATCGACGAAGACTCCGGCACGCGCGTCATCCCGTTTGCGGATCTGCTCGCGAACGACTCGCCTGGTCCGGCAAACGAGAGCGGCCAATCGCTGACCATCACCAACGTCAGCAACCCGGTTGGCGGCACTGTCGCAATCAACGGCACGAACGTCGAGTTCACGCCGACGGCCAATTACTTTGGACCGGCCAGCTTCGACTACACGGTCACGGATAACGGCACGACCAACGGCGCATCGGATCCGAAGTCTGACATCGGTTCAGTCAGCTTCACGATCAATCCGATCAACGATCCGCCGTCGTTCACTATCGCTGCCGATCCGCCGGCAAGTAACGAAGACGGCGGCCCGCAGACGGTCCTGAACTTCGCGACCGCGATCTCCGCTGGACCGAATGAGACTGGTCAGATCCTGACCTTCAACCTCAGTCCGACGGGATCCACCGGAACGCTCACGTTCTCGAGCGGCCCGGCGATCGACGCAACCACCGGTACGCTGACTTACACGGCGACCGCAGACACGAACGGCACCGCGAGCTTCAGCGTGACCTTGAGTGACGACGGCAGCAACACGCCGCCGAACTCGAACACGTCAGGCGCGCAGTCGTTCACGATCACGGTCAACGCGCAGAACGACGCTCCGGTTGTGACCACCACGGCGGGCAACCTCTCGTACACCGAGAACGACCCGGCGACGGTGATTGATTCCGGCGTCACGGTCACGGACCAGGACAGTCCGAACCTGACCGGCGCAACAGTTGCCATTACTTCCGGCTTCGTCAGTGCCGAGGATACTCTCGGCTTTACGAACCAGCTCGGAATCACCGGTAACTACAACAGCGGCACGGGCGTGCTGACACTCACTGGTACAACGACAGTCGCCAACTACCAGACGGCGCTTCGTTCAGTGACGTATCAGAACAGCAGCGACAACCCGACGCTGTCACGCACGGTCACGTTCACCGCGGACGACGGCACCGCCACTGGCTCAGCAACACGCGGCATCGCAATCACCGCCGTGAACGATGCGCCAATGAACACAGTGCCTGGTCCGCAGAGCACTAACCAAAACACTCCGCTGACATTCTCGGGCGGCAACGGCAACCAGATTTCAGTTGCCGATGTCGACGCCGGCGGGAACACCATTCAGGTAACGCTGACTGCCACCAACGGTACGTTGACGCTGAGCGGCACTTCGGGCTTGAGCTTCGCCTTCAGTGACGCCAACGGCACCGGCGCCGGAGACGGCACCGCTGATGCGACAATGACGTTCCGCGGCACGATAGCCAATATCAACACCGCGCTGAACGGCATGACCTACACGCCGACGGCGGGCTTCAGCGGCGCAGCCAGCCTGACCATCACGTCGAATGACCTGGGCAACAGCGGTACCGGCGGACCACTGTCCGACACCGATACCGTGAACATTCAGGTCGCGACCAACGTCAGCATTCAGGATGCGCAGGTGGTTGAACCCAAGAATGGATCAGTCAACATGATCTTCACGGTCACGTTGAGTGCTCCGGCTCCGGCTGGTGGCGCGTCGGTGAGCTTCACGACGCAAGACGAGGCGCCGGCCATCAACCATGCGACGGCAGGTCAGGACTACACCGCGACGTCAGGAACTGTGAACTTCGCAGCAGGCGAACAGTTCAAGACGATCCTGGTGCCGGTACTTGGCGACAACAAGAAGAACGAGGTCAACGAAACGTTCCTGGTTGTGCTTTCGAATCCAGTGAACTGCACCATCGCTGACGGCACCGCTACCGGCACGATCATTGAAAACGATCAGGCTGGCGCGATTCTGATCAGCGAGATCCGTCACAGCGGACCGGCAGGCGCGGGCGACGAGTACGTCGAGATCTACAACAACTCGAACTCGCCGCACACCGTCAACGGCACCGGCGGCGGCTATGGCTTGTTCAAGATGGGCGCCACCTGCGGTGACACGCCAGTTCTCATCGGCGTGATTCCGAACGGCACCGTCATTCCGGGCCGAGGTCATTACCTGTTCACTGGATCGGCTTACAGCCTGGCCGATTACGGTGGTACAGGAGCTGCGGCCGGCGATGCAACGCTGATGTCCGACATCGAGAATGACCGCAATGTCGCCATCTTCAGTACGGCGACGCTGGGCGGCATCTCGACGGCAAATCGGCTGGATGCGGTCGGCTTCGGCGCCAACACTGGCGGCACGTGCGATCTGTTCCGCGAAGGCACTACGTTGGCGCCGCTCAGCGGCAGCGTGCTCGAGTACACGTACCTGCGTGACGAGTGCGGCAAGAAGGGTAACCCGTCATTGTTCGGCGCATGCCCGACCAATGGTCTGGTCAAGGATTCGAACGTCAACGACGACGACTTCTTCTTCGTTGACACGCTTGCAACCGCCACACCTGCGGGTCAGCGGTTGGGAGCTCCGGGTCCGCAGAACCTGGGCAGCCCGCACACGACCTTTGACGTATTGACATTCTTGCTCGATTCGTCGAAGAGCGCGGCGGGAACACCTAATCGCGTCCGCGATACAACCGCGATTGGTCCGAATGCGGCTGAAGGCACGATGTCCATCAGGCGTCGGTTCGTCAACAACACCGGCGCGAATGTCACGAAACTGCGGTTCCGTATCGTGGACATCAGTACCGCTCCGACGACGGGCGGCACTGCCGACCTGAGGGTGCTGTCTTCGGGCAACATCACAGTCAACGTTAACGATGCGGCAACTTGTGCGGCGGCGGGCTTCTCGTCACCTTGCACCATCACGGTCTTCGGAACGACGCTGGAGACACCACCTGCTCAACCCATGGGTGGCGGTAACAACAGCAGCGTGACGACAGGAACCATCACGCTTGGAACGCCGTTGACGCCGGGAGCGAGCGTCAACCTGCAATTCCTGTTGGGAGTGCAGTCGACCGGCGGATTCAAGTTCTTCTTCAACATCGAAGCGCTGCCGTAAGTCTCGGATAGCACTTCACAGACAAAACGAGGTCACCGGAGTTTCGATTCCGGTGACCTCGTTGCTTAACCACAAGAGGCACAAAAGGCACAGAAGGCACAAAAAGAAGAACGAGGACAGAGGCAGGGTGAAAAGTCTCACCTTTTCCTGCCTTTGTTCTCGTTCCTGCTTTGTTTTGTGCCTTTTGTGTCTTTTGTGCCTTTTTGTGGTTAAGCGCCGACCCACTCTTCGCCGTCTTCGTAAACTTCTCTCTTCCAGATCGGCACGGTGCGCTTCAGCTCCTTGATGATCCACTCGCAGGCTTCAAACGCCGCGCGGCGGTGAGGCGCGCTGACGGCAATCACAACGCTGGTCTCGCCAATCTCCAAACGCCCGGTGCGATGGACGATGCCGACGTGCGCTATCTCGAACTGCTTGTGTGCTTCACGGCCGAGACGCTGCATTTCCGTCAATGCCATCGCGTCGTAGGCCTCGTAAACGAGATAGAGCGTCTTTCGTCCGTCGGTCCACTCGCGTGCGTATCCGTCCAAAATTACCGTCGCGCCGCATTCGCGCGGCACTACGCGACGCGCCACCTGGCCCACGTCGATCGCGTCCGTCGTCAACTCGAAAAAGTCGAGCGGACACACGTAGTCGCAAACGTCAGCGCCGCCGCTCACCGGCGGAAACACGGCGAGCTCGTCGTTATCTTTTAGTTGCGTGTCGGGAGTTGCGTATTCCTGGTTGACCGCGAAGAGCAACGAGCGTCCGAATCGTTCCAGGTGGGAGAAGCGATCGACAAGTTGGTGAAAAGCGCTCGAGACGGTCGCGGGCGCGGCCAGTGAGACGTCGAGCTCGCTTGCTTCGACAAGGTCGCGTGCGGCGCCGAAAAACAGCACTCGAACGTTCACCGTTTCCGCCTCGCTCATTCGATCTCGATCTTTCTGCCGCTGTGCCCGTTGTTCTTGGCGAGATCGTGCATTCGCGCTCGTTCTTCGTAACTCTTGACGGCGAGCGACAGCATCCCGCGCAGTCGTTCGAGCCGCACTGACGTCGACGTCAATTCCAGCAGGTTCTGCTTCACTTCGGCGTCGATCTCCATCGCCGCCGCGACGAGAAACGACAAGCGCTGCGGTTCGGTGTCTGAAATGTCGGGCAGGTTGGTCCGTTCGTCGTTGAGCGTCCGCACGGCTTGCGCGATGCGCGTGAACGTGTCAGCGACGTCGCGAGCGGAATTCGAGAGCGCCGTGTCGTCTTCGTCGTCGTCTTCGAAATAACTAATACGCGCGACGAGGTACGGCGTGCCGCGTTCCACGTACGAGTCGATGCGATAACGAATGACGCCGAGCGTCAGAATGTTGGAGCGCCCATCGGGAAACGTCTGCGTCTCTGTTACTTCCGCAACGCAGCCGATATGGCCCGCTGGCGGAACGTCGAGTTCCGAAGTGCTGGGATCGAAATACGCGACGCCGAAGAGATTATTCGCGAGCCGGATGTCCGTGAGCATCTGCCGGTAGCGGGGCTCGAAGATGTGGAGTGGAAGAGGCACACCGGGAAACAAAACCACCGGTAACGGAAACACGGGGAGATCTATTACTCCGCGTACCTTGTCGCTCGCTTCGCTCACTTGCGGGGATTGTACATCAGCTTTAGCTTTTATGCCTTTTGTGTGTTTTGTGCCTTTTTGTGGTTAAAAAAATGGCCCCGGCGGATCGTCGTGGGATACGACCGCAGGGGCCTGTCGAGCACACCTTCCGATGAGTGGGAGTTCATCTCCGGTGTTTGACGGACGCTTATGGTGGGGGCGTCCGATGTCAAAGAATCTGTGCAAATAATTCGAGGCAATGCACAGGCATGAGGCGGCAAATGCTGGCGAGCATGTCCTCAATCGCGAACGGTTTGGCGAAAAAACCGTCAGCGCCGGCGTCCAAACAGGCATTGCGAACTTCGGAGGTGCTGTTTGAGCTCATGATCAGGACTTTTGATTGGGAGAGATGTCCTTTGATGAACTCCAGCAATCGCATGCCCACGGCTGGGGTATCTCGCTCGGGAGGCATTTGCAGATCCAGTATGGAGATGTCCGGCTTATAGAACGTGGCGCGGCGGATCGCTGTCTGCATGTCGTTGGCGGTTACGACATCGTACTCGTCACACAGCGTCCAATAGAGCTGTTGGGTGATCGTTGAATCATCGTCGACGATCAGAATCCGGCGTTTCATTCTGGGCTATCTCCTGCCTTCACCGGTTCTTTCTTGTGCAAAGCGTGTACCGGAAGGCGGAGAAGAGAAGATGGCAATAAACTAAAGGATTTTGGTGATCTGCAGGGCGTCTTGCGTGTCGACTGATGTGAACACGACGCCCACCACGTGTCCACATTAGTCGACGCGGGGAAGGAGAGACGCGGAGGCGTCTTCTTACAGCGGCGGCTTGATTGGCTTCGGCTTGGCGGGTTCGGGTTCGACGGGCTCATCGTCCTCGCCGATCTCGTCTATGACCTTCAACTCCGCGCCATACTTCTGATAACTGCGAAACTTGATATCGTTCCGGTCCTGGACGGCGACTCGCCCCTGATTGCTCGTCAACATCACGATCGAGTGAATCGGCAACAGATACTTTCGCTCGTTGATCGCGATCCAGTCGAAGTCGATCACCGTGCTCGCCGCCACGATCGGAAAATCCCCCGGAATTTCAGTCGCAATCTGCTCGAAGCGCAACACGCGATCCAACTCACGGTCAACCCAGACGCGCCCGCGCGACCCGGCGATCGTCCGCGCGCCGGAACTGATCAACGTCAGCGTCGAATCGTCACGCTTGACGACGTACTCGTAAACGACTGTCCGACGATTCAGAATCAGATCGGTGTCGACAACCTTGAACTCCGCCTTCGACTCAGGCCGGAAAAGATTCGCGACCGACGAAACATACTCAACTCCGCTCGACGTCACGCCGGGCGCGTACTTCGTGTAGTCGCTGCTGTTCTTGACTTCCTCCGGAACCGGCATCCCGTTCACAGTCAACAGCTTGTACTCCTCGCCCGCATTCGCGCGATAACCGACGGCGAGCGTCAGATTGTCCTGCGGTTTCCACGTTCCGGTGTTGCCGTACGCGTAGGACCGTTTGATGATCTGCTTGACGAGAAAATCAGGCATCGCGTTCGCGGCCGCAAGCGTTACGTTGCGCGTACGCTCGAGCAGCTCGCGCGCTTCAGTTTCCGAAGGCAGCGCCGACCCGGCCGGGTTGACTCGCCGTCGTTCAGCTTCTTCCAGCGTGCGACGCAGCAGCGCGTCGTTACCGCTCTTGGTCGCCACCACCGATCGCATTCCATCCGTCAGCGGAAACCCGATGCCGCGGCGCCGAATCTCTTCCACGATCTCGTCCCGCATCGACGGATTCCGCGGCAGCATGTAAAGCAAACTGACGATCTCTTTGCTCGTCAGCGGCTGCTGCTGCGTTGTTTGGGCTGACAAACGAACGGCGGGAACGAAGAGGAGAAACACGACGACTGCGAATAAAAGCTTGTTGCGATACATCCGGAGGAACCTTCTTTCGCTGCCTATTACCTCAATCTGCGTTGGTTGTGTCAACCGCAGAGCCGAGCAATCGCCAGCTTCAAAACCTCGGCGCACTTTTCCAATTCGGCGATGGGGACGAACTCCCCGGTGCGATGCGCTTCGCGGATGTCGCCCGGCCCGATGACCACCGGTTCGCTGCCGAGCGTCATCATTTGGGCTGCTTCCGTGCCGAATGCGACTGTTCCGGCTTCGATGCCGGTCGCTTCTTCCAGCAACGAGATCAGCGGCGAGTCAGACGCAGTCTCAAAGCCGAAATCAGCACGTGTCACGGAGAATTCGCACTCGAAGTCAGGATCGTTACTCTGTTCCTGTGCGATTGCTGATTTGACTAGATTCACCACGTGCGAAGAAGGTTGCGTTGGAATCGGACGCCATTCGAGCGTGAAGCGACACTCGCCCGCGAGGACGTTCTTGGCGGTGCCGCCGCGAATCAGACCTATATTCAACGTTGTGAACGGCGGATCGAAAGCCGGGTGAAGTTGTTGCTTCAACTCTTCGGCAATTAGTTCGAGGCGCGTGACGAGCCGCGCCGCGCGAAAAATAGCAGAAGCGCCCAACGCGGGATACGCGCTGTGCGCCTCGCGTCCCTTCACGACCACTTCCGCGACCGAGTAGCCTTTGCCGGCGCGAATCGGTTTCAACGACGTGGGTTCACCGACGATGCTGTAACGCGGATGGATCGCGTCGCTTTGGGCCAATTGCTTTGCACCGACGAGACCAATCTCTTCGTCCGCGGTGAAGATCAGCGCGAGCGGCTTTCGCAATTGAGAGAGGTCAATCATTTGGGCGGCAATCAGCGCGGCGGCGATGAAGCCTTTCGTGTCGCACGAGCCGCGGCCGAACAGTTTTCCGTCGCGCTCGGTCAGACTTGTCGCTTCGGACCAGTTGGGATCGTAGGGAACAGTGTCGGTGTGACCGACGAGCGCGAGCTCTACTTCCGGGATCCCGGAAAAATCCGTGCCGGCGAGCGCGATCAGGTTGGTCTTCTCCATTCCGTGTTCGTCGAGGTAGGAGAACCGTTTGCACGTGAAGTTCAGCATCAGGCAACGGCGCTCTATGAAGTCGACGATGAACGCGTTTGAGCGCGCAGACACGGAGTCGATCGCGACGAGTTGAGCAAGTGTTTCTTTAATCATTTGAGATCGAGTTCTTTTCCGCCTACGACGACGTCGCGAATCGCGGTGCGCGAAAGTGAAAAGACGATGTTCGCCAGAAGATTATCCAGCGACCAGCCGGCGATCGAGACATCGTTCAGATCCACGGTAAAGAAATCCGCCGGCCGTCCGGGTTCGAGTTTTCCGCCGTCAAAGCCGATGGCTTTCGCGCCGTTGACCGTCGCGCAATCGAATAATCTCGTCGCCACTGTCCCGTCGCCGGCCGCTAACACGTTGCGTTCCATTTTTTGCAGCCGCAGGTGATATTCCAACTCGCGCGCGTCCTCAAGTAGATCGATCTGTATCTGGCTGTCAGTACCCAGGGAAACAGCAACGGCTGATTTGAAGTAGAGATCGGCGGGAACGACGCCGTCGCCCAGGTTTCGCTCGGTTGTCGGGCAGGCACAAACGCCCGCGCCCGATCGCGCCAGCGCGTCGACGGCTTTTGGCGTGACGTGTACGGCGTGAACGGCGGTGAACCTGTCGCTCAGCAGGCCTTCGGTGTCGAGCAGTGCGACCGGCGAGCGGCCGTATTCCTGAATGCACGCCGTCACTTCGGCGGGTTGTTCAGCGACGTGCATGTGAACGGGCAGTCCGCGTTCGTTCGCAAACGCGACGATGCGTTTCAGGTAATCGAGCGGCACTGCGCGAACGCTGTGCGGCGCGATGCCGGCCCACGCCATTCCGTCGCTCGTGTCGCTCGTGTCGATGGTCGAGAGCAACTGGTCCAGGTTAGTCAGATAAGTTTCTTCCGATTCAATGAACCGGATTTGACGTGGGTTGGGTTCGACTTGATAACCGGCCCGAGCATAAGCGACGCGCAGCAGTGCGATGCGAATACCGACGTCACGCGCCGCCCGGATCACTTCGTGCGCGAGCAAGTTGGGATCGGAGTAGGGCGTGCCGTCGGGGGAATGATGGATGTAGTGAAACTCGCCAACGGCGGTAATTCCGCTCATCGCCATTTCGAGAAACGCGAGCCGCGACGCGGAGTAGATCTGTTCGGGCGTGAGCGTGGTAGCCGCGGCGTACATCTGCTCGCGCCAGGTCCAAAAACTGTCGCTGGTGTTCTGTGAGCGATACTCGGTGCGCCCGCGAATGACGCGCTGAAAAGCGTGCGAGTGCGCGTTCACCATTCCCGGCAGCATCGCACGGCCCGGCAAACGAACAGCGCCTTCAACGCGATCGCTGATTTCGACAATCCTGCCCGACTGATCACACACGAGCGCGCGACCACTTTGAAAGCGCCCGTCCGTGTAAATGTAATCAGGTAACCACGCTTGGTTCATCTCTTCACCGCCAGCACCTCGCGCGCGGCCGTGCGATCGCCCGTGCAACTGATTCGTCGCGGCCCGGGCAGATACGTCAGCTCAAATCCCAACCGCTGATACAGCTCGACGACGCGCGGCGTCGCCTGGTTCGAGATCACGACTGGCCCATCATGCCGCGCAAGGAGCTCAGCCGTCCGCTCCTGGTCTTTCCACGAAAAACCGCCCGAGCTGTACGTCGTGAACTCCACGTCGTACGGGGGATCGGCGTAAACGAAATCGCCGCTTTCTATCGCGACGTTCTCAACGTCGACGTTCGTGAAAGTCCACTGCCGCAGCGTGGCCGGATAATTCGACAGATCGCGGTCGTAGTTGACGGTGGTGTAAGTGCCGAACGGAACATTGAATTCACCGCTTTTGTTGAAGCGGCACAGTCCGTTGAAGCAGGTGCGGTTCAGGTAGTAGAACAACTGCGCGGCTTCTTCCGAGGCCGCTCCGCCGTCGCGGACGAGCTGGTTGAACCGATCGCGATGTGCGTAGAAAAGTTGCTCGTCGTAGCGCATCTCGATGGTCAACTTCAGACCGGCTTGCAGATGGCGATAGAAGTTGATCAGGTGCGGATTGACGTCGTTGAGCAACGCGCGGCGCGGTTGCAGGCCGAGTGCGACGGCGAGTCCGCCGCAGAACGGTTCGACGTATCGCTGTGTCTCGTGTTGTTTCCAGAGCGAACCGAGATGTGAAACGAGCCAACGCTTGCCGCCGGCCCATTTCAAGGGCGGCTTGATCGTTTTTTCAGGAACGGCGGTGACCACGGTTCAGAAAATACCACAGATAAGACTTCGACAGCCGCAACGGCCGGAATGTGTAATACAACGCATGAAGCGGCGCGGGCAGGGCGACCGCTTCCCAGTCAGGCAGAGTGGGGACGAAGAGGGCGCGCAACGCCGAGACGATGGCGTCGCGTTTGCGGTCCATGATCTTGAAGTTGTAGAGGTTGGTTTCGGTTGATTCGTTTGTGTGCGAGATCAGGAAGATCTGCTGCTTGATCCGTGTCGCGAGACATTGCATGACGCGTTCGCGATCGATCTGTGTTGGAACTTGAACGTCCGTGAAAGCCTCAACCAGACGCAAGCCGAGCGCGAGCATTCGTGTTGCGTGCGCATCTTCGGCTCGTTGCATGACGATGGGCCAGTCGATTGTTTTCGCGGAGCGGATAAGCTCGGCGAGCGAGATGATCCATTCCAGGCGATGCCACAGGTGTTTCGCTCCGTGCATCGACTGGTAAAGCACCATGTCCTCGACGGAGAACGTGTCGATCGTCGTGCCGCCCAGCGACACCGGCTGGAGACGCGACATCACGTCGTCAGGTTCAACTCCGAAAACGAAACTTCGCGGCGCCAGTCCCCAATGCAGATCGACAACCGTGAACCACTCGTCGCGCATAAACGGTATCTCGCAGTGAAACGCGAGGTGCGACGCCAACTGCGCTTCCGTCAGCCGCGGCATCATTTCGTACCCGAGCGACTCCAGCAGCGGCCGCGCCGCCGCAAAGTCGCGCCGGTGAATCAGGACGTCGATATCGCCCGCCTGCCGCAACGAGACTTCGCCATACGCCATCTGCGCCAGCACCGCACCTTTAAAAATCGCCACCCGTATGCCGTGTTCTTTCAGCAACCGGTAAACCTTCAACTGTTTCCCGATCAAATGCAGCATGCTCTGCGAATTGGCGACTGACTCGCGTTTCAACCGCGCAAGAACATGACCCGGCGCGACATCACCCGCAAAGGCGCTCAGATGTTTTTGCAACAGCGGAACAAGACCGTGACTGAACGCGGTGGTGAACACGTAATCCCAGTCGAGTCGCGCTTGGGCCAATCGGCGAACTTCGTCCGCGTCGCGACTCGCAATGGCCAACAGTAGCTGATGTTCCGACTCACGATTCATCTGCTGTACTTTTCCGCTATTTCGCTGACGAGGTCCAACGCGTTCTCACGAATGGTCGGAAACTGCGTCGTCAGCTCGGCCGCGATCTGTTCGGCTGACTTTGAACCGTCCATGCGTGAGAGCACGAACCGCGCAATCGCGCCGTCGTCATTCACGACCGGCGTGTAGGTGCTCGATCGTTTGCGCAACTGCGCCGGCGACAACGGTACACCGAAGAAAGTCGATTGTTTGAAACTCACGTTCGGGAAATCACTTTCCCAGCGCCACACGTAATCGTTGTTTACGGAATCGGCAATCAGCCGGACATTGATCCGGTCGCCCTCCGCGACCGACACCGCGCGGGAGAAAGGAAACAGCCCTGTGCCGTAGATCAATTCCGGCGCACCCGGCGCGTTGGAAAAGCCGATGTCGTCGATCAGCATTGAATCGAACCAAACGGCCACGCCGTGCGCCGTTCCCGGCCGTTCCATCTGCCATGAAATCTCCGCGCGAACACTGGCGCTATCGATCTCGACGTAGTCCAACGTGGCCCAGCACACAGGGTTCGTTATCAGCTCGTGCGGTTCGATGCGAGTCTTGCGCCACGTATTAACAGCAACTCGCCCAGCCGCGCTGAGATCGAACCCGTGGCGCTGCCACACGCCCGCGATCTCCTGATAACGTTCCGGAGCCTCAACGACCGCCGCCCAAAGCACGTCACGCCGCGGAACGAGAACGCCGTCGGGCGCCAGCAGTCTCGTTCTCGCGTCGATGATCGACGGAATGTGATTGCGATACCACGGCAGCACGCCGCGCAGGTCTGAAACGATCATGTCTGCTTTTTCCGGAAGCGTGATCTCAGTCGACATGGTCTGAAAGAACTCGATCCGATTCGCAAGCCCGTTTGCCTGCGCCGCTTCTCGTGCAAGTTGGATGACGTTGTCAGGTTCGACAGCATAAACGCGGCGGGCGCCGAGTTGACAGGCGAGAAGCGCAAACACGCCTGGCCCACAACCGAGATCGAGAACGATCGATCCCGGCTTGACTGCGCGACGCATGGCCGCAACGTAGGCCCGCATGCGCGGCGTGTCGGCGAGCATTTGACCGTACGAATGAAGGCTATACATGAACTGCGTGGCGTGCGTTTTACTCGGCGATCTCCGCGGTTCTCTGTGTCCTCTGTGTTAAATGATCCGTACGCGGCAGAGTTAACGCTGAGGACACAGAGATACGCTGAGATCGCGGAGCAGAGATCGAAGACGAATGAGAGTGACAATCGCCGTTTCTCGATGCGAAGTCGTCGAGGATGCAGTCGCAGAGCTCCGGAAGCCGGCGCGCGTCAGTGTGCGGCGTCACCTTTCGCACGGGAATGTTAGCCAGCACGCGAGTCAACAGATCAAACTGGCGCGCCTGCATCTGACGGTCCATCAGGTAATTCGTATACGTATTCGCGATGAGCGACAACAACGCGTCCGTGCGATCGAGTGGCTGCACGAAAGGCGCGGCAGCGTCATCGACACGTTCGCCGAGAACGTAGATCGCCGAGAGCGGCAACGGCTCTCGTTCAAACTTCTCGGGAGTCAGCTCGAGATAACGTTTGTCCCAATTTGGCGTGAGCAGCGGCAAGTGTGATTCATCGCCGTAGAGCGCTTTCACTGACGCGGGCCACAAGCGAATACACGGATATGACGGCCGTACCAGGAAATGATCATTGCGATCGTCCAGCGTCACCACGTCTTCCGCCGCAATACTGATCCCGCGCGACGAAAATGCCGCCGCTGTTGTCGACTTCCCTGATCCTGCCGGTCCGACTAGCGCAACAGCTTCAGAGTCGACAACGACCGCGCTCGCATGCAAACAGACCATGCCGCGGAGCAACAGCACAAACCCGAACACTGGCCCGAGCAGGTATGTCGCAGCGTCTTCGATCGTCAACGGATCGCGCCAGCAACACTGGATTTCACTGCCCGCCTTATCAACTAAAAACTCGGTGCCGTCAGCGTAACGGAAATGATGATGCGTGCCGCCGAACAAGCGGGAAACGCGCAGCAGTGCTTGACCTGAGTTGTCGGTGTACTCGGATGTGTGCGAGACCTCAGTCTCGCGAGGATCGACCTCGTACGTCCAGGCAGGAAGCGGCCCGAAACAGATGCGAACGTCTATCGAATCAATCGATGAAGACGGAACGCCCGGAATCGGTCGGTTGGCGGCGATTCCAAGGTTATAGATCGAGCACCGGTAAGACATGGATGAGCGGGGAAATCAGCCCGTCTTGGGTCCGGCTGCCGCGCCGCCGCCGCCGTCGTTGGCCCCTTTCGGACCGGTGTTACGCGTAATCTCGCGAATGTTGCCGTAAGAAACAAGTTCGGGTTTGTGATACGGCTTGCGGCTTTCGTCTTCTTTGTCTGGGCTATCGACGTTGGGTGTAGTTTGCATCCATTTCTCCGTCATGCAGTTTGAGCCAGTGAGTAGTGCACGGCGTGTTTGATTGGTCGGGAGTTTGTAAGCCAATGATTAAAAGCGAACACGCGCAGATTGGCCCAGCGGCGAGCGGAAGTTTGCTCATCGGCAAGTGGTCTGCGGCGATTCAGGTTAACAAAACCTCTAAGCTCCGGATGGACTTCAAAAGTGTCGAGCCATCTTACACTAGCGGCGTTCGCTAAATGAAGAGTCGGATCGCCGGCCAGTGGTGTTTTTGGACGATTGACTATCGGAGCCGGCAAGCGGTTGCTCATCGCAACGCGCAAGATGTGTTTATCGACGCACCAGGGAATCGCCGGGATCTGCAACAAGTAGTCGACCAATCTCACGTCAATGAACGGATGGCGCACTTCCACAAGTAACTTGGTGGAACCCGGATCGTAACCTTCAAACAACGGCGCCCACACTTTCGACTCGAAGACGTAAAGCGCTGACGGGTGCGTGTGGTTATTTAGTGGAGGCGCTGAGTTTGCTTGCCGCCAGCGCTCGTCGAGACCGACCCGTTTTGCAAATGCCTCGTCGATCCATGGCGGATAAGCGGGAGCGCTCTCTTCGCGTTTAAACGTTCGTCTCAGTGCCGTGCGCAGTCCCACTGGCGGAAGCCGTCGCCGTGTTCGAACGTACCACGCGAGGCCGCTTACAAGCGTCTTGAATCGCAGATTTTTGCCGCACGCCTGGAAGTACCAGCTCAACTGCTCCGTCATGAAAGCGTCGCCGTCATATCCAGTGAGCGCAACGCGACTGTCGCGCGCCAGCTCACGCATCAAACGGTTAAACTGTCCCGCCAACGGCGATAAAAGAAACGGCTCAGGCTGATCGAGATCCGCCGGCGAACGGCTGTCGAAAAGAGAATGGCGATCGCCCGCGAGCTGAGTAAGCGGAATCCCGATCGAATCTGCCGCCAGTGACGAATAGCGACGTTCCTCGTCCTGAAACAGGCTGTCGTAAACATTCGTGCAAGCTGTCACGCGCGCGCCCGGACGTTCGCGCAGAAGATCGACTGCGATGGCGGCGAGGCTCGTCGAGTCGAGACCGCCGCTCATCGAAACTGAAACGCGATCGGTTCGCAGACGATCGTTCGTGGCAGTCGTGAGTAGATCGTGGAATCGCTCGACACTTGCCTCGGCGGTGTCCCGCGCGACGGGTGTCCAATAGCGCCGTTTGATAATCGAGTCAGGCGAGACGGAGAGCGTATGGCCGTCGGGCAAGCGCTGAATGTCGCGAAACGTCGTGCTCTGGAGATCCTGATTCAGGCCGAACGCGAGATAGTCCGCAATCGCGGTTTCGTTCAGTGTGTCGGAGACGGACGGATGAAGGCGAACCGTGTTTAGCGTGTTGCTGAAGATGAAGGTGTCGCCAGTGCGCGCGTAATAGAATGGCTTCACCCCGAAGTGGTCGCGAGCGCAGAACAACGTCTTCGTGGTTGCGTTCCAGATCGCGAACGCAAAATCGCCGATGAGGTGCTTTACGCAGTCTGTTTTCCACCTTTCGTACGCTTGGAGGATCGATTCGGCATCGCTTGAAGTTGCACGGCGTCCATCAATTCGTGCATCTGCCGTGAGCCAGACCTTACCGTCGAGAGTGAGCGGTTGCTTGTCTGTTTCAACGTCGCAGGTTGTGCGAAGCAGCGTGTGACCAAAACCGACCTGGCCGTCGATCCAGGTCGCTTGCGCGTCGGGCCCACGAAACGTCATCGACTTCGTCAGGCGTTCAAGCAACTCGCGGTCGATAGGCGCGCCGTCGAAGTTAACGATGCCGACAATTCCGCTCATCCGTGTTCGACTTTAACTAACCCTTGCTGAAGAAGGTTTTCGACCAGCGCGATCAAATCCACTCGCAGCGCTTGCCGATCGACGTCGTACTCCGCGGCCAGCGTTTCGCAAGCGGCTTCAATCGAGTCAGAAGTAGTCAGGACTGAAAGCATTCGCGTGCCGACGTCGTCGAGACCGAAATAACGTTCGCTGTTGAGATTCAGGATCACCGACTCTTCCTGGAGGTTGGAAATCAGAACGTCGTCGGCGACGCGGACGCGATCCGAGAAGGAAATGGATGTAACAGGGTTGGGCATGATAACGTAGCGCGAATTATACCCATGCCGGCGCTCTCGCTGAAACAAATTAAAAAGTCTTTTGGACCGACTGTCGCGCTCGACGGCGTTAATCTCGAACTGCGCGAAGGTGAAGTACACGCGCTCATCGGCGAGAACGGCGCCGGCAAGAGCACGTTGATGAACGTCATCGCCGGTTCGCTCCGTCCGGACGAAGGCACGATGCAACTCGACGGTGTTCCGTACGCGCCCGCCAATCCGCTTGACGCGCGCACGCACGGCATCGCACTCATTCACCAGGAGCTTTCGTTGTGCCCGCACCTGAGCGTCGCCGAGAACGTGCTGATGGGCATCGAGTCGGCGCGCATGGGCTGGCTCGATCGCGAAAAACTGAACGCGCGGGCAAGCGAAGTGCTCCAGAGTTTTCATCACGCGGACATCCGGCCTGATCGACGCGTCGGCGATCTTTCGGTAGCGGCGCGGCAGATCATCGAGATCTCACGCGCGATCGCGGCGCGTGCGCGAATCATCCTGATGGACGAGCCCACCAGCAGTTTGCAACGCGAAGACGTCGCGCATCTCTTCTCGCTGATCAGAAAACTGAGCGCCGAGGGAATCTCGGTCGTTTACATCAGTCACTTTCTTGAAGAGGTTCGGCAGATCGCGGATCGGTTCACCGTGTTGAGAGACGGATGCAGCGTCGCAACAGGCGATATCGCCGCGGTCAGCGACGACGAGCTGATCGCGAAGATGGTCGGACGCGCGCAGCAGACGCTGTTTCCGCCGCGATCGAACACACCCGGCGAAGCGATTCTGGAAGTGCGAAACCTCGCGTCGCCGCCGTTGCTCAAGGACGCCAGCTTCACGTTGCGTCGCGGTGAGATTCTCGGCATTGCAGGTTTGATGGGCTCGGGCCGCACGCCTTTGCTGCGCGCCATCTTCGGTCTCGACCCCGCGACAAGCGGAACGATCGCCAGTAACAAGAAAGCGCTCACACACGGACGAAGCACGCCGGCGATGCGTTTGATCGACGGCTTCGGCTATCTCAGCGAAGATCGCAAAGGCGATGGCCTGACGTTGAATCAGTCGGTGGCCGACAACGTCACCGTCACCAACTTCGGCTCGTGCGCGCGTTTCGGTTGGCTCGATCTCGGCGCTCAACGACGGCAGACGGAAGCGCAGGTCAACGCGTTGAAGATCAAGACGAGCGGAGTGCAACAACCTGCGGGTTCGCTTTCCGGCGGCAACCAGCAGAAGCTGATCGTCGCCCGCCTGCTTCACCAGGACGCCGACGTCTTGCTGCTCGACGAACCGACGCGCGGGATCGACATCGGCAGCAAAGCGCAGGTCTACGAAACGATCGCCGCGTGCGCGGCGGAGAACAAGGCCGTGCTGATGGTCAGTTCTTATCTGCCGGAGTTGTTCGGGATGTGCGATCGTCTGGCGGTGATGAGTCGCGGAAAGCTTTCGGAAGTCAGATCTATTGAGGAGTGGACGCCGGAGTCAGTGCTGCAAGCGGCCATAGGGACCACGACTTAGCACCTCGCGCATCGCGTCGTGAATCAGTCCGTTGCTGGCGAGCACCTTCAGCGTGTAAATGTCGAGCGGCTGATCGTCAAAATTCGTGACTCGCCCGCGCGCTTCCTGAATCAACAACACGCCCGCCGCAGTGTCCCACGGATTCAGTCCGTCTTCCCAGAACCCATCGAAACGTCCGCAGGCGACGTAAGCGAGATCGAGCGCCGCTGATCCGTCGCGTCTGACGGCCTGCGCCGTCATCGTGAAGTTGGTGAAGTCGCGCGCGAAGTCGGGACGTTCGCGGACGTTGTACGGAAAGCCGGTGCAGACCATCGCCTTGCTGATCTCGTCGACGTTGGAGACGCGCATCGTTCTATCGTTGAGCGTCGCGCCTTTGCCGCGTTCCGCGGCGAACATCTCGTTGCGCACCGGATCGTAAACGACGCCGATCTCGATCACGCCCTTGTACTCGAGTGCGATCGAGACGCAGAAGCATGGATAACTGTGCGCGTAGTTTGTCGTGCCGTCGAGGGGATCGATGATCCACTTCCAGTCGCTTCGTTTGCCGCCGACGAGGATGGCTTCACCGGACTCTTCGGCGAGGATGCCGTGCTGCGGATAGTAAGAGCGGATGCGTTCGATGATCAGTTTTTCGGAAGCGAGGTCGGCTTCGGTGACGAGATCGATGTCGCCTTTGTTGCTGATCTTCGCTGAGCCGAGGCGTTGAATCAAAAGGCCGCCGGCCTCGCGGGCGATCTGCGTCGCAAAACTAAGCACTCACACTCCTTTTAACCACAAAAGGCACAAAAGACACAAAAGGCACAAAAAGACTTTTCTCAGGAAACGGGTTATTTATTACTGAATTTGGACGACCAACCATGCTCAAAATCTTCTTCTGTGCCTTTTGTGTCTTTTGTGCCTTTTGTGGTTACAAGAGTGGAATGTGGATCTCCTTGTTGCGCGCTGTTTGTTCAGCTTCTTCGTAACCGGCGTCGACGTGTCGCGCAACGCCGAGACCGGGATCGTTTGTCAGGACGCGATTGAGTCGTTTGGCGGCTTCGTCCGTGCCGTCGGCGACTGACACTTGTCCGGCGTGCAGCGAGTAGCCGATGCCGACGCCGCCGCCGTGATGAAACGATACCCAACTAGCGCCGCTCGCCGTGTTCAGTAGAGCGTTGAGGATGGGCCAGTCGGCGACTGCGTCAGATCCGTCTTTCATGCCTTCGGTTTCGCGAAACGGTGAAGCGACGGAGCCGGTGTCGAGATGATCGCGGCCGATCGCGATCGGCGCTTTCAAGTCGCCGCGTTTGACGAGGTCGTTGATCGCTTCGCCCATCTCGGCGCGCTCGCCGTAGCCGAGCCAGCAGATGCGTGCGGGCAATCCCTGGAAGTGGACGCGTTCGCGCGCGAGGCGCAGCCAGCGGTTGAGCGTGCGATCGTCGGGAAACATTTCGAGCGCGAGATCGTCGGTTTTGCGAATGTCTTCCGCGTCGCCGGAGAGTGCGACCCAGCGGAACGGACCTTTGCCTTCGCAGAAGAGTGGTCGGATGTACTCGGGAACGAAGCCGGGAATCTC
>DASURS010000036.1:0-9815 GCA_036279935.1 Pyrinomonadaceae bacterium
ACAATCTCTCCCACTATGAATACCCAACACGGCAAGATTTCCCTTCTCGTTCTCATCGTCTCCACTTTAATGATTTCATCCAGCGCGCTGGGCCAGCAGGCGGGCTCGACCGCCTCGACGCAGGCCGCCGTCGTCAAGGCCGTGAAGGTCCTGGTTCCGGTCAAGGAAGCCGAGGTCGGTCAACAGGTGAAAGTCTCCGTCGCCGCCACCGACGCTTCAGGAAACGCGATCAACGAGAAGCCGTCTGCTTTCTTCGCCGGCCCGTTCGACATCGCCGCCGTTGACGACGACGGAAATGTAAAACTGTTCGGCACTGGTGAGGTAACTGTCGGCGCGATAGTCGGGGGCGTGCCTGCGCTCACGACATTCATGGTGAAGCCACCGAGCATCAAGACGATCGAAGTAAGCCCGTTGAAGACGCCACTCGTCGCCGGCGGCAGCATGCAGCTCAACGCCGTCACACGCATCTTCAATGGCGACCCGCGCACCGGCGTTCCGATTAACTGGACCTCAGACAATCCGACCGTTGCCGTCGTCGACGCTGCCGGTGTCGTAACGGCTGTTGGTCCAGGTAAGGCGAACATCACCGCCTCTGTCGGACCCGCGACCACGAACACGGCGATCTCCGTCGTGAAATCCAACCTTCGCAGCCTGTCCATCACAGGAGCCGCGAAGACTGCTCGCACCGGCGACGTCGTCTATTTCAACGCCAAAACGGATCCCGCAAACGAGTCGACGATTCGCTGGTCAGTAAGCGGCAGCGGCGCGACTGTCGACGCCGATGGCGCATTCGTAGCCGAGTTGCCCGGTTCTTACATCGTCACCGGAACCAGCGGCACCACCTCGTCGAGCGCTTCGATCGTCGTCACGCCTCGCAACCTCGAACGAGAAATCAAAGTCGTCGGTCGAGCGCCGATGAAAGAGTTCCAGGGCGCCGAACAATGGATGATCGGAAACTATGCTTATTACTCGACGATCGCAGACCGCTTCTTCGCCTACGACATTTCCGATCCGGCGAAACCAACGCTGACCGATACCGTCAAAGTCGACGCACGTATCATCAACGACATCTCGACGACCGCCGACGGAAAGATTCTTGTTATCTCGCGTGAAGGCGCGTCGAATCGTAAAAACGGGATAGCTTTCTACGACACGTCCGATCCGGCCCATCCGAAACTGATTTCGGAATACACGGCGACCGTCACGGGTGGTGTTCACAGCGCATTCGTCAACGATCACTACGTCTATCTCACTGACGACGCCACTGGCTCGATGCGCGTGATCGATTTCAAGGACGTCAAGAACCCGAAGGAAGTGGCGCGCTGGCAGACGGAGGGCCCGCTCGCCGGTGCGATTCAAACGAAAGAAGGCGAACAGGTCGTCGGCCGCTATCTTCACGATCTTCAGGTCAAAGACGGGCTGGCATATCTTGCTTTCTGGCATGACGGTTTAGTCATTCTCGACGTCGGCGCGGGATTGAAAGGCGGCAGCCCAGAGCGTCCGCAGTTAGTCAGCCAGTTGCGTTTCAATCACAACGAGCTTTATGGCAACGGTTGGCTGGCCGGGACTCACTCGGTCTATCGCTACAAGAATTACGTCTTCGTCGGCGACGAAGTCTTCCCCGCGCTATTCGACATCAAGTCGCCGCGGCGGTTTCCGGTGCGCGGCATCATTCACGTGATCGACGTCTCGGACATTAACAACCCTCGGAAAGTGGCGGAGTATCCAGTACCTGAAGGCGCCGCTCACAACATGTGGGTTGAAGACGATGTGATGTACGTGGGTTACTACAGCGGCGGCGGTCGCATCGTCGACGTCTCAGGCGAACTGCGCGGCGATCTTTACCGACAGGGACGAGAGATCGCGCGAGTTTGGACCGGCGATCCCAACGGGTTTCGCGCGAACCTGCCGTTCACGTGGGGCGCGCAGCCGCACAACGGCCTGGTCTATTTCAACGACATTCATTCCGGATTGTGGATCGTGAAGCTCGGAGAAAAGATCGACAAGGGATCGACGACGGCGCCTGGTCCATGAGTCCCGGTTACGGCTTGCTCCGCGGTTCTGTTTTATAGAAGTCGATACCGGCAGCGGTTTCGCCGACGTCTACTGTCGCGACTGTCTTCAGCGCAGTGAGGTCAATCACTTCAACCGTGCCCGGCTCTGACCCGACTCCCTCGACTGTGACGAACGCATAGCGATCGTCAGGCGTGACGACCACGCCGTGCAGCACTTTACGTTTCGTCGGTAGACGCGCGAGTTCCTTTCCGCTCTTCAGTTCATAGATCGAGACCGATTGGTCGCGCTTGTTCGTCGCGATCAAACGCTGACCATCGTGCGTGATATCGAGGTTGTAAACTCCGGCGCGCGCCGGTATGCGACGCACGACCTGCCAATCGCTTGTGTTGACCTCGACAATCTCGCTCGACGCATTACAGGCCACATAAACCGAAGCGCCGTCAACTGACGGCTCAGCCCACGTCGGCGAACAAGATCTATCGCCGGGCTTCGGCGGCTCCATGCCATGGCCGCCGGCATGTTTCATCGTCGTCTCGCCCGGTTTGGTTAACGCAAACTGCCGCGACACTTTTAGCGAACGCGTGTCGATCTCGACGAGCATGTCGTCCATCATGCAGGCCGAGTATTGTTTTGTCCCCGACGAATTCAAGCGCGAGCCATGCGGCATCGTGCACGTCTTCAAGCGCGCGACTTCAGTCATCGTCTGCGTGGATACGACTGAGACTGATGAAGGGACCATATCGCCGTGCAGATTGAAGTTCACGACGAAGAGAAAAGCGCCGTCCGGTGTGATGTCGAGTGTGGCGGGGAAATAGCCGAGCGTGGTCTTCGCGACGAGCGAGTCGTCTTTCGTCGAATACTTCCAAACGGATCCGAAAGGTCGTCCATGTGCGATCGAGACGTAATAAAACTGACGATCTGGAGAGACGACAATGCCGTGAGGTCCATCTATGTCTACAGGCATATCGCCGGTGTCGATCTGTCGCTCGACGCGCGCGCCGTCCGCTCCGAAACGAACCAGCGCGATCTTGTCGGCTGACTCTGCCAGCACGTAAACGAGATAGTCCTTATCCGGTCCTGCCTGCGCGTGTAATGCGGGCGTAACACTCACGAGGAGCAAAACCGCGAAAGCAAATCGACGCCAGAGATTTCTCACGAGCAGAAGTTTATGACGAATTCATTTCCAACGCGAAGTCAGAAAAACTTTTCTGCGTCAGTTTTCAAGCTGAAGGAACAAATCAAACCGGTCGGCGTCTTAATACCGTCTGCTTGGATTACTCGTATGCTGCAACTCGCCACTTTCGTTCTCGTTGTCGCACTCGGCTGGGGAGTCGCGAGTGGTCATCGTTGGGTGCTGGTCAGCGCGGAAGTCTCGTACAACGGGCAACGTGTTCCTGAAGCCAGTGTGTATCGGTCAGCAATTGGCGACGTTCTGGTTGACATGCGAAACGTGCCCGGCGAGGGGCGCATATTTGTGATCTATTCGGAATACAACAGGGTCGGCTTGCCGAGCGTTAGTAGTCTTTATTTCCTGCCTGGCTGCCTCTTAACTCGAGAATCTCCGCCCTTAGGCGTGTTCCTGGACGACCGCGTGAAATTCGGCGTCGACCCGCAATTACGCGTGACCGCAAACTCATTCGAATTCTCCTCACAAGGAAGAATTCGAATAGTCAGCGAATAAGTAACCATAACTCCTAACCAACGCCCCCTGGATGCCGATCGCGAACGACGTTCAGCTCGACGTTGTGTTCGAGAAGAGCTTTAGCCGCAGCGAGCACGAGCGCGAAACCTTCCGTCGACTCGAGTGCCTTTTTGACGATCTCGTCTCCAGTGCCCGTAAACCCTGAATCAGTGACGCTAACGAACGTCGTGTCATCCGGCCGCGCAGTGAAGACCCACTCTATGGTCGTTGGCTCTCCGTAAGCTCCCCACTCGACCACGATTCGCTTGTTCTGCTCGACTTCCTTCACCTTCACCTGCACGGAGAAGTTGTACATTTCCCACTCCCAGCGAACCTCCTTGCCGGCTTCCAGCCTTCCGCTTCCTTTTGTAAACCAGAAGCGCGACGTAATCGCCGGGTCGACAAACGCCTCAAACACTTCCCCGACCGGCTTGCGAATCAGCATCTCCGCCTTCGCCGCTGGCGCATTCTCAATATTCATAGCTTCCCCCTTTTGTGACGATCCTCCGCGTTTAGGCTAGAATACGTCAAATCAGTTTCAATCTGTGGCTTGGTCGAACTGCCCGGTTGAAAACTCGTATTGACTGTTCATGACTGACGCTGACGACTCGATAGGCAAGCTCAAGAACGAGGGCGAGAAAAAACGGCGCGAAGAGGCTTTGCCGGAACGCATCCTGCGCCGCGTACTTGAAGGAATGGGCGACGTCGTCGACCGCCGCTTCGGCCGCACCGTCGACCCTCGCGCCGGCCTCACGACTTCCAAACTCATCGATCGCATGAAAAAGCTGATCGACGAGCGCGTCCGCAACGAAGGCCAGAAAGGACGCATCGCGCCGCACCATCTGATCCTCAAAGTCGAATGGGGCACGCACTCGGAAGCGCCACCAGAGATTCTCAACGATTTGAAGAACGAAGTTCTCGCCGCCGCCATCGATCACATCAACGATCATCGCTACCGCACGCTCGGACCGATCACGGTCGAAGCGGAAGTCGACATTTTTACGACCGGCATCTCGGTCGATCCAACGTTTGGCGAATACGAGGAAGACCTGCGTCGCCAGGATGAAGAGCGGCGCGCGGCGAAGTCAGGCGTGGCGATACCATCAGCCGCTCCGTCGATGCCCGACATCCAGGTGATCGCCCGCGTCACACTACAAAACAACACGCGCGAGTTTCCCCTGACCTTCAAACCCGGCGGCCGTCGACTCAACGTCGGCCGTGCTTCCGACAACGAGCTGACGCTCAACGACGGCAGCGTCTCGAAAATTCACGCCGCACTGCTGATGACGGCGGAAGGCACACTGCTCGTCGCAGACACAGGTTCCACTAACGGCACTTACATAAACGGACGACGCATCGCCTACGGCGAGTCGCGTCCCATCGAAGACGGAGACGTAGTTGGCTTTGGAGACGTAGAAGTGCGATTGCGTAAAAGTGAGTAGAACTGGATGACCGTTATCACTTTACTACTGCTTCTCTTCCAGTCTCCCTCGCCTTCTCCCCTTCCGACGCCGCACGTCCCCGAACGAATGCCGGCGCTGTTCACGCTCATTTACGTCGGCGGCTTTGGTTTCGTCCTGTTGTTGCTGCTGCTCGGTCTCGTTCGCAGTCGCCGCCGTCCACTCGCGACCGCCGCAATCCCCGAAGACCTTCCGAAAGCAGTGCGCAAACGACTCGGTTCGACGTCGACCAATCGCGGTCTGCGCGCGTTGCGCTGGCTGTTCGTACTGCTCGCGATCGGACTGTTTTCGTTTCACATTTACTGGGCGCAGTACGCCGCCGAACAAAACGAGAAGTTTCAGCAACTGGGCTACAAAGACCTGCGCGTCCGGCGCTTGTCCGAATCGACGTTGCGCGGCTGGATACTCGATCGCAGCGGCCGCCTGGACCAGCCGCTCGCTTACTACAAACGCAACGCCGGCGGCGAGATCGATCGTGAGTATCCGCTCGACAAAGCACTGTCGCACCTGTTCGGATCCGATCGCGGCGATCCGGGTCTCGAACGCGCGCTGTTCGGCGTGCAGAGCGGTGCGCTTCCCGAAGCGCTCCAGGTCGTTCAGGGCAAGACGGTCGACTTCAAAGGCAATCAGGACGTCCGCCTCACGATCGATCGCACGCTGCAACAGACCGCCGTCGACTTGCTGAAAGGCAAGCACGGCGCGATCGTCGTTATCAATCCACAGAACGGCGAAGTGCTGGCGATGTACAGCGAGCCTTCCTACAGCCTGAACGAAGTGAACGACGAAGCGAGCTGGATTCGTCTCGACGCAAATCAACGCGATCAACCGCTCGTGAGCCGTGCGCTCGGCGCCTACTACATTCCCGGCTCCACCTTCAAAACCATCACGATGATCGCCGCTTATCTTGCGGGCGAACAGGACACGGAATTCATGTGCAGCGGCGGTGGTTACTACGCCGCTCCCGGCGCGAACGTGATCTACGACGATGGCGGCCCAGGCGAAGTCCACGGAAAGATCGGCATCGATCACGCTTACGAAGTCTCCTGCAACCAGTACTTCGCGCAGATGGGAGTGAAACTCGGACCGGAGCGTCTCAAAAAAGCCGCGCAGTTATTGGGCATCGGGGCTTACGACACACCGGCAGAAGCGTTGCGCGGGCGCAAGGAGCCGGAGTTCTGGAACGGCAGCAGCGACGCCGTCAAACGCGCGCTCGCGCCGCGCCAGGCGACGATCGTCACCGGCAAGCAAGTCACGAGATACGACCTCGCGCTGATGGGATACGGTCAGGGCTACGCCGGACAGATGACGCCGTTTCAAATGGCGCTCGCTGCCGCGACTATCGGCAACATGGAAGGCAAGTTGATGAAGCCGAAGATCGAATTCAACCAGCCACCGCAGGTGTTCAATCAAGTCGTTACGCCGGCAACGGCTGCGCGAATGCGCCAGATCATGGGCCTCGTTACAGGTGGACCGAGCGGCACTGCGCGCGGCGTGTTTGCGCCGGTGAAAGCAGCGGGAATCAACACCGGCGGCAAGACCGGCACCGCGCAGAAAGTCGTGCCTGTTTACGATCCAAAGACGGGCCAGCCAAAGACGCGCCACCGAGTCGAAAAAGACAACAAAGGCAACATCATTCGCGAGTACGACGAGGTGATCATGGACGAAGAGCACCCGCGTATTGACGGTTGGTTTCTGTGCATCGCGCCGCTCGAAAAACCGCAACTCGCAATCGCGGTGATCGTCGAAGGCGGAGGTTACGGATCGCGCTCGGCGGCGCCGATCGCAGCCGCGCTGGTTATGAAAGCCAAAGACTTGGGTTACCTGAGGAGATAGTGCTTTGTACTTTGTGCTTTGTACTTTGTTAGCTCTAGAAGAAGCCTGCTTTGGCCCAGAGCGCCGGCTTCGCCAGGAAACAAAGCACGAAGCACAAAGCACAAAGTTCAAAGTGCGAAAATGAAAAACCGCGCGTCATCACATCTGTTGCTGATCCTGATTATTCTCGGTCTCGAGATCATGGGCTACGTCGGCATTCATCGCGCCGGGCTGTTGCGCGGTTACGAGACGTCGATCATCGGCGCCGTGCGCGACCTGATGATGTTCCTGCCGCTGATCATCCTCGCGCTGTGGCTCTCGCGCGCCAAGCGTTTCGCCGGCAACTGGGTCCTGTTCACGACCGCCATACTGCTCTTCGGTTTTGGGATGCTGATCCAGTACCGGCTCTACAGCGATCCCGAATACAACGCGCGCAACAAAGCCGCCGCTCGCGAAGACAAGATGGAAGCGCTGCGCACGCGCTACATCCTCGAAAACTACGATCCCGTCAAAAAGCAGTTGATGGGCCTGCCGCCGACGCCCGCGCAGCCGATCGACATCGCGCAGTTACCAAAGAAGGAGTCGACATATTCACTCTGGAACGCGATCACGTCGAGCTACACGTGGATTCCCATCCTCTCGTTCCTCGCGTTCGCGATTGCTTACTCGATGTGCGTCCGTGACGGGTTTCTGCTCTGGCTGCAGCGCAACAGTTTCATCATCGTCCTATTCACACTCTTGCCGCTGGCGGCCGCCGTCGTCACTTCAAGCGCGGGTAAAGCACTCGGCAACATGACGCCGTGGGAGCCGTCGAAGATCCCGTTCCTCGTTGGCTTCGCCGGCATACTGACGGCGCGTTACAAAGATCTCGCCGAAACTTACTGGGGCATTCCACGCGCGCGCGACATCGTGCCGCTGCTCGTGATGGCGATGTTGCCGTTCGTTCCCTTCTTCGCACTGAAAGACTTCGGACAGATGCTGATCTTCAGCGGTGCGTACACGACGCTGTATCTCGTCGCCGTGCGCCGCTGGCCACAACTGCTGCTGTTCGTCGGCTCGGTCGTGCTGGTGATCGGGATCCTCGTCGTCGGCGCATTGCCGCGTGACATTCAGGAAAAGGTGCCGCTGCTGCCGACGATCGCGCGGCCCATCAGCGCCGCTCTTCCCGCGCGCATTCAGCAACGGTTCCATTTGTGGCTCGACGGTTTCGATCCGCCGTCGCCCGAAGTCTCCTGGTGGAAGGGTGACTACGAAGACACGCTGAACAAGAACCCGGAAATGAAAGAGCTGGCGGCGCAAAGCCCGGCGCTGCAAAAGACCGTGAACGTCGACATCTGGTTCGACCGGCTTGCGTTCCAACCGGCGCAGGCGGTGTTTGGAATTGCGTCCGGCGGGAGCACCGGCCGAGGTTTCGGCTTGGGATTTCCGGAAGTCATTCCGATCGCCGATTCAGACTACGTTTACGCCGCAATTGCTGAGGAAACGGGCCTCGCGGGCGGGGCCGTAATCATCGTTGCGATCATTATTTTCGTGGTCGCTGGTGTTCGCACTTCTTTGGAGTCGCGTGATATGTTTACGAAGCTGTGCGCGGCAGGTCTAACGGCATTTGTGGGGTTTCAGGCTTTGGTGAATATCGGCGGTATCCTGCGAGCCTTGCCGATGACGGGCATCACGTTGCCTTTTGTCAGTCACGGAGGGTTCAGTCTGATTACGAGCTTTGCGATGTTGGGGATGTTGATGGCGTTCTCGAATCGAAACGCACGCGACAGGGTGATCGCGGACATGCCAGAGACGAAGAGTTCCTCTCCCCTTAAGCTGGAGGCAGTGCAATGAGCGAAGACAGGAAGACCTTGAAGGTTCAATCCTCAGCGCTTTCCGACCGCGGGCTGAACGAACGTCGTCCCCTTAACGAAGACGCATTTCTGCACGATCAGCAACGCATGATCTTCGCTGTTGCCGATGGCGTCGGCGGCGCTGAAGCAGGCGAGGTCGCTTCCCAGACGGCGATCGAAGTTCTCGACGAGGCTTTTCGCCATCAGGAAGACGGCGCCGACGTCGAAGACCTGATGGAGCTCGCCATTCAGCGGGCCAACGCGTCGATTCACCAGATGGCCCAGGAGCACGCGAAGTTCGCTATGATGGCGACCACCATCGTCGCCCTCCATCTCAAAGACAACATCGCCACCTTCGGCCACGTCGGCGACTCTCGTCTCTATCGACTCACGCCCGACGGTGTGCTGCATCGCGAAACTGAAGACCATTCGATCGTCGAAGAAGAGGTCCGTGCCGGACGCATGACGCCGGAACAGGCCGCGAACCATCCGAGCAAGAACGTGATCAGCCGGGCGCTCGGCGCCGAGCAAGGCGTCGAAGTCGACATGAAGACGATCGAAGTCGAGGATGGGACCGAGTTTCTGTTGTGTACCGACGGCATCACTCGTCACGTTCCTGATAACGAGCTGCGCCAGTTGCTCGTCGTCAGCAACACCGCCGACGAAGTGTGCAACGAGCTGAAGCGACGGTGCTACGAACGCGGCGCTGAAGACAATCTGACCGTCGTCGTCGTACGCGTCGGCGAGCGGCTGAGCGCTGGTGAACGGGCCGGAGAGTTGGAACCGACGCTGACGCCCGAAACTCAATACATCCCGCAGCCGAACGGCCAGCCCGCTACCGTCGTCGCGCAGAACGAAGGAACCTTGATTCCGGCGTCGCGCATTGCTTTTCCCGGACCGCAGGCCGACATGGCAGCGCCGGCGGCCCACGAGAGACTCAACGTCGCCGATCCTGCCGCGACGAGACCAGGCGGAAGCGGCGCGACAAAGTTGCTCGGCGTCCTGCTGGTCCTG
>DASURS010000037.1:0-12223 GCA_036279935.1 Pyrinomonadaceae bacterium
AAACAGGTGTCGGCGAGTGTCCGATCGGTACGAGGCGGGCAAACTGGCCCACGGCGATGATCATGCAGTACGGCGGAATCGGCACGCCTTCCGAATAGGTCCAGGTGCGACTGCCGTTCGCGGTTGTTTCGACGCGATCGAGCCGTCCGTTCGCGACGACTTCTTCGTCCGCGGGCGCGGTGATATTGAACGTGACCGTCGCCTTCGCCGAAGGGTGATCAAACGCCGGAATCCAGTGATGCACGCGGTTGGGCCAGTTGTCGCCGACTGCCGACGGTTTTCCGTCCCGGTCAGCGCTCATGATCAATCCGTCTTTAGGCTTGCCGCTGTACTCGACTTCGACGACGAGCTTTGCGCCGGGATTCGCAGGTTGCGCGAGTGTGATCTCGAGCTTTCCGTTCTTGTGCGTGAACGCTGCGGGTTTTGAGTCGACGGCAACTCGCGATGTTTTCATCTCGCCGAAGTCGAGATCGATCACAGACGTCTTCTTCAGCACGACGACGTCGATGCGGGCGCTGCCGGCGACGATCTCCGAGAGTTGATCGTTCAGAGTGAGGTTGACGACGTAGTGCTTCGGCTGCCAGCTATCGATCAGCCGTTCGACGCGAACGGCGTAGACGACGGAAGAGATTGTTAAGAGTAAGAGGAGTGAAGTCGCGAGCCGTAGTGTGCGTTGTTTCATGCGGTTATCGAATTCCGAGCATCAGCAAGGCGGAACGATCGGATACATCTCTTTCAGAGTCGAGCCATTTGCGGTATTCGTTCAGTTCGTCGTCGATCACTGGACGATTGCCGAGGCGCGCCGCGGGCGTTCGCTCGAACGCGCGGTTGGTCAACGCCATGTGGGCCTTGCGGACTGGAAGCGGAGTCGTTCCGGCCAGCGCTCGTTCCGCGGTTTCGACGTCCGGGAAGAAATCGTCGTAAGCGAGAAGGTGCCAGATCGTGCCCGCTCCTTCGCCGTCGATCGCGAGCACGCGCAGCACTCCGAAGCCGCTTTCGAGTTGAAAAACCAGGTCGTCGCCAGGATTGAATATGTGATTTGCCAAACGAAAACGTCACCCCTAGAATCAGGCAATTCGCGATGAACCAGTTCGATTCGAACAAAGACTACTACGCCGTTTTGGGTATCGACAAGGATGCCTCTCAGGTCGACATCGATCGCAACTACAAACGGCAGGCGTCGAAGCATCATCCGGATCGCGGCGGCAGCGAAGAACGGATGAAGTCGTTGAACGAGGCGTACGGCGTTTTGAAAGATCGAAACTCGCGTTACGCGTACGATGCTGCTCGACGTCCGCGCGCTGGTTCGCACGGGTTCGGTCCGGTCACGACTCCTACTGCTCGCGACACCGGCGCGTTTGGTCATTGTCTGAGCGCCGGGCTGTGTTTGATCGCGGGATTGTTTCTGCTGTTGCTGGTCCGTTTTCAGTGGATCTGGTTTTTGTGGCCGCTCGCGATCCTGGCGGTGTTTGTCGTCGGCTTCGGCGTGCTGCTCGCACGCAGTGCGATGGTGAAGGTGAACGAGTCGCTTCCAGTCACCAATCGTTTGAAGAAGCACACGAAACTTCAGGAAGTCGCGTTCTGGACCGTGATCATCACCAGCGGCTACGGTCTCTATCTGTTGATGTCGTATTGAATAAGGAAGGAAGTCATTTTCCATTTGTCATTTTCCATTTTCCATTTGTCATTTAAATCGAAAATGAGAAATGACAAATGACAAACGGAAAATGACAAATGGAAAATGACCAATGTCACTGATCGAGGGACTGGATCTGCTGTTTCTGGAGGTCAACAGCCTCGAAGAGTCGCTGGCATTCTACAGCGGCGTGCTGGGAATGGAGATCGAGTCCGTCAACGTCGAGTCCGAGCCTCCGATGGCCAAGCTTAGCGCCGGCGGTTTGAAGATCACGTTGGCCCAGCACCTCGAAACGATGCTCCGTCGCGGGCGCGGCGTCCATTTCTTCATCGGAGTTTCGGACGTCGGTCAGTATTACG
Organism: Pyrinomonadaceae bacterium; assembly: GCA_036279935.1. Lineage (GTDB taxonomy): Bacteria > Acidobacteriota > Blastocatellia > Pyrinomonadales > Pyrinomonadaceae > PSRF01. The sequence goes on from DASURS010000037.1 coordinate 1,996, forward strand.
AACAACTCGTCGAAAGAGGCGCGGACATTCAGGAGCCGGTCGACGAAGGCTGGGGCGGACGTTTCATCACGCTCGAAGACCCGGACAAGTATCGTTTCTTTTTTGTAACGTGGAAATAAGCGTTCATGCAGTACGTAGAGAATCCGCCAAATCCGTGGTTAGTACATTCCGTCGAATGGATCGGCGAGCCGCCTCAAGCAAAGCTCGAAGTCTTCGAAGAGACTGAGACGCGCCACATCATCACTCACAACGACAGTCCGGACGTCGGTTTCGACTACACCGTCAACTGTTATCGCGGCTGCATTCACGGCTGCACGTACTGCTTCAGCCGGCCGACCCATGAGTATCTCGGTTACGGCGCGGGCACCGACTTCGATCGCAAGATCGTCGCGAAGGTAAATGCTCCGGAACTGTTGCGGAAAGAGCTGATGAAGTCTTCGTGGAAAGGCGCCGAAATCGTCTTCTCCTTCACGTCCGATCCGTACATACCACTCGAAGCGAACTACAAACTGACGCGCCGCTGTTTGGAGGTCTGCGCTGAGTTTCGCAATCCAGTTGGCGTGATTACGAAGTCGGCGATGGTGCGCCGGGACATCGACGTGTTGCAGGAGCTTTCGCGTAACGCGAGCCTGGGAGTGTTTCTGACGATTCCGTTCACGGACGTTGAAGTCGCGCGCGCGGTTGAGCCGTACGCTCCGCTACCGGAAGCCAGGTTTCACGCGATGGAAGCACTCGCCGCGGCCGGCATCAGCGTCGGTATCGGCATCGCGCCGGTGATTCCGGGTCTGTCGACGGATATTCCGGTCCTGTTGAAGCGAGCGAAAGAAGCAGGCGCTCAGCAGGCGTTTATCAACATGTTGCGCCTGCCCGGCAGCGTCGCGCCTTATTTTGAAGAGCGATTACGCGAGAAGTTGCCGACCAAAGCGGATCGCGTGATGAGTCGGATACGCGAAGCCCGCGGTGGAAAAGTGAATTCCAGCGTCTTCGGCGAGCGCATGCGCGGCAAGGGCCAGTATTGGGAAGCTACCGAGCGTCTTTTCCGAATTCACTGCCAACGGCTCGGCTTTAACAAGAAGCGCGAACATAAAACACCCGCTAGCACCACTTTTCGTCGCCCAACAGCGCAACCAAATCTGTTCGGTTAGGGTATAATACCCGCCACCCCAAACACCCGAGGATCCAGGAGGCCACTGCGATGCTAATTCGCGACGTGATCCGTAACCGTGAGCCTTACTCGACCAAAGCGTCGGCAACTGTGCAGGAGGCGGCTGAATTCATGGCCGCGCGCAACATCGGCGCCGTTTGCGTGATTGACGAAGAAGGACGACTGCTCGGCGTCTTCTCCGAGCGCGACGTGTTGAATCGCATTGTCGTGCCGCACCGCGATCCCCTGACTGTGAGAGTCGGCGACGTTACGAGCGAGCTGCGCGCCGTGATCCAGTGTGACGAAACTCCCCATCAGGCGCTCGAACGGATGGAGAAGATCGGCACGCGTCACCTGCCCGTCGTCGATGGTGAACGATGGGTCGGCATGCTGTCGATGCGCGATCTGCTGCGGGTCGAAGTCGGTGAGCAGGGCGACGAGATCAAACTGCTTCACGAGTACATTCAACACTAAGCCCCCAGACAAAATGGTCGGTTTCTTCGGGTTTCTTATGAGATCGTCTCTATTTGTGTTCGCTATCGTTCTGGCTTTTGGCTGCAGTCAGGCGCCGGCGCGCCGCGACGCCGCTGAAACGCAAAGCTCGCCGCAGGCGAGCGCTACGCAGACAAGCACTCAATTCAAAATCGAAAAAGTCGTGGGTGGGTTGGAAGTGCCCTGGTCCATTGTGTGGGCGCCGGACGGGCGAATGATCTTTACCGAGCGTCCGGGGCGCGTGCGTGTGTTTGAGAATGGCGCGCTGCGGCCGCAGCCGTTGTTTGTCGTGCCGGACGTTGAGCCGAGCGGCGAGAGTGGACTGATGAGCGTCGCGCTTCATCCGCAGTTCGCGACGAACCGCTTCATCTATTTGTCATACGCTTACTCGAGCGGTGGAGCGCGCGTGCGCGTCGTGCGTTATCGAGAAACGCCGGAAGGTCTCGTCGATCGGAAAGCGATCATCGAAGACATTCCGGCCGCACAGTTTCACGCCGGTTGCCGGATCCGTTTCGGTCCGGACGGGAAGCTCTACATCACGACCGGCGACGCGACGAGACGCGAGCTGGCCCAGCGACTCGACTCGCTCGCCGGAAAGACGTTGCGACTCAACGACGATGGGACCGTTCCGCAAGACAATCCATTCATCGGCCAAAAGGATGCGCGCCCGGAGATCTGGACCCTGGGCCACCGCAACGCACAAGGGCTCGACTTTCAACCCGGCAGCAATGTGATGTTTCAAACGGAGCACGGGCCGAGCAACTTTGACGGTCCGCCGGGCGGCGACGAAGTCAACATCGTCGAGAAAGGGAAGAACTACGGCTGGCCCACTATTCATCACAAAGAGACGCGCGCGGGGCTCGAGTCTCCGTTGCTCGAATACACGCCTGCGTGCGCGCCGGCGAGCGGCGCGTTCTATCGCGGCTCGGCGTTGCCGCAGTTCAAGGGAAACTTCTTTTTTGGATGTTTGCGCGGTGAGCGGTTGATCCGAGTCGTGTTGGATGGCCGTCGCGTCGTGAGCCAGGAGGATCTGATCAAGGATTACGGTCGCATCCGCGACGTCGCCGAAGGCCCGGACGGCTTTCTCTATTTCTCGACTTCGAACAGAGACGGACGCGGCAGAGCAGCTAGCGACGATGATCGGATCATGCGGCTGGCGCCTGTGAAGTAGTTATTTTCCGTTTGTCATTTTCCGTTTTTCATTTGCCATTGTCGGTTGGCAAGACAGATGAGAAATGAGAAATGGAAAATGACAAACGGAAAATGCCTACACTTTCTGGGCCAGGATCGCCGTCTTGCTCCAACCGATCGCCTGCTGCGGTGGGAAGCGGTATTGATGGACGATGCGGAAGTGGTGCTCCGTTTGGCTGATCACGTCCTTCGGCGGATGGCTCTTGAAGCGGAATAAGATTTCGAGAAACTTTCCTGCGATTCCGGGATGGACGGGAAGGTGCAGCAAGTGACCGCCGGGCACGATCACCCTCGCCAGCTCGTTGAGCCCGTCGGCCAGCGGCACATACTCGAGCGCGCCTGAAGTCACCACCATATCCAGCGACTCATCGGCAAACGGCAGACATAAGAGGTTGCCCTGGGCAAACGTGACGTCGCGTTTGCGGCCGTCACTGTAGTAGAGCGCCTTGCGCGCAGCCGCGACCGACGTCGACGACAAATCCAGCGCTGTGATGGAAACAGGGAACCGAATCGACCGCAACAGCGCCATCGTCAGGAGCCCTGTGCCGCAGCCTGCATCGAGGATGCGACTGCCGCGCGAAACAGGCAGCGGATGGGTTCGAAAATATTGATCCAACGAGCGGCCGTAACCATTGACTTTGAAAGTCAGGTCGTAAAACCGGGCGATTCGGTCGTAATAGGACCCCGCACGCGCCTCGGATTTGGTTGCGGTCAGAGCATACTCCATCAGTTTCTCCTAAGCCCTCTACTTAGTGGGAACAGCTATGACGATTTTAGTTTGTTTCATCCCGGATTGGCTGGGCAATTGTAGCGTTCCCTCGGCGTTTACTCAACCCAAAAAGGGCTTCGAATGTGTCCCGTTAATGTGAGAAACCTCTTACAAATCTCAGGATCGTGCAAGAAAAGGTCTCGAAAACGTTCCAGCATTGGCCCGCAGTTCGGTTCGAGGAGGAGGATCTGATGAGTCGAGTACGTTCGCTGGTGGCGGTGCTGGTATTTGCTCTGGCTTTAGTGTTGGGAACTGGCGTCGCCGGGCTTTTGCGTGGTGGCGGAAAGGCCGAGGCGCAGGAATCAACGACGACCGTCGTCCCCGGAAAGCGTGTCGTCCGTCCGACGCCCGGGTTCGATCTCGACGTAATGGTCGATGGACGGCCACTCACCGAGTACTACTCTCGTGGCGCGACCTTCGTCCAGGCACTTCGGGGCGCCGAGTACGAGCTGCGAATCAGAAATCCTTCCGGAAACCGGGTGGCGGTCGCGCTCTTCGTCGATGGACTGAACACGGTTGACGCCAGCCGGACGTCAGCATGGGATGCGAGCAAGTGGGTCATCGAGCCGTACGAGACGATCACCATTAGCGGCTGGCAAATGAGTTCCGAGCGGGCGCGAAGGTTTTATTTCACGACCGAACGCGACTCCTACGCCGCTAAACGCGGAAGCGGGGCGAACATCGGAGTGATCTCGGCGGTTTTCTTTCGCGAACGGCGTCGCGTCGTCGTGCCGGTGACGCCACGCTATCCGAGCTCGCGCGATGAAGGGCAGGCGGCGGCCATGGAGTCGACTGGGGAGTCGCGTGGGGAGTCGCGTGCCGAGTCACGCGCGCCGTCAGCGAAATCGCGATCGCGAGAGGACGCGGCAACAGGCATCGGACGGTCCATTCACCACGACGTCGATTGGATCGACATGGACCTCGAGTCGCGGCCTGCGGCTGAAGTGACGATCAGGTATGAATACTGTTGCCTGAGATAATTTATTTGCGGACCAGCTCCGGCGTGTAGAGCTCACGATAGACGCGATAGTTTGACATCACTTTCTGGACGTAGCCTTTTGTCTCGTCAAACCCGACTTCCGCCGTGAACACTCCCGGATCGTTCTGCTTCGATCGCTTCAACCAGCGCGCGACGTTGTCTTCACCGCCGTTGTACGAAGCCGCGATCGGCTCGAGCATCTTCGGAAACAGCCCGCTCAGATATTCGATGTATTCAGCGCCGACCGTAATCGACGTTTCGGGTTGATAAAGCTGGCTCTCACTCACCGAGCGCATTCCGGCGCCTGGACCATACTTCTGCGCCGCATCAACCGTGAGTTGCAACAAGCCGCGAGCGCCGGCCGGCGATTTCGCCATCGGCTTGAAGACGCTCTCCTGTTTAATCAACGCGAGAATGAATCGTGGATCGAGCTTGCGCGCTTTCGCAGCGCTCAGTATCGACGTCCGATACGGCGCGGGATACGAAAGGGCGACGTTTGCGATCGCGTTGCGCACCTGGCTTTCACGAGCGGCAACGATCTCCGCTCGCTGTTTACCGGCAAGTGCTTCGAGCCGGCGCGACGCCTGCCAGCCGTAGTACGAATCGACGCCGTCGGGAATCGCGAGATACGCGTTGAACGCTTCATCTTTTCTGCCGGCGTGTTCGAGACTGAACGCGTAGAGATAAGCGACTTCGGCGCGCGACGTGTCGACGGCTTTCGAGAACGATCGTTTCGATAGTTCTTCGGCGGTGCGCACCGCATCGGCCCAATTGCCTTCCGCGATGTGGAGTCGCAGTGCAGCGAAGATGGCGTTCGTTTCAACGGCCGTGCCGGCGAAACGTTGTCGCGTCTTCGCGACCCACGCGAGTGCTTCGGATGGGCGGTTAGCTTCGCGAAGCGTGTCGATGACGTTCAAGTGCGCGGTGTCGATCCGTTCGCCCGTCGGGAAGCGTTCGACGTACTCCATGTACCGCGCGGCTGATTCCGAAAAGCGGCCCATGCGAAGCAGCGACGCGGCGCTGAAGTTCAACGCCTCGCGTCCTTCTTTAGTCGCGCTATATTTCCGGGCGATCTCGTTAAAGACCGTGTATCCGTCTTCGTAGACTTTGCTGAGGAAGTACGAGCGGCCGATGCCGAGCAGCGCTTCAGGGACGCGCGGGTCGTCAGGGTAGTTGTCGACCAGCGTCTGCCAGTGAGCGCGCGCTTCGGCGAAGGCGCGGACGCTCAGGTAAATGGCGGCGCGCCGCATGTGCTCCGCGGGCGGAAGCTTCTGCAGGTTTCCATTTGCGTCGCGGCTCGAAGCATCGCTACGCCTGACTGACGACAGCGTCGCCTCACTCGCTGATTGCTTTGCCCGTGGATTTAAACCGCGATCGGCTGCGTGAACACTGGTAAAAGGAATTATGAAAACAAGAAGGACAGCAGTTCTAAATAACACTTACTTTATTTCCCCCCTGCCGGATCGGATGTGTCTTCGATGATTTCGAAGCTGGATTGGATTTCCACGCCGGGGCGCAGCGAAGCCGCAACGCTGCAATACTTCGTATCCGAAAGCTCGATCGCGTGCGCCACTGCCGTTGACGAAAGGCCGCGGCCAGTCAGGATGTGATGCACCTTCATCCACGTGAACTTCCGCGGAAATTCCTCGCGCCGCTCGCCGGTGACTTCGATGACGTAGCGCGTCACACGTTGCCGCTTCTTCACGAGTATGCTCGCGACGTCTGTCGCCGTACACGACCCCAGCGCCAGCATCAGCAGCTCGACGGGTGAAGGCGCCGACGAACGCTCCTTGTCCGTGTCGAGCACCATCGCATGACCTGATGGGCTTGTACCGACAAACAAGTCGTCACTGACAAACTCCACAGTCGCTTTCAGAGTGTTTGCTGACATCGCCGAGCTCTCCGCGTGAACAGGATAACACACCAAACTGAACCTGAAACTTGGTGGTGCCTAATTCCAACTCTGCGTATCTCTGCGTTCCTCTGCGACTCTGCGGTTATTCTTTTTCGACTCCACATTACCCATCGAAACTTTCGTCTGCGACCTTCACCGAACGTGCTATGATTCACCCGGCCCTCACGGAACATCCTCACACGCAACGTTCAAAGGCAGACTCTCGAATCAAAGCTCGGCCCAGGGGAGACCCTTTGATGAGTAATGTGGGAGGACCATCATGGCTGAGATCCTGGTCGTCGACGACGACGACATAATCCGTGAAACCCTCTGTGAGTTGCTGTCGCAGGACCACACGTGTCATGCGGCGGACACCGCTGAAGCAGCGCTCGCGATGTTGGAAGCGCAGGCGTTCGACCTGGTGTTGACGGACGTTTCGATGCCGGGCCTGAGTGGATTGGACCTGCTCAATCGAGTCGTGAAGCTTTACCCGGAGACGCCGGTGATCGTCGTTTCCGGACTCAGCGATCAGGGGCAGGCGCAAAGCCTGATGCGCCACGGCGCGTGCGATTACCTGTTGAAGCCGTTTCGTTTGGAAGTGGTGGAAGAGAGCGTCCGCAGAGCGCTCGCGCGCAACGAAACGCCCGTTCGGTAGGCGAACTGTTTATGCGGCGACGATCGAGAAGGATTTTGCTTTCAGCGATTCGCGTTTGAGGGCGATGTCGCGTACGAGCTCGGCGACGCGCTCGGTCGTGAACGGCTTTGCGATCACCCAGTCGACACCGGCGGCCTTCTGCTCGTTGGATCCGACCGCCTCTCCCCAACCCGTGATGACGGCGATCGGAATCCGCTGGTCCAACTGGCGAATTTCACGCGCCAGCTCCCAGCCACTCATTCCCGGCATGCCGACGTCGGTGCAGACGGCGTCGAACTTACACTCCTGAAACATCTTCAGAGCCTCGTTGCCGCTCGACGCCAGTTGGACGTCACAGTTTTCGCATTCGAGCATCTCTTTCAGCAGATCGCGCACGAAGTCCTCGTCGTCGACGACGAGTAATCGCGGGTGCACATTCTGTGCCGGCAAAACGTCGCCCGTCGTCGAGACCGCCGGCGCCGGTTCCGCCAACTCGATCGCCGGACTGCTCTCCGCGATGGTCGCCACCGGAAGTGTGATCCGAAACTCAGACCCGCTTCCGTATTGCGACTCGACCTCGATGTTTCCACCGTGTCGTCTGATGATTCCGAAGCTGACGGCGAGACCGAGTCCGAGCCCCGCTTTGCCTTTCGTCGTGAAGAACGGATCGAAAATGCGTGAGCGCACGTCGGGATACATGCCGACGCCGGTGTCGATGACCTTGATGATCACCGACTGCCCGTCGGTCCGACTCGATAACGTGAGCGTGCCGCCCTCGGGCATCGCGTCGATGGCGTTGAAGACCATGTTGACGAGCACTTCGCGCAGCTCGGAATCGTCGCCCATCACCATCGCGTTCGAGCCGATTTGCAGATCGACAGTGATGTGGATGTTCGACGCCTCGGCGCAGTTCTTCCAACGCGGGCGAGTGATCTCGCTGGCGTCCATCAGGATGTGGTCGATCGAAACGAGCTCGAAATCGTGATCGCGTCGCTGGCGCGCGAAATCCTGAATGCGTTTGACGGTCTTCGCGCCGTCTTCCGCGGTCTTAATGATGATGTCGAGGCCTCGCTTGATCTTCTCGGGATCGTCGGTTCGTTGCAGCAGTTGCGCGCGTCCGAGAATGCCGGCGAGAGTGTTGTTGAAGTCGTGGGCGACTCCGGACGCCAGCTCGCCGAGTGCGGACAGTTTTTCCATTTGCGAGAATTGTTCGCGGATGCGTTCCTGCTCAGTGATGTAGTGCGACAGTTCCTTGACGTGCTTTTCAGCCTGCGCCGCCTGCTCCGCGGAGGTCTCGACGTTCTTGAGATAAGTGCGATAGGTGATGAAGACGATGGCGATGATCGGAAGCGTGATGACGAAGGCGTACGTCCCGATGAAATAGACGAGCGCGGCGATCACGCCGGCGGCGATGGCGCCCGAGAAGTAAGTGATGGACGTCCAGAGGTAATGCTTGCGCCACGTCTGCCAGATCGGCTGGTTGGTTTTGAGTGCGCCGGCAATCGCGACGAGGCCTGAGTTAGTGGCGTAGTGGACCAGCGCCATCGTACAGATTGCGGCGGCAAAGGCAGTGCTGATGGGATCCGCACGCAGCACGACGACGTCGCCGAAGATCGCGTTGATCACGCTGCTGGTGATCAGGATCGAGATCGCCGCGGAGCCGAAGTTGAACGCGACGATCCGCGGGTTCCGCGAAAACCTGACCGATGACAGTGTCGCTTCAACTGCGCCGACGATGATCGCGGCCGCGCCGCCGTAGAGCAGCAGCAGCAGGAACACAAAAGTATCCGAGACCGAGATCTGCGAGCTCAGACGCGGAATCGGAACGGTGATGCGGGAAGCGAGCAACAGTGTCATCCCGACGAGTATCGCGAACCGGGAGTCGAACTGGGCCGATTTGAGTTGCGAGAGGGAATAAAGGAACGCGACGCTACCCGCGCCGGTTACTAACCAGAGGAATGGCCCGAAGAATTTGGATCTTTTGGTGCCGGGGTCGGACATCTGGACAAATCAAAAACACGGGTGAGGTCACGTTTGCCTTTCATCGCGGCAGATCGGGGGATCAGGCTTCAAATTTAGTTACGCGGAAACTCCTTCCTTGGGAGGAAGATGGTCTCGTAAGTCGCGCGGAAGCGGAAGCCGCACTTCCGGTAGAAGCTTTGCGCGCGCCGGTTGTTTTCGTTGACGAGGAGGCAAATAGACTTCGCTTCTTCGCAGAGTTTGTGCGTCAGCTCGTTCACGAACTGAACGCCGCTGCCGTTGCTTCGCTGATCCTCGCGTAACCAGATTCCTTCCAGATACACGACTGCCGAATGTCTGGAGATGACGTCGGCTTTAAAGATCAGGCTGTCGTCTTTGACAACCACCCAGGTTCGTTCCTGTTCAATTCTGCGCAGGCACCGCTGGCGGAAGCCTTGCGGATCGACGTGCAACGGATTGACGCCGCTTTCCGCAAAAGCGAGCTCGGCCTGCACGGGCATGACGAGGTCCAACTCTGCCGGCGTCGCTGGGCGAAGGTCTGAGACCACGGCACGCGGCGCGTTGGGCCAGTTCAATTCAAATAACCATTCGCGACAGACCAGGCGTTGATGCCGGCCGGCGCTCGCGTAATGCACCCAGAAGTCGTCGACTCTTTCTTTCTCGCCCATGATCATATGGGTGTTCGGACACTGCTGGGCCACTTGCGCCAGCAACGCCAGCGCGCGGTCGGACACGGTCTCCAGCAACGTTGCGTGACCGACGAGGGCGACGCCTTCGAGCTGGCCTCTCGAATCGCGGCAGCCGTAGAACGTGCCGCGGTTGAAAGGATTCTCGAGCCCGTTGTCCTGAATCAAACTCATCATCGAAACCGTATGAATCGGGCGCTGCGACAGGAACTGCAGCACTTCCGATTGCTCGCTGTTTGCCAGCGGCTTAACGTACACCGGCGATAACTGCGGGGCGCGGTGCGTCGATAAGGAGCGTGTGCTCGCGAACATGGCGTCTATCCTTTGATAAGCAGTTGGGGGACTGTATCGGGGGCACGAATACTGCTTAGTAACCCAGATAGTCGGTGGAGTCATCCGGCACGATGGACATGGCAGTGCTGGGATCGCCAAGGGTCATCGCGTTGAATGCTTGCAGGA
>DASURS010000038.1:0-3266 GCA_036279935.1 Pyrinomonadaceae bacterium
CTGAATTTCGGAAAACGCGAGACTCTCCATCGTCTTCGTCAGCCGCGCCATGTAAGTCTTGAACTGAACGTCAGACGGAATGCCTTTCCACGTCTTGACCTCGCTCGTGGTCTTCAGATTCGCCGTCAGCCACATGCGCGCTTCGTCCACCGAGCGCGAATTGCGAATGAGCGTGACGATGTAGTCGAGCGCGTCGATAGCTTTAGTGAGCCCTTCGAGAATGTGCGCCCGCGCGCGCGCTTTGCGAAGCTCGTATTCGGTGCGTTTGCGCACCACCTCGCGCCGAAACTCGATAAACGCTTCGAGCATCTCCTTGAGGTTCAGAACACGCGGCTGCCCGTTGACGATCGCCAGATTGATGACGCCGAACGACGACTGCATAGGCGTGAGTTTGTAGAGCTTGTTCAGCACGACCTGCGGCACCGCATCGCGTTTCAGTTCGGCAACGATGCGCATTCCCGTGCGGTCCGACTCATCGCGCAGATCGGAAATGCCGTCGATCTTCTTCTCGTTGATCAACTCGGCGATGCGTTCGATCAGACGCGCCTTGTTGACCTGAAACGGAATCTCGGTGATCACGATCGCGTCGCGTTCCTGCGCGCCGCGTCCGATGCGATCGATGCCCGCGCGTGCGCGCAACTGCAACACGCCTCGACCTTCTTCGTACGCTTTTTTGATCTCCGCGCGGCCGTAGATAAACCCGCCGGTCGGAAAGTCCGGACCGGTGACGATCTTCGCGAGGTCCTGCAGGCTCGTCTCGGGATCGCGCACTAAGGCGATCGTCGCGTCGATGATCTCGGTCAGGTTGTGTGGCGGGATTTTCGTCGCCATACCGACGGCGATACCGTCGGAACCGTTGATCAGCAGGTTCGGAACGCGCGTCGGCAGAACTGTTGGTTCACTCAGCGACTCGTCGTAGTTAGGTTGAAACGCAACTGTCTCTTTTTCGATGTCGGCGAGGATCTCGTTCGCGAGTCGCGCCATGCGGACTTCGGTGTAACGCATCGCAGCCGCGGCGTCGCCGTCGATCGAGCCGAAGTTGCCCTGGCCATCGACGAGCGGATAGCGCATCGAGAAGTCCTGGGCCAGGCGCACAATCGTGTCGTACACCGGCATGTCGCCGTGCGGGTGATACTTACCGATGACGTCGCCGACGATGCGCGCGCTCTTCTTGTACGCCTTGTTATACGTATTGCCGAGCTCGTGCATGGCCCACAACACACGCCGGTGTACGGGCTTCAGACCGTCGCGCACGTCGGGCAGCGCGCGGCCGATGATCACCGACATCGCATAGTCGAGATACGACCGCCGCATCTCGTCTTCGATGTTTATATGGTTGCGTTCGGAAGTTGTTTCCATCTACAGACCTTTCAAGTACAATCCGCGTCGCCAACACAGTTCGATCCCCACTGAAAGAGATACTAAGGTTGGGTTGGCGATTCTTTTTTGAACAGAAAAACGAGGTGGTACTTCAACATTCAAGTGGCCTGCATTTTAGCCTTTTTGATGGCCTTTTGGCAACCGGGGAACCACCGAAAACTCTAATAAAATCAACAGCTTTTGGCCTCGTGGCGACCTCAACTAGCGTCCATGAGCGAACAACGAAACTGGAAACGAATTCGCGACCGACTGGCCCTCCAATTGCCGGTCCGCGTGCGCTGTCGCGAGACGCTTGATTACGAGTGGACCGAGATGACGCGATTGATGAACGTGACGCCTTTTGGCGCCGGCTTCACGCTCCGCAGGCCCACTGAAAAGGGACGCTTGCTGCACATGACGATCCCGATGCCGCGCCAGTTGCGCGTGTTCGATCACGTCGAGGATCAGTACCGCGTTTGGGCCATCGTGAGACACGTTAAGACTGACTTTGCTGCCACCGGAATCGGCTTTATCGTCGGCGTCGCCTTCATCGGCAAGCGGCCGCCGGACAGTTACCTGAAAGAGCCATGGAAACGTTACGAGGTTAGGACGAGCGTGTTTGACGCGCTGTACGAAGTCGAAGAGCTGGTGAAACCCGCAGCGTCATCCGCGGACCAGCGAGTCGAGACGCGTCACACTATCGCACTCGACATGCGGCTCGAAATCGTCAATCAAAGCGGGGTTGTGGTCGAAACGGAACAAACCGTGACAGAGGACATCAGCGCGCACGGCGCGAGGCTGTTTACCACGCTCGATATTCAACAGGGGCGCTTCATTCGCCTGACGAGCGATCAGTACGGCATCACCGTGCACGCCGCGGTTCGTTCGCGTCATATCGGCGCGGATGGGATCGCTAGGCTTCACGTCGAGTTCATCGATAAGGAATGGCCGTTGTAAGATGGGGAGCATTTGTCATCGGTCATTTGACGTTTCTCATTTGCCATTTGAAATCAACCGCCTGGCTCGAAGCGCAAATGAATGAAAAATGACCAATGACCAATGGAAAATGACTCTATCTTCCGAGAATAAGAACGGGGCGAAGTCGATCGGCCCGATGTTTCCGCAGTGGGCGCTCGACATCATCAGGCCCGTCGTCGGTGGCGTGAGCCGCGTCTTTTGGAAGATTGAGTTTCGCGGAGTTGAGAACATTCCCGCTGACGGCGGACTGATCGTCGCCGCCAATCATCAGACCTACTTCGATCCGTTCTGGCTGTCGCTGAAGATCAAACGGCCGACTCGCTATCTCGCGTGGAGCGCCGCATTCAAATGGCCCGTCGTCGGTCCGTGCCTCGCGTGGTTCGGCGCGTGGCCTCTCGCGCTCGAAGGAAGCGATCCGGCGCCGATTCGGCGTTCGCTTCAGTGGCTGCGCTCCGGCGGCGCGGTTGTCATATTCCCCGAAGGCGGCCGCAGCGCGCCGAGCGGTGAACTGGAACGGTTCAAAGCCGGCGCCGTGCGTCTCGCGCTGGAAGCCGGCGTTCCCATCCTGCCGGTGACGATTAAAGGCGGAAATCAGATCTGGCCGCGTGGGTGGCGTTTTCCTCGCACAGGGAAAGTTGTTATAACTTACCATCCCCTGTATCACGCGGAACAATCGCCGAGCGAGGAAACGCGCGCTGCCGCGAAACGCGAGAGCGAACGCCTCGCGCGTGTGATTGCCTCCGCACTTTAACCACAAGAGGCACAAAAGCCACAAAAGGCACAAAAGCCAGAAAGAAACTCAGTAAACAGGGTTCGGCGTTTAGCAACAGGCGCTGCCATTTAGTGATGGGTTGCGGGACTGGCCTGAGAAAAACCCTTTTGTGCCTTTTGTGTTTTTTGTGCCTCTTGTGGCAAAAAAATGATCACTT
>DASURS010000039.1:0-19248 GCA_036279935.1 Pyrinomonadaceae bacterium
GATGCCGCGCGCCTTCTCTTCCGGCGCCTTGTCGATCTGGTCAAAAGCCACAAACTGCACCTTCGGATTGTGCTTCGCCAAAACTTTCGTGATCGCCGCCGTCAGCGTCGTCTTCCCGTGGTCCACGTGCCCGATCGTCCCGATGTTCACGTGCGGCTTCGAACGGTCAAATTTTTCCTTCGACATCTTTTCGCCTCTGCCTCTTTCTGTGATCTCAAATCTGAGATGTTAGATCTCAGATGGAGCCCGCGATGAGATTTGAACTCATGACCTCCTCCTTACCAAGGAGGCGCTCTACCCCTGAGCTACGCGGGCACGAATCCCAAAGCGTCAAAATAACTGGAGCGGGCGACGAGATTCGAACTCGCGACCCTCAGCTTGGAAGGCTGATGCTCTACCAACTGAGCTACACCCGCTTTGAGATCTGAGATCTCATATCTGAGATCTCAACTGGTGCAGGGGGTAGGATTCGAACCTACGTAGGGCGTGAGCCCGCCGGGTTTACAGCCCGGTGCCATTAACCACTCGACCACCCCTGCAACCTTTTTTAGTCTGCCGTGGAGCCGGCGAAGGGACTTGAACCCCCGACCCTCTGATTACAAATCAGATGCTCTACCAACTGAGCTACGCCGGCTCGCTATAGAGTGTTAATAGCGACATTCCGACAAAATGCGGATACTACCAAGCGACTTTCAAAAACGCAAGTAGCGGTGACACTTGCGGATAAGTGGCCACAATCCGCGTCATCCGTGTTACACTCAACCCACCTCACTCGCATCAATTCGCCCCATCCTTAGACCATTTTAGGAGACTAAAAATGAAAGCACTGCTGCTCTCGCTGGCCTGCGTATTCGCATTTACCTTCACGGGAAACGCCCAAACTCCCGCCCCAACGCCCACAATGATCTTGCCAACTGCCGCCCAACCGGCTCGCGTCGCCGTTGAAACAACGATTACCTGCGCCGGACACATCCGCTACCAGCGGTTCGGCCATACTCCCGAAATCGTCGGCGCCGAAGAAGAACAGGAGCAACGCACCTATTCCGACGGCGATATCGTCTACCTGAACGCCGGATCTCGCCAGGGCATTAAAGAAGGCCAAACCTTCCAAATCATCCGGCCGCGCGGAGACGTCAAGGGCGTCCACCGCGAAAAAGTCGGGTTTTTAGGGACTTACGTTCAGGATATCGGCCAATTGCAGGTCTTCAAAGTCCGGGAAGAGACCTCCGCCGCAAAAATCACGTTTACCTGCGACATGGCACTGCTCGGCGACCTTATCGTCGACGTTCCAGTTCGCGAGTCTCCAGTCCAGCGCCCTGAAGCGAACCTCGATCGTTTTGCCGATCCGAGTGGTAAGCAAGTCGGTAGATTGATGATGGCGCGAGACAACCGCGAGTTGCTTACTAGAAACGACGTCGTCTATATCGACCTCGGCGGCGAGGACAGTGTCAAAGCCGGCGACTACCTGACGATCTACCGTCCGCTGGGCACCGGAAACATCACTCGCGTCGACAACGAGGAACTGGCGCGGAATCGTGCGACCGGCTTTCAGAGCGATCGTTTTCGAGGCGGCGGCATTTCGATCCAGGGCTCGCGCGCGAAGGACGAAACGGCATTTGTAAACGCGAACGGCCGCTATCGATACCGGCCAATCACGTCACGAGAAGTCAAAAAGGCTCGCCCGGAGATGCCGCGGAAGATCGTCGGCGAGATGGTGATTATCGACGTTCAGTCGAGGACGGCGACGGCCATCATCACGCGAGTCGCCAGCGAAGTACACGCCGGCGACTGGGTGGAAATTCAGTAACCACGTAACCACAAAAAGCACAAAACAGGACGCAAAAAGGCACAAAACGCAAAAAGGCACAAACACGCGGGCGATTAAGGCTCGACTGTTTGTGTCTTTTGTGCCTTTTTGTGGCTAACCTTGGCTGCGTCGCGTCCAGTGAATCCGCGGTAAAAGGAACTGAAATAGCCGTACATCGAGGTGCAGGCGGAGATAACCACGAGCCACAGCATCGCCCTTCCCGCCGTATAAAGAAGCACCTGCCAATCGTTGCCCGTCATCGGTCCGCCAGTAACCAGGTCGTGCCACGCCGTGCGCAACTCCGGCACTGACCAAAACTCGATTGCCGGAAACGGCCGTCCGAAGTTCGCGACCGGCGGCCTTCCACCGACGCTCGATACGATCAACAGCGCCACCGTCACTACCTGGGCCAACATCTTGAACTTCCCCATCCTCGACGCCGAGATCACGATGCCTTCCACTGCCGCGATTGATCTCAACCCCGTTACCGCAAACTCGCGTCCGATGATGATCACGACGGCCCAGGCCGGCGCCAGTTGGTTCTCGACGAGCGAGATGAGCGCCGCTGAGATGAGGAGTTTGTCGGCGATCGGATCGAGTAGTTGACCGAGACGCGTCACCTGACCGCGGCTGCGCGCCAGCCGTCCATCGAGATAATCTGTCAACGCCGCACCGAGAAACATCACCACGCCCAACACGTGTCGTGGCACGCCGAACCAGTTCTCCGAAAACGGTGTCAGCAGGACCACCACGAGAAGCGGAACGATGAAGATCCTCAAGAGCGTTAACGAATTGGGAAGGTTCACGGTGATTGAAGTTTAACACGGATCATTTTTAATGGAACTTTCCCGAGTCCTCATGTGAATACGAAGCATGAAGAAACTAATTCCCCTTCTACTCCTGTCTCTATTATTCGCTGCCAGCGCATTCGCCGACTCGCGCGCCGAAGAAGTTCTCAAACAAGCACGCGAAGCGATCGGCGGCGATCGTCTGCAAAAGGTGGAGACCCTGCACATCGACGGAAAGTATCGTCGAGTGTTAGGCGACCGGCAGATGGCCGGCGATCGCGAGATCAGCATTCAGTTACCCAACAAGTACCTGGTGGAAGACGCGATGAGCATGGGCGGCATGAGCACGTCCTTCGTCAACACGCGCGGGCTGAACGGAGAGCGGGCATGGAGTGGATCGAGCGGCGGCGGAAACATGGTTTTCAGGATGGGCGGTGGACCAGGCGGCGCACAGGCTACGCCCGAACAGATCGAGGCCGCGCAGCGTCGCATCTTTCAGGCGGAGTTTTCGCGCTATCTGCTCGCGATGATACTGACAGCGCCATCTTCCCTTGCGGTCGAATACAAGTACGCCGGCGAATCCGAAGTGGAAGATGCGCAGGCCGACGTCGTCGACGTGACTGGACCGGACAAGTTCAGTGCGCGAATCTTTTTCGACAAGACGACGCACCTTCCGTTGTTACTGAGTTATCGTGGACCAAAGCCACGAATCATGACCATGACGCGGCAGGGTGGTGCTCCTGGTAGCGCTGAAGAAGTAAAGAAAGCTCGCGAAGAAGCTGAGAAGAAGATGCAGGCAGAAGCGCCGGCAGTTCCCGAAGAGGTCGAGTTCTTTATTCGCCTCAGCGATCACAAGAAGGTCGACGGCCTGATGCTGCCGTACAAGCTCACTTTCCTTACCGAGAGCGAGGTTTCGGAAGAGTTCGAGATCTCGAAGTATCAGGTCAACCCGCAGTTCAAGGCAGACAAGTTCGAGAAACACTGATGCGCCCTATTCTCTTCATCCTTGTCATCTGTGTTGCTTGTTTGGGCCAAACCGGTGGATCTCTCGAATTAATAATAAAAGATCCATCCGGTGCCCTAGTCAATAAAGCGCAGATCCAGTTGATCAGAAATGGAAAGATCCAGTCGACGGCCCAGACAAACCAACGAGGTGAAGCTCGGTTCAATAAATTAACTCCCGGCCCTTATCAGCTTCACATCGAAGCCGCAGGCTTCAAAGCTATTGACGTCGACGTATCCGGTTTGAGCCGCAAAGAAATCCTGCTCGAAATCGACGAGATCAAGGTCGACGTCGACGTTGCGGAAGACGCGCAGGTGCGGAACACAAACCCGAACGGCGCGGCGTTCAGCAACGTGCTGACGGCCGAGCAGATCGCTCAGCTTCCTGACGATCCCGACGAGTTTGAAAACGCCATCAACCAACTCGCCGGGCCGGGCGCGCAGATTCGCGTCAACGGATTTCGCGGCGGCAAACTTCCGCCGAAGTCACAGATCCGCGAGATTCGCTTCCGGTTGAACCCGTACGCACCCGAGAACCACGATGCCGGCTTCGGCCTCGTCGATATCATCACCAAACCCGGCGTCAATTCGTGGCACGGTTCGTTCAACTTCGGTTTTCGCGACGAAGCACTGAACGCACGACAGGTCTTCGCGCCGTTTCGCGGTCCCGAGCAGCAACGCCGGTTCGGTCTCTCGCTTGATGGTCCAATCTGGAAGAACCACACTTCGCTGTTTCTGAACGTCGACGGCTCGCTCTTTTTCGACGCGCGTCCGATCTTCGCCACGCTGCCAACCGGAACGTTTTCTGATCTCGCTTATCGGCCGTCGCGACGTTTGAATATCGACGCGCGCGTCGAGCATGTGTTGACCAAAACACACACCGCTCGTCTTCAGTTTCAGCGCAACGCCGGCGTGCAGAACAATCTCGGCGTCGGCGATTTCGATCTACCGCCACGCGGTTACGGTCAGGAGCAGACTGAGTACATCGCGCGCTTTGCGGATTCCGGAGTGTTCGGCAAGAAGTTCTTCAACGAACTGCGCGTGCAGGCACGCTGGCTGGAAACGGAATCGCGCTCCGTCAGCATCGGTCAGACGGTCCTCGTCCCCGGCGCATTCAACGACGGCAGCGCGCAACGAGCGGGGGGAAAGAAACAGTTCGATCTCGAGATTGCCGACAACATCGACTACGCGCTCGAAAAACATGGCGTGCGCTTCGGCGGGCAGTTTGAAGCCGGACGTTACCGCAGCGACGAGTCGACAAATCGCCTCGGCACGTTTCAGTTCGCGGACCTGGAAGCCTTCGAAGCCGGACTGCCGACGCAGTTCAGTCAACGCATCGGCGATCCGTTCGTGAAATATCCGCAGTATCAGTTCGGTTGGTACGTTCAGGACGACTTTCGCGTGCGCAAGAACCTGACGCTGAGTTACGGCGTGCGTCACGAAATGCAGAGTCACGTTCCCGGCAAGTTCAACCTCGCGCCACGGCTCGGTTTCGTCTGGTCGCCGAAGAAGAACGGTTCGATCACGCTTCGCGGCGGCGCAGGCATTTTTTACGACTGGTTTGCGGCGCAGGTGTACGAGCAAACGCTGCGCGTCGACGGCGAACGCCAACGCGATCGCGTCGTCGTCAATCCCGGTTATCCGAATCCATTTAGTTCAGGCACGCAAACACTGCTTCCACCCAGCCGCATTCAGACGGATCCCAATCTCCAGATCCCATACATCATTCAGGCGTCGATGGGCGTCGAGACGAACCCGTTCAAGCTGTTTCGGCTCACGAGCAACTACCAGTACCAGCGCGGCGTTCACCTGCTGCACGGCCGCAACTTGAACGCGCCCGTACCCGGCTTCGGACGCCCCGATCCGACGGTGGGAAACATCACGAATATCGAGTCGTCGGCGTACCAGTCGAGCCATCGATTGATGGTCAATGTCGGTCCGGCGAAATTTGTTCAGGGATTCTTCTGGAGCGTTAACTACCTGCTGATGAAGAACAGAAACGAAGCGGACAGCCCGTTTAGTTTGCCTTCCGACAACTTCAACCTGCGCGCCGACCGCGGACCGGCGTCCACCGACTTCCGCCACCTGATTTCCGGCTTCGTCAACAAGCGGCTGCCGATGGGGTTCGCGGCTTCGGCAATCTTCCAGGCCACTTCGGCGCTGCCGTACAACATCACGACCGGCTTCGACGACAACGGCGACACTGTCATCAACGATCGTCCGACGGGAGTCGGGCGCAACAGCGAACGCGGCGCGACGCGCTGGGAGATCGGGTCGCGCCTGAGTTGGGGCCGGGATTTCGGGCCCGAACAACAGCAAACCGGCGGGCCACAGATCAGGATGGTGCGCGTCGGCGGAGGCGACGGCGCCGCGCCGCCGTCGATGTCCATGGGCGCGACGAAGAAATATCGGCTGGAGTTCTACCTCCAGGCCTTCAACCTGCTGAACCACGCAAACCTCGGTGTTTTCAACGGCGTACAGACCTCGCCATTCCTCGCCCAGGCCACTTCCGCACAACCTCCACGCAGATTCGAAGTCGGCACGCGATTCAACTTCTAACCACGGATCTTTCGGCTACCGCAGGCTGCTTGCCGCCCGAAGATCCGTCCGCTAGAATGGCTGGTTTTTACTATGGCCATTGATCGCATCAGTGTTAGAGGGGCTCGCCAGCACAACCTCAAGAACATCAACGTAGACATCCCTCGCGATCAGTTCACAGTGATTACCGGGTTGTCGGGCTCCGGCAAATCCTCACTCGCTTTCGACACGATTTACGCCGAAGGACAGCGCCGGTACGTCGAATCTCTGTCTGCTTACGCCCGCCAATTTCTTGATCAACTGGAGAAACCCGACGTCGATTCGGTAGACGGCCTCTCGCCGGCGATCTCGATCGAACAGAAGACAGTTTCGCGCAGTCCGCGCTCGACCGTAGGGACGGTCACGGAGATCTACGACTACATGCGTCTGCTGTTTTCGTCCGTCGGAATCCCGCACTGTCACGTCTGCGGCGCGGCAATCACTCGCCAAAGCGTCGATCAGATCGTCCAGAACGTGCTCGGGTTGCCGGAAGGCGAACGCGTGATGGTGCTCGCGCCGATGGTGCGCGGCCGCAAAGGCGAGTTCAAAAAAGAACTGGAAAAACTCGCAAAAGACGGCTTTCTACGCGCACGCATCGACGGCGAACTGCTCTCACTCGACGAAGAGATCCGCCTCGACAAACGACGGAATCACACCATCGAGGCCGTCGTCGACCGTCTGCTGATCAAACAGGGTATTCGCGAACGGTTGACCGATTCGATTAGGACCGCGTTGAAGTTGACCAGCGGCGCGGTGCTCATCTCGATCGTCGACGGCGAAGAGAAACTCTATTCGGAACGAATGGCGTGCGTGAACTGCGGCATAAACGTCCCGCCGCTCGAGCCGCGTTCGTTCTCGTTCAACTCCGCATACGGCGCGTGCAAACGCTGCCACGGTCTGGGAACGGTGATGGAGATCGACTCGCTCAAGTTGATTCCCGATCCGTGGCAGACGCCGGAACGACTCGGTTACATGGGCACAGCCGACAAACAAGGCTCGGCTTACTTACGAAGCGCCCTGCTCGCGATCTGCAAACACTTCAGCGCCGATCCAAAGACGCCGTACGCCGACTTGCCGAAGGAAGTCCGTGACGGTTTTCTGAATGGCCTGACGGGCAAACTGACGTTCGTCCAGGGGCTCTACACGTACCAGAACGAGTGGAAAGGCGCGCTGCCCTGGTTACAGGACCGGCTGAACGAAGCGCCAAATGAGAAAGTCAGAGTCGCGCTCGAGGATCTCGTCTCGCCGACTGTCTGTGGCGAGTGTAAGGGTCAACGCCTGCGCTCCGATTCACTGTCGGTGCGGGTAGGCGGCCGCGGCATCTCCGAATACTCCGCGCTTCCGATCGAAGATGCTGTCATGGCGTTTGAACAAGTCTCGTTGAATTCGCGTGAGGAACAGATTGCGGGTCCGATACTGCGCGAGATCGTCAATCGTCTCCGTTTCCTGAAAACGGTCGGACTCGGCTACCTGACGCTCGATCGGACCTCTTCGACGCTCTCCGGCGGCGAGGGCCAGCGCATCCGGCTTGCGACGCAGATCGGTTCGCAGTTGCGCGGCGTGCTTTACGTTCTCGACGAGCCATCGATCGGCCTGCACCCGCGAGATAACCAAAAACTGCTGGAGACACTGTCGGCGCTGCGCGATCTCGGCAACACCGTACTCGTCGTCGAACACGATGAAGAAACGATCCGGCGCGCTGATTACGTCGTCGACCTTGGTCCGGGCGCGGGAGCACACGGCGGCAAAGTCGTCGCGTTTGGCACGGCTGCTGACGTCGCCGAGAACCCCGATTCGATCACCGGACTCTACATCCGCGGTGCGCGCAAGATCGAAGTTCCGTCACAGCGACGAGAGCCGAACGGAAAATGTCTCACCATCCAGGGCGCGTACGCGAATAACCTGAAAGAGATCGATGTCTGTTTTCCGCTGGGTTTGTTGACCGTCGTCACCGGTGTTTCGGGATCGGGCAAGTCGACGCTCGTCGAAGACATTCTTTATTACGCGCTGGCCCAACATCTTTACGGCTCGCACGCGGAGCCTGGCCCTTACAAGGCGATCGAGGGCCTCGAACACATCGACAAGGTGATCGAGATCGACCAGTCGCCCATCGGACGCACGCCGCGATCGAACCCCGCGACCTACACGGGATTGTTCACGCCGTTGCGCGAGCTGTATGCGATGCTGCCGGAGTCGCGCGAGCGCGGTTACAAGCCGGGCCGCTTCTCTTTCAACGTCAAAGGCGGCCGGTGCGAGGCGTGCGAAGGCGACGGCATGAAGCGCATCGAGATGAACTTCCTTCCCGACGTCTACGTGTTGTGCGACGTGTGCCGCGGCGCGCGTTACAACCGCGAGACGCTGGCGGTGAAGTACAAAGGCAAGTCGATCGCGGACCTGCTCGACACGACGGTTGAAGAAGCCGCGCCGTTACTGGAAAACATCCCTCAGATAAACCAGAAGATTCAGACGCTGCTCGACGTCGGTCTCGGCTACATTAAGTTGGGCCAGTCGGCGACGACGCTTTCCGGCGGTGAAGCGCAACGAATCAAGCTCGCGAAAGAGCTGTCGAAACGCGCGACCGGCCGCACGATCTACATCCTCGACGAACCGACAACGGGACTTCATTTCGCCGACGTTCACAAACTGCTCGACGTGTTGCAACGGCTCGTATCGCTCGGCAACACGGTTCTGGTTATTGAACACAACCTCGACGTGATCAAGTCAGCCGACTACATCATCGATCTTGGACCGGAAGGCGGCGAGCATGGCGGGCGCGTGGTGGCGACGGGAACGCCGGAAGAAGTAGCACGTTCGAAGCGTTCGCACACGGGCCAGGTGCTGCGTCCGCTGCTGAATGGTCACACTTCCCGCAACGGCAACGGCAAAAAACTTACGCCTCAGGCTTGACCTATCTTCGCTCGTCTATTATTCTGCCTGCTCTGAAATTGAAATCGGATTTCAATTTCGGCCGCCTTCACGGGGGAACTGCCATGGCCGAACTACGCAAACATAAAAAGCGCTCTCCTAAGCGTCGCGGACCAAGATGTTGGATCGTCGCCACCTGCGCGATGGGAGTCCTCGTCGCTTACTGTCCCTCCAAAAGTCACAACCTCGTCCTCGGCAAACTTCGTGATGACACTGTCGCCGAGGTCCAGCAGCGACAGATCCAGTTCGACATCGCTGCCGATTCACTCGAAGTCGTCCTAACGCAATTTCAAAAGATCGCTGACATTCAGGTCGTGATCCCGAACGACGCGATGCGGTCACTCCCTTCCCCGGGCGTGAAGGGACGCTTTTCGGTCGAGCAGGCATTGAGTGAACTGCTGCGCGGCACCGGAATCACTTATCGCTTTACCGACAAACGTACAGCACTCCTCGAGATCCACGCCGCAGACGAATCCGTCGAGATTCGCGACGATGCAAGACCGATCGTCTCGTCACCGAAGTACACGCAACCATTACTCGACACGCCACAGACGATCACCGTCATCTCGAAAGAAGTGATCGAGGAACAGGGCGCGACGACCCTTCGTGATGTGCTGCGCAACGTTCCCGGCCTGACGATCACGGCAGGCGAAGGCGGCAATCCCGCCGGCGACAACCTGACGCTGCGAGGCTTCAGCGCGCGCAACGACATCTTCGTCGACGGCGTGCGCGATCTCAGCCCGCAGTCGCGAGATCCGTTCAATCTTGAACAAGTTGACGTCGTGAAAGGACCAGGCTCGGCGTACACCGGACGCGGATCGACCGGCGGGTCGATCAACCTGATGAACAAGACACCGGGCTTGAGAAGATCATTCGGCGGCACACTCGACTTCGGAACCGATCGCACGCGTCGTGCAACGGCCGACGTCAACATTCCCATCGGCGACACGCTGTCGCTTCGCATGAACCTGCTGGCCCATCATTCCGGCGTAGCGGGCCGCGATGTTGTGAAGTTCGATCGCTGGGGCGTCGCTCCGTCGCTGACGTGGGGCATGGGCAAGCCGACGCGTTTCACCGTCAGCTATTACAAACTCAAACAGAACAATATCTCCGACTATGGAATCCCGTGGGTGCCCGCAACGAACAACGTGCTCGTCGAGTATCGCGATCGTCCCGCGCCCGTGCCGCGCGCCACGTTCTACGGCCTGCGAAATCGCGACTTCGAGAAGTTGAACTCCGATCTCGCGACCCTCAAGTTCGAACACGATTTCAACGACGGCCTGTCGCTGCGCAACCAACTTCGTTTCGCGAACTCCACACGCGATTCGATCGCCACACCGCCACGATTCGCAAGCAATAACTCGACTGACATCAATCGCGAGATGCGTTCGTGGCAGACGGACGACAAGATCTGGGACAACCAGACAGACTTCATTGCGCGCTTCACCACCGCCGACGTCGAACACGCGCTCGTCACCGGCGTAGACATCACGCGCGAGACCAACATCCGTCACACGCGCACGGCACCGAACATGCTGACGACGCTGTTCAATCCTAATCCTGACGACGTCTACCCCGGCACTATCACGGTAAGCGCCATCGTCGGCGACGTCACTGCAAACTCGCAGGCGCTTTACGCGTTCGACACCGCAAAGCTCGGCAGCAAGTGGGAACTGAACGGCGGTCTGCGTTGGGACCGCTTCGACGCTGACGGCATCACGACCACCGGCGCGCCCGTATCGCGCGTCGATCGCATGCTCAGCGTGCGTGCAGGCGCCGTGTTCAAGCCGTTGCCGCAAGGCGCCGTCTACGCGTCGTACGGCACGTCTCTCAATCCATCGCTGGAAGGACTGTCATACAACACGGCCAACACCGTCATTGATCCGGAAAAGACTTACACACTGGAAGCGGGAAGCAAGTGGGACTTCTTCAGCGGGCGCGTCTTGTTGAGCGGCGCTGTTTTCCGCGTTGAGAAACTGAACGCTCGCACGGCGGGCATCTCGCCCGGCGATCCGGCACAGGTCCTCGAAGGCAAACAACGCGTCAACGGCGTAGAGTTGAGCGTCGAGGGAAACATTAGCCGATCGTGGCGCGTGCTGGCCGGTTACACGTTCCTCGACAGCGCCACGGTCGATTCGAACAACCCGGCGGAGATCGGGAAAGAGCTCGTCAACACGCCGCCGAACTCGTTCAACCTTTGGACCACGTACAGTCTGCCTTCCGGTTTCAACTTCGGCGGCGGCGCGCGTTTCGTCGACCGCCGTTTCGCAAACACCATCAACTCGCGCGCGGTCGACGCCTACTGGACGTTCGATCTCATGGCTTCGTATCCGATCTCCAGGCACATGGACCTGAAGCTGAATATCTACAACCTGACCGACAAGTTCTACTTCGATCGGCTCGGCGGCGGCCACGTCGTGCCTGGGCCGGGACGAATGGCGATGCTCGGCGCCAGCTTCAGGTTCTAAGAATGCTACTCCAGGTCCCAGACGTGCTGACGAACGAGCAGGTGGCGAGCTGCCGCAAGCTGCTCGAAGCCGCCCAGTGGGTCGACGGCCGCATCACCGCCGGCCATCAGTCGGCACGCGCCAAAGACAACCTGCAACTGCCAGAAAACCTCGACGAAGCGAAACAACTGGGCGACGCGATTCTCGGCGCACTCGAACGCAATCCGCTGTTCATGTCGGCGGCGTTGCCGTTGAAAGTCTTTCCGCCTTTGTTCAATCGTTACCAGGACGGGCAGTCGTTCGGTAACCACGTTGACAATGCGATTCGGCAAGTGACGGGAACGCCGCATCGCGTCAGGACGGATCTTTCGGCGACGTTGTTTTTCAGTAACCCGGACGAGTACGACGGCGGCGAACTAGTCGTCGAAGACACGTACGGCGTCCATTCAGTGAAGCTGCCGGCGGGCCACATGATTCTTTATCCGGCGAGCAGCGTCCATCACGTCCGTCCGGTGACGCGCGGCGTGCGGCTCGCGTCATTTTTCTGGATTCAGAGCATGGTGCGCGACGACGGGGAGCGCACGATCCTCTTCGATCTCGACGTCGCGATTCAGCGGCTCATGGACGACGTTCCGGAGCATCGTTCAGTCGTCGAGCTGACTTCGCTCTATCACAACCTGCTACGGCGTTGGGCCGACGTTTAGACCGAGATGAAACAACTGCGCACGATCATTTTTTGGTGTCACCTGCCGGTGGGCGTGCTGGCGGGGCTCGTAATCCTCAACATGTGCGTGACCGGTGTGCTGTTGACGTACGAAAAACAGATCACTTCATGGGCCGACACGCGCGGCTATCGCTCGACGCCGCCGGCAGACGCCCAACGGCTGCCCGTCGACACGATCATCGCGAACGCCGCGTCCGTGCGCGAAGCAACTGCGACGGCAATCACGTTGAAGTCAGATCCTGCGGCACCCGCGGAAGTCGCGTTTGGACGTGACGCTGCTTCCCTGTTCGTCAATCCGTATTCAGGGCAGGTGCTTGGCGAAGGTTCGCAGAAGGTGCGGAGTTTCTTTCACGGCGTGACGGAGTGGCATCGCTGGCTCGGAGCGAAGGGCGACAATCGCAATGTCGCGCGCGCGATCACCGGCGCGTGCAACGTCGGCTTCCTGTTTCTCGTGATCAGCGGTTTTTATCTGTGGTGGCCCAGGAGCTTGAACTGGAAACTGGTGAAGAACGTCATCTGGTTTCGGCGCGGGCTTCCGGCGCGAGCGCGTGATTTCAACTGGCACAACACGATCGGGTTCTGGTCCGCCGTACCGTTGTTCATCGTGGTCATTTCGGCGGTGGTGATTTCGTACACGTGGGCCGGAAATCTCGTCTATCGAATAGTCGGCGAGACGCCGCCCGCACCACGCGCGAGCGCTAATCAACAACAGCCACAGAACACACCGTCCGTGCAGCTACCGACCGGGCTTGCTGCGGCGTGGTCAGTTGCTGAACAACAGGTCGGCGATTGGCGGAGCATCAGTTTGCAGTTGCCCGCCTCATCCGCCGCACGGCTCACCTTCAATATCGATAGCGGAACCGGCGGTCAGCCACAGAAACGAGCGCAGTTAGTGCTGGATCGCGCGACGGGACAGGTAGTCCGCTGGGAACCATTCTCGTCCTACACACGCGGCCGGCAGCTTCGCTCGATACTTCGTTTCGCGCACACCGGCGAGGTGCTCGGCGTGGTGGGCCAAACCGTGGCCGGACTGGTTTCAACCGGCGGCGCCGTGTTGGTCATAACCGGACTCGCGCTCGCCTTTCGACGTTGCTACGCCTGGCTCTCGCGGTATAATCGGCGGCATCTTGCCATCAATTTACGACGACCAACCTCTGAATCTCGATAAAGTAAAGACGTATCCACTCGCCTCACGTAAAAGCAAGGTCACAGTCGACGATTTCGCACGACCAACGTCCAGCGACGCTTCGCTGAAAGACTTCCTCGCCGCGCTGCCGGACGTTCTGGCTGTTCAGTCCCTGCGCCAACTGACGACTCGCATTCAGCGCGCGCGCGAGTTAGAAAGGCCAATCATCTGGGGACTCGGCGGCCACGTCGTCAAAACCGGGCTCGCGCCACTCCTGATCGATCTGACGAA
Organism: Pyrinomonadaceae bacterium; assembly: GCA_036279935.1. Taxonomy (GTDB): domain Bacteria; phylum Acidobacteriota; class Blastocatellia; order Pyrinomonadales; family Pyrinomonadaceae; genus PSRF01. The sequence continues at coordinate 13,688 of DASURS010000039.1, forward strand.
GCGCGGTTATGTTTCAGCAATCGCGTCGAACGGATCGGTGCTGGTCCATGACTCGGAAATCGCGATGATCGGTTCGACTTCCGAGGACGTCGACGCAACGCTCTCCGAAGGTGTTTTCGGCGGCGCGGAAGAGACGGGACAACTGCTCAATACCGCCGCTCAGGAGGCCGCGCGAGATGGAATCGGGCTTGGCGAGGCAGTGGGCCGAGCACTCGTCGCGCGCGTTCCGGAAAACCGCGATCGTTCTATTCTCTGCGCGACGTACGAATCAAAGATCCCGTTCACGGCCCATGTGACAATCGGCGGCGACATCGCGCACTTTCATCCGCAAACGGACGGCGCCGCGTTGGGCGCGGCCACCCATACGGATTTCAAACTGCTCGCGGAGTTAGTGCGGCAGATGGATGGCGGCGGAGTTTATCTCAACGTTGGATCGGCAGTCGTGTTGCCCGAGGTGTTTTTGAAGTGCGTGACGCTCGTGCGCAACCTGGGCCATCCCCTTTCCGACATCACGACCGCCAACTTCGACTTCATTCAATCTTATCGCCCGCTCACCAACGTCGTGCGGCGTCCGACCGAGAAAGGCGCGGGTCACGGCTATTCCATCACCGGCCATCACGAACTGACAATTCCCCTGCTCGCGGCGATGCTCATCTGCCAATAAAAAAGAGGCCGCTCTCGCGAACCTCCAAAATCGTCAAAATTTAAGGGACCTTTAAGGTTTCTTTTTGCCGCCGCGATCCTCTTTCGGCGGCTTCGGTGGCGGTTGCGGCGGGCGATTGCTACCGCCCTTTCCGTCGATGACTTTGACGGGTTCTTTCGGCGGACGCTTGTCGTCTCCTTTGCCCTTGCCCTGGGCGAAGGCGCCGGTCGAAAGCGCGCCCATCATCACCACCACCATCAATTTTTGAAGCAGGTTATTCATCATCAGGTCAAGCCTCCCTACGCAATGTTCCCGCGCATGGGAGGGAGAAAGAGATGCGCCGACTGGGGAGGTTGCAAGACAGGTGCCAAAACGTGTGTCGCCCGGCGAAGCGCGTTTTGCTCGAAAAGTTTAGCAGATATGAACGAAAATCCGCACGGTTTCGAGTTGTGTCGCACCATAAGGTGCAGATCTGAGAACTCAGATTTGAGATCTCAGATCCTACCGCTTGACCGTCACGCTGAGCGTGCCAACGTTGCCGCTGCCGTCGAAAGCACGCAGCGAGATGGTGTGTTCGCCGGGAGCAAACGGCCCTAAATCGACCGAAAATGTCTCATCACCACTGTCCGCAATGCCGTCGTCAGGAAATACAGGCGACCACGCTGCGCCGTCGACGCTGATGTCCGCTTTCCTCACCTTCCCGGTGGCATCGTCGACGTTGAAAACGACGCGCACCGAGTCGCGTGTTACCTGCGGCTGGCCCACCGCTTTCACGACGGGCGGCGTGTTGTCGATATCGACGGGTTCACTCAAGCGCTCGCCGCTGAGTTTCTGTCCGGGCGGATTGTCCGGCGCGTCGGAAGCGACGACCTTGATGACGTAACGTCCATCGGCGAGTGTCGCCCCGTCGATCGTGTAGAAGTTGTCGCGCAACTTGTCCTTCAACAAGCGGAAGGTCTGTTCGTTCAGCGCTCGATAGTAGATGGCGTACTCGATCGTGTCGCCATTCCGATCTTCAGCCTGCCACTGAAACGAACGCGCCCCGCGCTGGTAGAAACGGCGCGGCGGAACCTGGGCCACTGGACCAAACAACGACGGATCCAACCCTGACGATTCGACATTCGGGTCAACGGCCACCTGCGCGATCTGCTGTAATCCGACGCCGATCGGCAACACGCTGATCGCCATCACTTCCGGCGCTACATTGCGCGGCAGATATGCGACGCTAACGTCTTCGAGCCACGCTGCTGCTGACGAACCTGCCGCCGACCGGACCGTTGCACGCCATTGAATAAAACGCGCGCGCGGGCTCAAGATCTGATTGCCGTCGGGATTCTTGTACGGCGCGCTCCATTCGCTCCACGTCGCATCAGGCCGCTCGCCGTTGCCGCTGCGCGTTTGCACCTCGACAGCGCCCGCCCCACGCCACCAGATCCGTCCCCATGACGCCGTCAGTTTGGCGTCCCTGACCGGAGACTCGTACGTCCCTTCGGCGACGAGGTCGTTACCGAAGCGGAACAGTTTTCCCTGGTTGCTGGCGGCTGCGTAGATCTGATTGTTCTTCACTAGCAGCGACGAGATCTGTCCTTCGGGTGACTGCAACAGCAACGTATCGCGCCCGTCGTTTGTGACGGAGTAGATGCGCCCCTTGTCGGCGGTGCCGATGAGCACGCTGCCGGGTTGCAGCCCGGGCGCGATCGAGAACGCGGTCACGCTTGTTGAGCTCCAAACGACGTCAGTCGCGCCGTCGGGAAGTATGCGAAACACGGCGCTTCGAGCACTCGACACGTCACTGCGGCTGCGAACCGGACCAGGCTGTGCTTGCATCGCTGCGCCGGTTTCGTCGATGGCGGTAATCGTCACGGACGTGCTGACAGTTGGCTGGTCCGAAGGTTGTGGCGTGGCCGCGGGCGGCGTTGACGGCACGCGAGCGCTCGAAGCCGCGTCACTCAACGCCAGCGCGTAGATCGATCCGTCGGCAGCGGGCGCGAGTGCGTGGATCTCGCGAAGCTGCGTGTCGAACAGTGCAAATGTCTTTCCTTCGGGCGAGACGCGCAACACGAGCCCGCCGGAGTCAGTGCCGGCGATCAGGTCGCCTTGCGGCGTTACCGCGAGCGAGATCACGTGCGTTTGATTCGTACTGACCAACAACGACGACTCAGCGCTCGCCCCGGCGGCACGCACTCGATAGAGCTTGCCGTTATCGCCTGTTCCGACCGCGAGCGAACCATCGCTCATGACCGCGAGCGACCAGATGTACTTGTCGCCCGGATCGAAATAGACGTCGGCCTTGCCGTCAGTCGTGACGCGATACACCTTTCCGTCGGGTGACGTTCCAACAAAAACTGCACCGTCGCGTGCGATCGCGAGCGCAGTGACGTCGAGCTCGGCTGCGTCGTACAACAGCGAGCCGGCGCCGTTCGGCGTGATGCGAAACGTTTTACCGTCATGGCCCGTGCCGAGAAACACGTTACCCTGGCTGTCGACGGTGCTGGACCAGATGTACGTCTGTTGAGTGTTGAAGACTTCGGTGAGTTTTGGCGACAGCATCAGCACGCCGGTGTCGCTGATCGAAACGCCGCGCGCATCGCCTCTGAGAAGCTCCGTGCGGCCGCTGGTTTCCCACACCGCAGGTTGTCCTGCCTGGACGCCGATGAATGCAACGAATAAGAGAAGAATTGAGATGATGGCAATCAGGTGCCTGGGTTTTCGGATCATCTTTGGGTCAGTTTCCTATGTACTTGGCGTAGAGCGAGCGAGCGGTTGCGATCTCGTTTGTGCCGCGAATGATCGAGCGCGCGTCTTTAAAAACGGTGAGCTCGAAATCTCCGGTGCGGAAGCGCAGCAGATACTCGTTGAACTTCACTTCGCCAGCGCGACGCAGCCGGTCGGCGAGCGAAGCGAAGTTGACGCGCGTGGGTTGTGACGGCGAGATCTGGATCGCGTCGCGTCCACACAACACGGCAGCGGTCTCGTTCGAGACGGCCGAAAGCGTTTCGTAGCGGCCCAGCCCACACGCCGGACAATCGTCACGCGGTGGTCCGGGATCGATCTTCCGCCATTCATTTCTCCAGACGTCAAACTGCATGAACGAACGGTGCAGAGCTTCGCTGTGTCCCGCCAAAAGTTTCAACGCCTCGCTGACCTGAACGGCGGCGACGATGTTGATGATCGGCATGATCACGCCGGCGGTGTCGCACGTTGGCGCACTCGCTGCGGGCGGCGCATCCTCAAACAGGCAACGCAAACACGCCGTTTGATGCGGGCGGACGGTCATCGTGACGCCGTACGAACCGACGGCCGCGCCGTAGATCCAGTTCACGTTGTGCTTCACGCAGGCGTCGTTGATCAGGTAGCGCGTGGCGAAGTTGTCAGTCCCGTCGACGACGACGTCACAGTCGTCAATCAACTGCTCGACGTTCGAATGATTGACGTCGCTGACGTGCGGCTCGATCTCGATTTCGGAGTTGATTTCGCGAAGATGGTTCGCGGCGGCGATCGCCTTCGGCAAACGATTCTCGGCGTCGCTCTCAGTGAACATCGTCTGCCGCTGAAGGTTTGAAGGCTCGACGAAGTCGCGATCGACGATTCGCAGGCGTCCGGCGCCGGCACGACCGAGCGCTTCAGCCTGCGCGGATCCCAAAGCGCCGCAGCCGACAACGAGGACGCGCGCCGCTGCTAGGCGGCGCTGCCCTTCCTGGCCGATTCCGTTGAAAAGTATCTGTCGACTGTAGCGGTCGTTCACTGCGGCGTTCACTGCGTTTCAGTATAGCAGTGAACGCCACCTAACACGGATTAGACCTGCGGCTGGTACATCGGGGCTATGTTGTAGCGTTTAATCTTGGCGTTGAGTGTGGTGGGCTTCAGTCCAAGGAGTCTCGCCGCGCGGATCTGGCTGCCCGAAGTGCGTCCCAGCGCGGTCCGGATTAGGTTGACTTCAAACTGCCGTACTTCGTCGGAAAAACGAGCGCCGCGCTTGATGTCCACCGTCCGCGAGATCGTCAGCGACTCGACTTCTTCGAGGAGTTGCAGCACCGTTTCGCGCAATGTGTTCAGGCGAACGTCAACGTTCGTATCGCTGGTTGCTTCGGGGCTCGATTCGGGTATCGCTCGGTCATGTTCGATTGGTAAAGTTGCCTCAATGTTCATCATAAACTCACCTCTTCATCCACAACGCCCGGGGGAGCGATTGGATATTCTCAGAGGCGGAGAAACAAGAGGATCAGTCTGTGACGGAACGGCTAAATTTTGTGATGGATCGGCCAACGCGGTGGATCAAAAACCATGATTCTAAAGCGTGTTCCCAACCGCTTCCTGCAAATTAGCCCGGTAGTTTCGACTTAGAGCGAGCTGCTTTCCGTTCTCCATGATGATGCGGTACTCGCCGTGAAACCACGGCTGCATCTCCTTGATCCGATCGATCCTTACGATGGCCGAACGGTGGATGCGCAGAAACTGCTTCGGGTCGAGCTGCTCTTCCAGGCTGCTGATGGTCTCGCGCAGGAGGTAGCCTTTCTGGTTGTCGTAGACGCGGACGTAATTGCCCTCGGCTTCGATGCAGTAGACGTCCTGGACGTGAAGGAAGAAGACGCGGCCGCCGTTCTTGATCACGAGCCGCTCAAGATACCGAGGTCCGGCTTTGAGCTCTTCGAGCAGGGCGATGATGTCCTGATCGCGGCGGCTCGTGCGGTCCAGTTTGATCTGATCCTTGGCTCGTCGCCAGGCCGCTTCGAACCGTTCACGATCGAACGGCTTGAGCAGATAGTCGAGTGCGTGAACTTCGAACGCGCGCACGGCATATTGATCGTACGCGGTAACGAAGATCACGTAAGGCGTCGCGTTTGGTCCGAACGACTCGAGCACCTCAAAGCCGCCGAGCTCCGGCATCTGAATATCGAGAAGGACGATGTCGGGCGTC
>DASURS010000040.1:0-22803 GCA_036279935.1 Pyrinomonadaceae bacterium
GAGGAAGCCCATGCGATCATTTTAGTCCTCTCGGAGGCCGGTGCGGAAAAGAGAGGCTATAAGGAATATGAAACCAAAGTGGCTCTGCAACGCTTGATGCAAAAACTGGACACGGACATCTACGTCATTCCGGTGCTGCTGAATCCGATCGAGGAACTGCCTCGCAGATTGCGACGGCTGCAGAGCATTAAGCTCTATGAAGCGGACGGCTGGAATCGTCTCTTGAAGACGCTTAGCGAAAGCATAAACCGGCGCAATAGCCCTAAGCGAAGGTGATCGGTAATGAGTGACCTGAAAACCTCGACCAGCACCGTCAACGAGTTTCCGCTGACGTATCGTCACGCAGAGGTGGAATTCATCATGCGGTGTGTCCGCGCCGGAGATTCGTGCTCTGTCATGGGGCCCAGTGGTGTTGCCAAGAGCAACCTTTGTCGGTTTCTCCGTCAGGAAAGTGTGCGGCGTCATTACCTGGGAGAAGCGTGGCAGGACTACCTGCTGGTCCCTCTGGATGGCAACGAAGTTACCGAAATGACGGAAGAAGCCGTGTCCGCGTTACTTATCGACCGATTGCTGGCCGCTGCTGCGGCCTACGACGCGAAAAACCTAAGCCTGTCCGCCGCGGTGAAAGCTGTGTTTGGGAGGGACATTCGCGCCATAGTTTTCCTCTTCGACCAATTCGATGCTGTTTACCAAACGTTGAGCGGAAGGTTTTTTGCGAACCTGCGGGCGATTCGCGACGAATACAAGTATCGCATCTCATTTCTGCTGTTGAGCAGGAATCAGTTGACAGCGCTCGCTGCCTCTCCCGAACGCGAGGAGTTTGAAGAGCTGTTTAGCGCGAACACAATGGGGTTAGGACCGTACAATACCGACGATTCGCTTTTACTCCTGCGCCGCGTTAGTAGTCGCTACGGCCGCAACCTCGACCCCCAAAACAGTCAAACTCTGATCGAGCTAACGGGCGGCCATCCGGGACTGCTCAAAGCTGCAACCATCGCCGTGTTGAATGAACGCATGCAACTTCCGCACGACCAGCCGGTACAGCTCGATGCGCTATTCAACGTTCCTGATATGGTTTCGGAGTGCGAGAAGTTATGGAACAGCATCAGCGACGCGGAGCGGCAGTTTTTGCGACGCTTGAGCAATCCAAATCCTCCACGCGACAAGCAAGCGAGTGACCTCTTACAACTCAAAGGTTTGATTAAGAATGCGAAGGGCGGATTCGTAGCTTTCAGTCCCTTGTTCGCCGAATACATCTCCCGCTCGAAGGGAGTCGAACTGGCAACGACAAAGCTTATCGCCGGAGCCATCCGCATCGACACCGCGGGGGAAGTCTGGATCAACGATGAGGTAGTAAAACCTTCCCTGACTAAAAAAGAATTGATGTTGCTCGAGTACCTTTGTCTCTCACCCGGGCGACTCCGGACGAAGGACGAGATAATCGCAGTTGTTTATCCGGATGAATACAAAACGGGAGCCGGTGTGTCGGACGACGCCCTCAACGCCGTCGTAAAGCGATTACGCGATCGGCTCGAACCTTACTCAGGCTTCGGAGACAAGATCGTGACCGTGCGCGGGAAAGGTTATCGCCTGGAGAGCACGTAGAGATCAGCATCATTTCCTCCATGTCACTGCCCACCAACTTCCCTGCCCGTTAGTGGATTCCCGATTAGACGCAAAGCCAATACGCTTTGCACAAGAAGTTAGTCCGAGGTGGAGATCTTCTCCCGCAAAGGCGCGAAGGCGCAAAGAAATCCTTCAAAAACGCGGTAGTGCTTTGCGCCTTTGAGTCTTTGCGGGAAGGAGAATGGTTTTTGTGCAAAGCCAAGCCAGTATGGCCTGCAATCAAAGAACAAGTCAGGAAGGGGGCAAACGAAGTGCGCCCCCGCTCTTTTTCGCGCCCTGAAGCGGGGGCGCGCCGTGCTTGCCCCCTTCCTGACTTGTTCTGGCTGAGGTTGTGCTTAAAGTGAACGGGCAGAACCCAGAGAGCTCGACGCATAATTCTTGACGTCAACCTCATGTAACCGCTATATTTACCGCCGTGCCAAACAATGTTTGGCACCATGCCGTGCGGCCAATCACACAACCGAGCTGGGAACCCTCCGAACTTAGGAAGGATCGATCTTCACTAATGCTGAAAACCAACTGGAAGAGCACAGCTCTCCTGGCGGGAATCTCAGTGCCGAGTACCGCACTGCTCCTGTCGGCGATCATCGGTACGGTCCACCTCGCGTTTCTTAGCACAGAAGGCATCGGCTCCTGGCTGATACTGCTTCTCCTGACCCTGGGCGCGAGCCGCCTGACCGTGCTCGTGACGAGCGTCGACGGCAAGCACCAAAGTCGCGAATCGATTGCCGACTCGTTCGTCTTCGTGGCGGTGATGCTCTACGCCGTGCCGCCGGCGAACGTCGCCGGGCCCGCGGTGTTGCTCGCTGCGCTCGTCGGTTTTGTTTCCTCTTACGGACTCACCACGAATCGTCAGCTCGCGCTGAAGATGGGCATGGCCGTGATCTCGACGTTCATCGCAGCCTCGTTTTACGGCGTGCTCGTTAATTTGCTCACGGTCGAAACTGATTTCGTTCGCGACGGCAGCCTTCCACTCGACACCTTTCTGATTCCCGTACTAATGCTCGCGACGTTGCAGTACGCGCTGAGCACTGTGGTCAGCAGTTGGTTCCTGAGCTTTGAAGCGGGCGACAGACTCGTTCTGATTCCGGCGCAGGAGACGATCGTCTGGACGCTGACGACGAAACTGGCCAGCGCCGCCTCCGCGGTCCTGTTCTACGCCGCCGCCATGGGCAAAGGCATCTCGTACGCCGTGATCGGTCTGCTGCTTTCGGCACTGGTCCACTTCCTGTATCGCTTCAACGAGCGGCGGTTGCAGGACGTTCGCAGCGCGGAAGCCGAGCAGCGGCGTCATGTGGAAGAGATGGCGGAGATCCACATGAACACGATCGAGTCGCTGGCAATCGCGATCGACGCGAAAGACCAGACGACGCACGGGCACGTCCGCCGCACACAGATCTACGCTACGCAGATGGGTAAGCTGTTCAACGTCTCGCCTGCCGAGCTTCAAGCGCTTCACGCGGGCGCGCTGCTTCACGACATCGGCAAACTCGCCGTTCCCGAGTACATCCTCAACAAGCCCGGCAAACTCACGGAAGCCGAGTTCGCCAAGATGAAGATTCACCCAACGGTTGGCGGCGACATTCTGAAGCGTGTCAACTTCCCTTACCCGGTTGAAGACATCGTCCGCTTTCACCACGAGAAGTGGGACGGCAGCGGCTATCCGAAAGGTTTGAAAGGCGAAGGGATTCCGCTGGTAGCGCGCATCATCTCCGTCGTCGACTTCTACGACGCGACGCGATGCGATCGTCCGTATCGCAAGGGCATGAAGCGCGAAGACTCGTTGAATCTGCTGCGCGGCATGGTTGGAACGGCGTTCGATCCGAAGGTGGTCAGCACTTTCATCAAGCACGTCGAAGAGTTCGATCGCATGATCGGGCTCGAGGACATTCAGGAACAGGTCTCTTCGACGGCGACAATTGATACGCAGACGTCGACGAAACCCGACGCCGGTCTTGCGTCAGACATTCTCGGCACGCCGGACGAAGAGACGTCGGGGTACCGCACGATCAGCGAGGCGCAGCGCGAGGTGTTCGCGCTTCACGAAATCGCGCAAACGATCGGTTCGTCGCTCAATCTCAACGACACAGTCACGCTGGTTGCGAACAAGCTGCGGTCGATTGTTCCTTTTGACACGTGCGTCATCTTTCTCGTCGACGACCGTTCCGGGAAAGCGACTGCGGTCCACGCAGCGGGCGCGGAGGCGGAGATCTTTTCAAAGCGGCGCATCGATGTCGGCGAAGGGATTACGGGTTGGGTGATCGCAAACGGCCGCTCGATGTGTAACGCCACGCCGGAGCTCGACATGGTGGGAATTCCGGATGAGGTTGTAAAGCGTTTTCGCGGGATTCTGGTGTCGCCGCTGTTGCGTGAAGATGGCGCCTTCGGTGCGATCGCGCTTTATTCGCAGAGTCGGACGTCTTACACGTCGGAGCATGTACGGCTGCTGGAGTCGGTTTGCCAGCACGCGTCGAGTGCGCTGAACAATGCGTTGACGCATGAGAAGACGAGAGAGAGCGCGCTGGTCGATCCGTTGACCGAACTGCCGAACGCGCGCGGGTTCTACATGATGCTCGAACAGCGGATTGCCGAATGCCAGCGAATGAATCGCGAGGCGCTGTCGGTGATCTGCATGGACATTGACGACTTCAAGATCATCAACGATAAGTACGGTCACTCGACCGGGGATCGGTTGCTTGCGAGTGTCGCGGGAGTCGTCCGTCGCGAGCTGCGGCAGATGGATATACTGACGCGCTATGCGGGCGATGAGTTTGTGGCGATCATGCCGATGGCGTCGAGCAAGATGGCGGGATCGATTTGCGATCGAGTCCGCAATGCGGTCGAGGAGCAGTTGTTCTCCGTTCGTGAGGGGACGATGATCGGGCTCGGCGTGAGTCTCGGTGTTGCGTGCTTCCCGGAGGATGGAGAGACCAGCGAAGAGTTATTGACCGCCGCCGCGCGCCGCATGCAAACCAACAAGCACGGCCGAAAGAACTTCCTGTCCGTCGCCGGAGCGGGTGTCGCGTCCGTCGACATGATGACGTAGCCACAAAAAAGGGTAACCACAAAAGGCACAAAAGCCACAAAAGGCACCAGGCAAAGAACAAAGTCAGAACATTGATCTTGTCGTGTTCTTTGTTCTTGCTTGTCCAGTTTATTTCTTTCTCTTGTGCCTTTTGTGGGCTTTTGTGCCTTTTGTGATTACTGTTTTTCGCTACTTTTGTGCCTTGATGTAGCTTCGTTTATAATTCCTCGCTTTAACCACATGAGCAAACAATCAGCAGCACCCCCCTCCAGAGCTGGAGCGGAAGAGCAAAGTTCGACGGGCGTAATCGACGCGCCACCCGACCTCGATAACACACAGCTTGAACGCGAGCGCGACGAGGCAAAAGAACGCCAAAAAGAGCGCCTCAGCAGGCTAAAACCCGACGAACTCATCGATCTCTACCGCCAGATGCTCCTGATCCGGCGTTTCGAAGAGAAAGCAGCTGAAGTCTACGTCGCCGGCAAGATCGGCGGCTTCTGCCATCTCTACATCGGACAGGAAGCAGTCGGCGTCGGCGCGATCTCCGCTCTGCGAAAAGACGACTACGTTATCGGCAGCTACCGCGAACACGGACAGGCACTCGCCAAAGGCATGTCAGCCCGATCCATCATGGCGGAGCTCTACGGCAAAGCCACCGGATGCTCGAAAGGCAAGGGCGGCTCGATGCACATGTTCGACAAGGAGCTGAACTTCCTCGGCGGTCACGGCATCGTTGGCGGCCAGATTCCACTCGCGACCGGCACCGCTTTCGCCTCGAAATACCAGGGCACGGACCAGGTAACGATCTGTTTCTTCGGCGAAGCCGCTGTCAACCAGGGCGCGTTCCACGAGTCGCTGAACATGGCCCAACTCTGGAAACTTCCCTGCATCTACATCTGCGAAAACAATCAGTACGGCATGGGCACGTCGCTGAAACGCGCCATGTCGTTGCAGGACATCGCGCAGAAGGGCTGCGGTTACGAGATCGCGGCGGAGTTTGTCGACGGCATGGACGTGCTGGCGGTGCGTGAAGCCGTCGAGCGCGCCGTCGAACGCGGCCGCAAACATCACCTGCCGACGCTGCTTGAGGTTCGCACGTACCGTTTTCGCGGTCACTCGATGTCAGACCCCGGCAAATATCGCACGCAGGAAGAGATCGAAAAGTATCAGCAACGCGATCCAATCATGCTTTTTGCCGCCAGCCTGCTCGAACAAAAGATCACCGACCAACAGACACTGGACAAGATCGACGCCGAGGTGCACGAGATAGTAGAAGACTCGATCCGCTTTGCGGAAGAGAGCCCCTTCCCTGCCCCCGAAGAGCTTTACACGGACATCTACGCCAACCCGATCGATCCAGCACAGAACAGAACCCGCTAACAAGATGCCCACACTTACGATACGCGACGCGCTCAATCAGGCGATCCGGGAAGAACTGGCCCGCGATGAAAAAGTATTCATCATGGGCGAAGAGGTCGCCGAATACGACGGCGCTTATAAAGTCACGAGAGGCTTGCTCAAGGATTTCGGACCGAAACGAGTGATCGATACGCCGATCACCGAACTCGGTTTTGCCGGTCTCGGAGTCGGGGCCGCGATGGCCGGACTACGCCCGATCGTCGAGTTCATGACGTTCAACTTCTCGATTCTCGCCACCGACCAGATCGTCAACTCAGCCGCCAAGATGCTTTACATGTCAGGCGGACAGTTCAATATCCCGATCGTCTTTCGCGGTCCGGGCGGCTCGGCGTTTCAGGTCTCATCGCAGCACTCGCAAGCGCTCGAATCGTGGTACGCACACTTCCCCGGACTGAAAGTCGTCATGCCGTCGACGGCGGCGGATGCAAAGGGACTGCTGAAATCCGCCATTCGCGACGACGATCCGGTGATCTTCATCGAGCAGGAACGCATGTACGGCAACAAGGGCGAGGTTCCTGAGGATCCGGACTTCACGATTCCGCTCGGCGTCGCCGACATTAAGCGCGAGGGAACGGACGTGACGATCGTGGCGCGTTCGTTGATGGTGCCGGTTGCGCTGAAGGCCGCCGACAAACTTCAGGAGCAAGGCGTTTCATGCGAAGTGATTGATCCGCGAACGATTCGGCCGCTGGATATCGGCACGATCGTCGAGTCCGTGAAGAAGACGAACCGCGTGGTGCTGGCCGAGGAGTCGCACCCGATGTGCAGCGTGAACGCCGAGATCAGTCACGAGATCATGGAGCGGGCGTTTGACTATCTCGACGCGCCGGTGAAACGCGTCTCGGGAGTTGACGTGCCGATGCCGTACGCGAAGAACCTCGAAGATCTCGTCGTACCGGACGTCGACAGGATCGTCGCTGCCGTGCGTGAAGTTGCGTACTTGGATTAATCAAAGGACCAGGATAAGGAACCTCGATGGCAAGCAAGGTAATCATGCCGAAACTCTCCCCGACCATGGAGGAGGGACAGATCGCGAGATGGTTGAAGAAAGAGGGAGACAAGGTCTCCACCGGTGAGCCACTCGCCGAGATCGATACCGACAAAGCCACGATGGAAATGCAGGCGCTCGCGAATGGCGTCCTGCGGAAGATACTGATTAACGAAGGCGAGTCCGCGCCGCTCGGGCAGTTGATAGCTGTGATCGGAGATCCGAACGAAGACATCGAGTCGATACTCTCCGACGCTCCCGCGGAACAACCCAAACCAGCACCTGAACCCGCGCCCGAAGCACCGCCACCCGTTCAAGCCGCACCTCAAATTACTAAAACGGATTCAGGAAGATTAATTGCGTCCCCGCTTGCTGCACGGATGGCAAAAGATTCAGGCTTGGATCTCCGTTCTATCAACGGCAGCGGTCCGAACGGACGCATTATCAAAAGGGATATTGAGGCTGCGTTAACTCAACCAAGACCAGCCGCAATCGCAACCGCAACTGGCTATCGCGACGAACCGGCGACCCAGATTCGCCAAACGATCGCGAAACGCCTCGTCACGTCGATCGGCCCCGTCCCGCACTTCTTCCTGACGATCGACATCGAGATGGATCGCGCCGCCGAAATGCGGAAAAACATCAACGCGCTCGATCCGGATCTGAAGATCAGCGTCAACGACATCATCATCAAAGTCGTCGCGGCCGCTTTGATTAAGCATCCGGAAGTGAACGCTTCGTTCCAGGAGAAGTTCATTCGCTACTACGAGCACGCTGACATCGGCGTCGCAGTCGCGATTGAAGACGGCCTGATCACTCCAGTCGTTCGCGCAGCCGATCAAAAGTCGCTGACCCAAATCGCCGGCGAGGTTCGCGAGCTTGCCGAACGCGCCCGGACGAAGAAGTTAAAACCTGAGGAGTACACCGGCGCCACCTTCTCAGTCAGCAACCTCGGCATGTTCGGTATCGACGAGTTCACGGCCGTGATCAATCCGCCCGAAGGCGGCATACTCGCCATCGGCGCGATGACGCCGAAGCCGGTCGTGCGCGATAACGAGATCGTAATCAGGCAAATGATGCGGGTGACAATGTCGTGCGACCACCGCGTCATCGACGGCGCAACAGGCGCGAAGTTTCTCCAGACGTTCAAGAAGATTCTGGAGAACCCGCTCTACCTCGTGGTATGAGCAGCAGGCTCCGTCCGCACGTCGCACTAGTTCTGGTTCAAATCCTCTTCGGCAGTTGGCCTATCTTCGGCAAGGTCGTGCTGCGATCGATGTCGTCGTCGAGCCTCGTTGCGTGCCGTCTCACCGGCGCCGCCATTGCTCTCGCTTTTCTGCAACGACGAATAACCCCGCTTGTGCGAATGCCGCTAAGGGACATCGTCCTCCTGACGCTTTGCGCTATGCTGGGCGTCGTCGGCAATCAGTTTCTCTTCGTTAAAGGCCTGTCGCTGACGACGGTAATCAACGCGACGCTGCTCAGCACGACGATCCCGGTTTACGCGCTGGCCGTCAGCATCCTGTTTGGTTACGACAAGTGGTCGTTCAAGCGCCTCAGCGGCATTCTGCTCTCCGCCTTAGGCGTGATCTATCTCATCAATCCGACGCGCGCAGACCTCGCGTTCCACGCCACAGCCGGCAATCTGCTGATTCTGACCAACTCGTTGCTGTACGCCATCTACATCGTGATCTCGAAAGACCTCTTCGAGCGTTACGGCGCGCTGAACGTGATTACGTGGATTTTTCTGGTCGGCTCGGTGGTGACGGTGCCGGTGGGAATTTACGCGTTGCAGCAGGAGAACCTGGCGGCGATAGGCATCAACGTCTGGGCGTCCATCCTATTCATCATCCTGTTTCCAACAGTCGGCGCTTACTACCTGAACGCCTGGGCGCTGACGCGCGTGTCGCCCAGCACGGTTGCGATCTACATCTATCTACAGCCGCTGGTCGCATTCGGGTTCGCGCCGCTGCTGCTTGGCGAGGACTGGAACTCCCGCACGTTGCTGGCTGCTGTTTTGATCTTTGGCGGGGTGGCGCTGGTGACGATACGAGGGCGCAGTCAGGCTGTCCGGGAGATCTCGGAGCATCCTGAGGCCCTCGCTCGTTGAAAAGATTATTTTCCGTTTGTCATTTGACATTTCTCATTTCTCATTTTGGGCCAAACAGTTGGTGCCTGCCCTCAAAATGACAAATGAAAAATGTCAAATGACAAACGGAAAATGACACCGGCGTTTACGCCGCTCTCACGGTCTGGCTGCCCTGAAAACAGCTCGCAATCTCTTCCGCATCCAGGGTATCGCGCTCCATCAGCAATTCAACCAAACGCCCAATCGAGTCGCGCTCGGCACTCACTATCGCGCACGCTCTTTCGAGTTGCGAATTGATCAGCTCGTTCGTCGCCTCTTCGATTCGGTCGAGCAAGGTTTGGCTATGCGGCTGATCGCTGTTGCCGAGGTGAATCGGCCCCAGCCGGCTCATGCCAAACTCGCTGACCATCTTCCGCGCGATCTCAACCGCACGCTCGATGTCGTTTGACGCACCGGCGGTCATCGTCGAGAGCAGGATCTGCTCGGCCGCACGTCCGCCGAGAAGCAGCGCGATCTGATCTTCGAGATACTCGCGTTTTTTCATGAAACGATCGCGTTCGGGCAGCGACTGCGTCACGCCCAGTGCGCGCCCGCGCGGCAGAATTGAGACTTTGTGAATCGGATCGCCGTTCTCGACTGCCAGCCCGACCGCGACGTGACCGGCTTCGTGAACCGCGGTCGCATAACGCTCGTCGTCGTCCATCATGAAACCCTGGCGTTCCGCGCCCATCAGGATGCGGTCGCGCGCGAACTCGACGTGCTTGCGTCCAACCGCGTCGGCCTCGTCACGCGTCGCGGCGATGGCCGCTTCGTTCATCAGGTTCGCCAACTCTGCGCCCGAGAACCCCGGAGTGCCGCGGGCGATCCACTGAAGGTCGAGACCCTCCTCGAGTGTTAGGTTGCGGGCGTGGACGTTCAGTATCGCTTCCCTGCCGTTCGCGTCGGCGAGGTCGACGGCGATTTCGCGATCGAACCGCCCGGGACGCGTCAGCGCTTTGTCGAGAATGTCAGGCCTATTAGTAGAGGCGATCACGACAACGGCGCTCGACTGATCGAAACCATCCATCTCGACCAGCAACTGGTTGAGCGTCTGATCCTGATCGGCCGATGCGGAGTCGCCGCCGCGGCCGCGTTGCCGCCCGAGCGCGTCGACTTCGTCGATGAAGATGATGCACGGCGAGAGCTTTCTTCCCTTGGCGAACAGATGTCTTACACGGGCCGCGCCCAGACCGGCAAACTTCTCCTGAAAACTCGATCCGGAAGCCGCGAGAAACGCGACGCCGGCTTCTTTCGCTGCCGCTCGCGCCAGCAACGTCTTGCCGGTTCCCGGCGGACCGTAGAGCAGGATGCCTCGCGGAACGCGTCCTCCGAGACGGCTAAACTTTTCCGGATTGCGAAGAAACTCAATCGTCTCGCTCAGCTCCGCGCGCGCTTCGTCAACACCAGCGACGTCGTCAAACCCGACGTTCTGCTGGCCGTTGTGATCCGTTAGCTCGAAGGAGCCTTTGCCGCTCATGCTCGAATAGATCTTCCAGCCGGCGAATCCGATAAACGCCAGCGTCAGAATCGGCAACACCCAATTCAACGAACTGACCAGAAATCCCGGTTGCAACGGCTGAAATTCAACGGCGACGTTGTTTTTCCTGAACACCTGGACGATGTCGTTCTGCGGACCTTCGCCGGTGACGATCGCTTCGACGCGGGAGCCGTCGTTGCGTATCAGCGTCAGCGTCTCTCCTTCGACGTGAAGCGCGATAACGTTGCCGGCGGCGGCGAAGTCGTAAAGCTGTGAATAGTTGATCCGCTGCACCGGGGGCTGCTGGCGCAGGTAGGTAACCACGGTCGCGCCAATTACGAGGGCGACACTAGCAACAGCCATCGTTATCGCGGCGACTCTACGAGTCCGAACGGATACGCGTGGCGAGGGGGTGGGCATACAAAAAACCTCCAGTTCGCCTCCGGAAAACAGCCCGGGGCAGATGAGTACTTAAAAAAGCAAAGAATCGGGTTAGGAAAAGCGACGGAACTTCGAAGGAAGGACCCGCACGCGCAACTGTGAAGGCGTTCGAAAACACCGTGAGTGCTAACGCGCCAACGCCAGCGGCAACTTTACCAGCCTCTAACGCGCGAAGTCCAGAACAACTTCGTGAAATTCTCAACACGGATAAGAAATCGAGCACTGAATTTAGATCACTGGAATATTTCCGTACGCATCGTCTCGCTGTTTTTATCAAAATGCCCAGAAAATGCCGAAACAAGTGACGGCATGGTCGTTGCTCACCTCAATGGCGATGGCTTTTGTACACGAAACTTGGAGACGTGGTTGACAAAAGGAGGGGAAGGAAAATGCTTTGGACGATATTTGTAATCCTGTTGGTCCTGTGGTTACTCGGCGTAGTGAGCAGCTACACGATTGGTGGGTTCATCCACATACTTCTGGTGCTGGCGCTGGTCGTGCTGCTTATTAACATCATCGGAGGACGACGTACGGTCGTTTAGGCAAACTAACACACTGTTTGCCCTGCTCGACGCCCGGCACTACCGTCTGACGACCGTTTAGGTCGGGCGTCCTTAATTTTACAACAACGGTAGATCGAGCAAACTGATGATTCGCCCTATTGGATAAACTCCCAATTGTGGGTCCCAGTAGGGCGAACGTTTGTGAAAGAAGCGCAGGCGCGCGCCAGGATTGGCGGCAAACTCCGCATCGGACGCCAGCAGTTCATCGAACTCTCGTTCGAGCTCAGGGTTGTTAGCCATCATCTCGCGCGCCAATGCTTCGAGGACGTATGGTTCGCCGTACTCCTTCTCTTCGAAGATTGCGTTGAAGAAGCCCCAACGGGCAAACGAGTCGGGCGCTTCCGGCTCCAACAGGTTCAACGCCACTTTCGCCAGCGGTTGGGCCAGCGGCACGACGAGCGATCCGGCGTGGAACAGACGCTTCTCTATTATTCGTTCGGCTGTGAACCGCGGCATGTGCCGTCCTTCAAACGGGCCAGCCGGCCACACCACATTTTCAAATCGATAACTCTCGACTTCGATCTCCACTGCTTCGGCAAGCGTGTGATGTTTCAGACCGTGCGCCTTCAATACCTCGATCACGTCGCTCCACTGAACGGGAACGATGTAAGAAATCGGCGGTGGGACAGCGCGAGTCACGCGGAACGTCTGATACATCGGCACGGTCAAGTCGAGTGGCTCACGACCGTACACGACGCGCAGATCGCCTGACAGTTCACTGTCGTCCGTCTCGTATTGAAAAGCTCTGAGTTTGAACGGCGTCTGCTCGTCCGTCAGTTCGAAGTCGAGCGGATAGAGTTTCGCTGGATCGTACCCGGACGAACTTGCCGCGACTGTTCGTTCATCGGCTTCGCGTCCGAGTCGGTGCAGCCGCTGTGGATCTCGATTGACTTCCTCGAGCGCTGCTTTCAGAAAGTCGTAGGTGCCGATGACGCGCGAGCGGTAATCCTTGATCATGTGCGTCTCGATCAGAATGCCTGGACGATTTCGGATCGGAACGTAGCCGGTTGAGAAACGCGGCGAGCCATTGAAATCGCGCGTGCCGCGCGGCAGATCGCGGTTGTCGATGAATTCGAGATACCAGGAGATCACGTTGCCGGCGGCTTCTGTTGCCGGCGCGACTTTGCCGCCGAACACGTCGCGTTCCCAGACAACAATCTCGTCATCGACGCCGTCGTGGTGTTCGTGATGGTAAGTGATGTTGCAGCGATAGTCCGCGCCGTCAGTCACGTGACAATCGATGAAGAGATCGGGGTTCCATTCGTTCCACAGTTTCAACCACGCGCGCGTCTCGGGCGTGTCGGCTTTCATGTAGTCGCGGTTGAGGTTTTGGTACGTGCTCGTGGCGCGCCAGCCCATCGGTGTTGGACCATTCTGGTTGATGCGGTTGTACGGGCTCGAGCGTTCGTGTCCGTCCGTGTTGTAGATCGGAATGAACAGCAGCACGACATTGTTGAGCAGGCCGGCGGCTGACTTCGTGATCGCGACATCGCGCAGCAGTGCAAAGCCCGCGTCTTTGCCGTCAGGCTCGCCGGCGTGGATGCACGCCTGGATCAGCACGACGGCTTTGCCTTCTGCGTCAGCGGCCTCGGGAGTGAACGTTCCGGTTTCGGAGGCGATCAGCAACGGCAACTCGCGGCCTTGTCCGCTGTAGCCGAAGCCGCGGTACTCGATGGCCGGTGAAGCATCGGCGAGCCGTTTCGCGTAGTCGATCGTGTTGGCGTAATCGGGTGTTTCGCGGAAATCCGTGATCTCGGCGTGGGTGCGCCAGTCAGGTGTTATTGTCATGATGATTTGAAGAGTTCCCGCAAAGGCGCAAAGGCGCGGAGAAAGCAAAAGAGAAGGTTGAACTTTGCGTCTTTGCGCCTTTGCGGGAGATTAAAGTCGTGCCTGACAAGAACGGCACTCGTTGCGCCGTTTGGCGTTCAGAGTGCCGCAGGAAACACAGCGAATGTACATCGTTCGCGCAAACCAGTTGGTGATAAACGCGCTTACCCCGAGGATCACGATCAGGACCAGCGCGTTCAGCAGAAACTCTCTCAATCGTTGCGCCTCTCAGCAGTCTATTTCGACAGGATACTACGGTCCCTCTACTCTGTCGTCAGCTCCTCGCCTTGCGAGTGCCTTACTTTGATCTCCGCGGCCTCTGCGGTCTCTGCGATTCTGCGTCTGCTGCATTTGAGAGCATATTCGAACGCAGAGAAGAGAGAGAACGCAGGGTTCGCAGAGAACTTTCAAACTGCGTCACTACCTAGTCTGTCGCGAAGCTCGTCGACGTCTTCGGCGCCGGCGCTCTTGATGATCTCGCGGGCGCTATCCGCCTGGTCGTCTGTCGCGTAGGCGACGATGATCGAGCGTCCATGACGAAGCGCATGTTCGTAGACAAAGACGTCCTCGTGCGGGATGCCTTCGCCGAGCTCTTCCTCGACTGAATCGCCGACGGCGGACCCGGCAGCCGCACCAAACGCACCCGCTACCGCTGCGCCTATCATGCCAAAGGCCAGCACTGGTCCAATGCCGGGCACAGCGAGAGTTGCGACAGCCAGTCCCAGCGTCGCGCCACCGGCGGCGCCCATCGCGCCTCCAACCGCAGCTCCCATCGCGCGGCCCATGCCGGGCTCTTCAGTGTCGCTGACCGGCACGCCGCGTTCGATTCCGTCGGGACGTGAATCGGGTGTTATCAGACCGATCTTCTCCGTCGCGATTCCCAGCTTTCGTAGTTCATGTACGGCCTTTTCCGCGTCCGCTCGTGCTTCAAATACACCAGTTACGACTTCCATGTTCGGTCCCTCCCATGTTGGTTTCGCCTTAACTTCTAACGCCTGACACGGGAGGCAGCAAGCGCGCAGCGTCGCCGACACAAATCGTTGAGGAAATCCGCAAAGCTATGTTAGAGTCGGTTTACGGTCTAATCATTCAAGGCAATCGCAACAAGAGGCTCATAACGGATGTTCGATATCGTAGACAAGCACTGGCCGATGTCGCAGGGCGATGGCAAGGCGACGCGCAAGAAGCGTCCGCGCATACTGGCGATCACCACCGATTGCTGCACGGGCTGCTCAGGGTCGCCGGCGTGTATCGAGTATTGTCCGATTGAAGCCTGCATGTTCTGGGTGCCGGATGAAGACCACCCGCCGTTTGGACGGATCGAAGTCGATCCGTATCTCTGCATCGGCTGTCAGAAGTGTACGAGCAAAGGCCCTGACGGCGCGTTTCTCGATGGGTGTCCGTGGGACGCGATCGAGATGGTTCCCACTGACGATTGGGAATCCCTGCACGGCATCACTTTGCCTGACTCGCCGCCCGCTCCACCTGCTTAATCGTCAGTCTCGCTTGTTCGCGAACACGCTCAGACGCGGTTGTTGAATCTGCGTAGCTTTGAATCGCCGGCAGGTCGTCTTTTGTGCCGATCAGCGCCAGTCCTCGCAACGCTTCCCACACGCTGCCTTCATCGGAATTGACGTTCATTACCTCGTCGCCGGTCGAAACCTGTGCGCCGTTCGTTTTCAGGATCTTGTTGATGCGACCCGGCAAGGGCGAGCGCAACTCGATCACCTTCTCGTCAGGCTGTTGAATTCGCGCCAGCAACGTTCCGCGTGCGACCTGCGAACCTTCCTTCAAACTACTCGCGATTACGCCGCCCGTTGTTGCTCGTACCGGATAAGGGACCAGCACGGAGACGAGTTCGCCGCGGCCGCTCGCGTCGTTGAATCTGACTAAAGCCAGCGCCGCGTTACGCCGAACCAGTGGTTCCTGATCCTGAAGCAGCTTCTTCAGCGCCTCGTGAAACTCGGGCGACTTGTTGTCGAAGCCCATCAGCCACGCGACCGTCAGGCGAAACTCCGTTTCCGGATCGCCGCTGAGTGTCACGAGTTGCGGGTACCAGTTTTTGGCGCTCGTGTCGCCACGCTCCATGCGTTGCTGGATTTGCAAGAGTGCGTGTTGGACGTGCCGCGGGTTTTTAGTGTCCGTCAGGTACTTGGTGATGTCTGCGTCAGAAAGCTCGCGGCCGAACCAGGTGAAGTACCAGGCCAGGAACGTTGCGACGAGAAAGAGCAAGGCCAGCAGGAGAATCGGACCGGAGCCGGGAATGCGCCTGCGCACCTCGCGTCCACGCGCCTCGACTGCGCGTATCTCCGGATGATTGCCGTTGTCACTCATCGAAGAATCAGATCAGGAAGGATAAATCTGGTAAAGCATAAGGTAAACGATCACGCCCGTGATCGACACGTAGAGCCACAGAGGCAGCGTGATGCGTGCGATGCGGCGGTGACGGGCGAAGTCGTTGCGCAGTGCGCGGTAGAACGTCAGGATGACGAGCGGGACGATGACGATCGCGAGGATCGTGTGGGTCGTCAGAATAGTGAAGTAGATCGGGCGGACGATGCCTGCGCCCTGGAAGCGCGTCGAGCCGTGGTTGTAGTGATAGGTCAGATACGAAGCGAGAAACAGTAGCGAGACAATCAGCGCCGCAATCTGGCATGCCCGATGGGCCACCACGTTACGCGATCTGATGAACGTGTATCCCGTAACCAACAGCACCGCGCTCGTGCCGTTCAGGCAAGCGTTCACGTGCGGCAAGTAAGAGATGAAATCAGCCACGAATAAAACCGATTACTTCTGCGCCGCAGATTAACTCTGCGCGGCGGCTTGTTTGCCTTTCTCGGTCAGCGAATAGAAGTCGTTTCCCTCTTCCGCCAGCAAGCCGTCGGCGACGAGCTTCTCGACGATGTCAAACACGGCCGTCCGCGCTTCGGGATCGTTGCCGCCGGCTTCGAACAGCTCGTGCAGATCCAGCGTCTCTTTTCGCCAGTGCGCAAAACTCCCCAGCACTTTCCTCGTTAGTTCATCCACGATGAAAACTTAACCTCAGGCGTCCTTTGCTTCCGCCTGATTCATGCGGGACACCATTGCCTTGACGTCGGGCGGGACGGCGCGTCCTTTCGCGTCGAGTAGTGGAGGCGTGTGCGATCTTAGTGAGGCCCAATTAGCGCCGCCGGCGACTGCGGCGGAACTGTTGCCGCCAGTAACGGCCGGCGCAGTCTTCCGGCCGATGAACGGCAACGGCAGCTTGCCCTGCGACCTCATGTAAAGCAGCGGATTGATGGCAAACAGCAGCGCCATTACCAGGCAAACGGTGATGATGAACAGATTGTCAGTCGTCAAAAAGTCGCCCGAAGAGATGGCACTGATAACGGCAATCGCCAGAAACCCCAGCGCCACCAGGACGCACAGAAAGTTAAGGATTCGCAGTTCTTTGCTCATCAGTTGAATCAGTGTTTCGCCTTGCCCGCCGGCTTCTTGCGTTCGTTCACTTCCTCATACCCGCAGCGCTCGCACTGCCAGATCGGAAAAGCGGCTTCCGGACTGGCGGTCGCTTCGTAGACGGCGCGGTTCGACGGAATGATCTTCCCGCCGCAAACGGGACACGAGCGGCCGCGCGTCGTTCGCTTTTCCACGTCGATTGCGAGCGGATTATCGTCAGTCATTTCCTCGATAACGTCTCAGCAGGATGAAGATCGAACAGAAGATCGAGACCGGCGGTATCAGAAGCACCAGTACGCCCATGTTGATCGCCCGGACGAGGCGACTGTTCGCCGTGCTCGTCAACGCCGCCCGGCACATCGAACACTGCGCCTCCGCGTCGACGCCCGTAAACAGCAGCAGGACACCAGCCGCGAGCACGATCAACAACAACGTTCGCCATCCGCGCAAATTCATTACTGCTCCTCAACCGGCGCCGGCGCTACGGGCGGCGCTTCCTTGAACTGGTATCGCAAACCGATCGATCGGTAGCTGTCGGGGAAAAATACAAACAACAACAGGATACAGACTACCAGCATCGGCACCAACGTGAGAATCAGGCTCAGCCGCTCAAACTTCAAGTGCATGAAGTAAGCCATGATCAACGCAGCCTTGATGACCGATAAGCCGATCAGGATCGTCAGCATGACATGGATGGACATGGGCCGGTAGGCGAGAAAGATCTCGACCAGCGTCAGCACCACGAGCCATACCCAGATCGAGATGAAGAGCTTGTTACTGCCGGCGAAGTGTTCTTCCGCGTGTGCGTTCATTCTCAGTTTCCCTCCACGTAGGGCCTTCGATTAATGGCCAGCAAGATGTCCACCAACATCAACGGACATGATGTAGATCAGCGGGAACACAAACATCCAGACCAGGTCGACGAAGTGCCAGTACAGGCCGCTGATCTCGACGTCTTCATGCTTGAGTTTCTTGATTCGTCCCGCGACGACGGCGAGGTAGACCGCGCCGGAAGCGACGTGAAACATGTGCAGACCCGTAATCGTGAAGAAAGTCGCGCCGAAGAGCGGGGTCGGCGGCACGCCGTTGGTCGTCGTGAAGACCTGTACCCAGTGCTCCGGCAGATAGAACGGCCGCAGTCCCTCGTGGATCAGGTGTTGCCACTCGATCAAGTGGAGCACGATGAACGCGACGCCGAAGAAGATCGTCGCGAGAATCCACTTGCGCGCCTTCGCCTTGTCGCCTTTGCTCGACGCCGACACGCCGAACACCATCGTCAAGCTCGACGACAGCAGGCAGAACGTCATCACCGACGAGAAGACGATGCTCGGGTAGAACGGAAACGGCGTGGGCCAAACGTTCGACGCGCGCAGATAGCTGTAGCCGATGAGCAGCGCGGAAAACGTCAACGAGTCGGAGACGATGAACAGCCACATCCCCAACTTGCGATGGCCGACCCGATAAGGCAGCGCGCCGCCTTCCCAATCCACTGCCGGAAAATGTTCTGCACGTGCTTCAGTGCTCACCTGTCACCTCCAAAGGAATAGGAGTAGGAATAGGTAGATCCAAAGAGCGTCCATGAAATGCCAGTAAATCGAAACCGCGTCTGCCGAGGCTTTCCGTTTGTGCATCTGCGTCGCTTCGCTCAGGACGAGACGCGAGCGCAGCCACAGGAAAGTCACGCCGAACAAACCTCCCGCGAGGTGTACTGCGTGTGCGCCGGTCAGCAGATAAAAGAAAGAGCTGTGCGGATTGCTCGAGAGATAGATTCCCTGCGCCGAGAGTTGCCGCCAGGCAAACAATTGCGACACGAGAAACCCGACACCGAGCACCACCGTGATCATGAGCCACCGTGCGTACGCCGTTGTCGCCGCTGCTTTCAACTGCCGTCGCGCAACTTCGAGCGTGACACTGCTGGCAAGGATCAGGAGCGTGCTGGCGATCAGCACCCGCGGCATCGGCAGTGACGTCCAGTCGCTTGCGGACACAGATCTGACGATGTAAGCGCTGCTCAGTGACGTGAACATCATCGTCACTGACGCCAGTCCGACCCACATGCCGATGCGATATCGGTTCGCGTGCGACTTCGGATCGCGATATTCGCCGCCGTCACCTTTCGAGCCGTTTCCGTTTGGTCCAGGAACGCCCGGGCCGGGGCCGGCGCCTTTTTTGATTATAGGTCTAGTGCTTGTGACCATTGTGGCCATTACCGCCTGGCACCTCGGCTTCTATATCAGTCTGCATCACGAAATCTTTCGGGGCGCCAGGTACCGCAAATTCGTAGGGCCCGTGGTAGACGGTAGGCAACACGCCGGCGAAGTTGTCGTGCGGCGGCGGCGACGTCGTGTTCCATTCGAGCGTCGTTGCCTCCCACGGATTGTCGTCGGCTTTCTTGCCCTTGAAGATGCTCCAGAAAACGTTTACGTAGAACAGTAACTGCGCGCCGATCGTGATCACGGCCGCCACTGAAACCAGCATCACCAGCGGGTGCAGCTCTTTAAGAAACTCATACTCGCCAAAGCTCGCGAAACGCCGCGGCATGCCGACGATGCCCATGATGTGCATCGGGACAAAGATCGCGTACACGCCGATGAAGGTGATCCAGAAGTGGATCCGTCCGATCGTGTCGTTCAGGAGGCGCCCAAACATCTTCGGAAACCAGAAGTACAGCGCGGCGAACATGCCGAAGATTGACGCGACACCCATCACGAGATGGAAGTGCGCAGTGACGATGTAGGTGTCGTGCATCGCCAGATCGAGCGAGCTCTGTCCGAGAATCAGTCCCGTGATACCGCCGGCGACGAACAGCGAGACAAAGCCGAGCGCAAACAGCATCGCCGTCGTGAACCGAATCCTCGATCCCCAAAGCGTGCCGAGCCAGTTGAACGTCTTCACCGCGGACGGAACGCCGATCGATAGCGTCAGGATCGAAAATGCGATCGCCGAGTACGGGCTCATGCCGCTGATGAACATGTGGTGGCCCCACACGAAGAAGCCGAGCAGGCCGATCGCGAAGATCGCGAACACCATCGCGCGATAGCCGAACACCGGTTTACGAGCAAACGTCGCGAGGATGTGCGACGTCGCGCCCATGCCGGGCAGGATGGCGATGTAGACTTCCGGGTGACCGAAGAACCAGAACAGGTGTTGCCAGAGTATTGGCGAACCGCCGGTGTGCAACGGGAAGTTCGGATTTGAGCCTGACAGGATGCCGCTGACGTAGAGCCCACCGGGAATGAAGAAGCTGGTTCCGGCGACACGATCGAGCAGCAACAGGATGCCGCCGCCGAGGAGCACCGGGAACGACAGCAGCGCCAGCACGGCGGTCGTGAACCAGGCCCAGCATGTGAGCGGCATGCGCATGAGCGACATGCCTTTGGTGCGCATGTTCAGCAGCGTCGTGATGAAGTTGAGGGCGCCGAGCAGCGAGCCGATGCAGAAGATCGCGATGCTGATCACCCAGAGGTTCATGCCCGCGCCTTGCCCCGGCCCGGCAATTCTTCCGAGCGCACTGAGCGGCGCGTAACCAGTCCATCCGCCTATTGGTCCGACAGTGCCGCTGCCGCCTCTGAATGATGGCCCAAGCGCGGCGAACATCTCGCCAAGACCCTGATTACCCTCGACGAAGATCGCCAGCAGGATGACGATAAAACCGACCAGCGTCACCCAGAACGACAACATGTTCAGCGTGGGGAACGCCATGTCTTCGGCGCCGATCTGGATCGGCAGGAAGTAGTTGCCGAATCCGCCCTGCGGCGCAGTCGTGAGCACGAAGAACACCATGATCGTTCCGTGCATCGTCACGAGCGACAGGTAGAACTCGGGCGTCATCACACCGCCGGGCGCGCCTGTAGGAAACAGCGTTTCCAGGATGGGCCAACTGGTACCCGGCCAGGAGAGATTCATGCGCATGAGCAACGACATGATCATGCCGACCAGCACCGCCGCCAACGCCAGCATGATGTACTGGATGCCGATGACCTTGTGATCGAC
Organism: Pyrinomonadaceae bacterium; assembly: GCA_036279935.1. Taxonomy (GTDB): domain Bacteria; phylum Acidobacteriota; class Blastocatellia; order Pyrinomonadales; family Pyrinomonadaceae; genus PSRF01. Next base: position 20,926 of record DASURS010000040.1, read on the forward strand.
GCTGAAAATGTACTTGCGGATAAAGCCCGTTGGCGCTGGATGCCTGTGTGCGCCCTCGTGAGTTTCTGACATCTGTCGTCTCTCCTGCTAAGAGTTAAGGAAACACAGATTTAAGATCGTTTAGTTCGTCGGCAGCGGATACTTGTTCAGCAACTCCGCCATGCGCGCCTGGAACTGCTCCTGCGGCAGGACCTGCAGCGCCGCCAGCTCGTCTTCGGGAAGGACCAGCATGTAACTCTTCATCTTGAAGTGCAGTTGGCCGCACAGTTCCGCGCACGCAAGTTCATACTTGCCGACTCTGTTCGCGGTGAAGTGGACCTTGATCTCCATGCCGGGAACAAGATCCTGTTTGAAGCGCAGTTGCGGGACCCAGAAGTTGTGAATCACGTCTTTAGATCGCAACCGCAGCTCGACGGGACGATTCACGGGGATCGCAAGCGCCGCGGTAACGGAATCGTCGCGGCCGGCGGCGTCTGCTGGATCGAGTCCGATGAAGTTGAGAGTGCCGTCGTCAATCAACGTCGGGTCGGTGCGGCCGAACTTGTTGTCGGCGCCGGCGTAGTGGAAGTTCCATTGAAACTGCTGCGCCACTGCTTCGACGGTGTACGAACCGGCAGGCGCATCGTGCAGCCGCAACGAGGCCCACACGCTCTGGCCCATGACGGCGAGCGCGATGAAGATGACGGCGGTGATCACCGTCCACAGCATTTCGAGCCGGTTGCTGCCGTGCGAATAGACGGAGCGGTCGCCCGGCTTGCCGGTGTCGCGATACTTCCACACCATCCAGCCGAGGCCAATCTGCGCCGCCGTGAACGAGATGCCCACGACCACAATGGTGATCATGAACTGGCGATCGAGGGCAGGCGCGTGTTCGGAAATGGCCGCGGGAAACCACCATTTTCCGGACACGAACAGGAGCACTGACAGTAGTGTCAGGGCCCAGATAATAACCGCAAGAGCTCGTCCCATCGGTTACCTCTCCTTAGATTGGTGTCTGTCGCGGCAATGCTGCCGGACGTTACCTATTCAGAACCATTAAGATAAACAGAAGCGGCAAATAGAGAACCGATGCCAGCAGCAACCTGCGCGCGTGTTGCCGCGACATTGAGAATGCCGCACGAAGACTGCTGTAGAGAAAGAGCAGTCCGAGCACCGCGGCGCCCACAAGATAGATCCTGCCGGACATTCCCAGTAGCGCCGGCAGCAAGCTGACTGGCAAGAGCATCAGCGTATAAACAACGATCTGTTGTGCCGTCACGCGGCCGTCGGGTTCGACGACCGGCAACATCAGGATTCCCGCGCGGCCGTAGTCTTCGCGATACATCCATGCGATCGCCAGGAAGTGCGGGAATTGCCACAGGAACAGAATCGCAAACAGCACCCAGCCTTCGACACTGATCGAGTCGCGCGCCGCAGTCCAACCAATCAACGGCGGCACCGCGCCGGGAAATGCGCCGACCATTGTCGATAAAGAGGTTCGGGTTTTCAGCGGCGTGTACGCGAAGAGGTAACCGGCGATCACCGTCAATCCGAGCAGTGCGCTCAGAGGGTTGACGAAGACCAGCAGGTAGACCTCGGCGGCGATCGTGATGCCGGCGCCGAACGCCAGCGCCTCCCACGACGCCAGCTTGCCGGTCGGCAACGGACGCGTCGCAGTGCGGCGCATCAGGCCGTCGAGATCGCGTTCCGCGTACTGATTGAGCGTCGCGATGCCGGATGATAAAAGGCCGATACCGAACAACGCGCTCAACATCGAGACGAAGTTGATCCGTCCCTGTGAACCGAGTGCGAAGCCGGCGGCCGACGTCAACACGATCAGAAACGTGATCCGGGGTTTTGTCAGTTCGACGTAGGCAGACACGCGCTCGCGAAGCGACA
>DASURS010000041.1:0-3118 GCA_036279935.1 Pyrinomonadaceae bacterium
TGCCGGGCTTTGAATGTCTTCAATCAAACCGCCAAAACGATCGCGTTCGGGATAGCCGATACGGACCGGCGCGTCGAATACCTGTTCGGCGATCTCAGTCATGCCGTTGAGCAACGCACCACCGCCGGTCAGCACAACGCCGCTCGACAGTTGGCGTTCCCAACCCGCGTCCTTGATCTCGTCGGCCACGTGCATCAGCACCTCTTCAGCACGCGGTTGCAGGATGTCGCAGAGTATCTGCCGCGAGAGTTGTCGTGGCGGACGGCCGCCGACCGAAGGCACTTCAACCAACTCGCCGCGCTCCATGTCGCTCAACGAACTGCTGCACGCGCAACCGACGGTACGTTTGATCTTCTCCGCTTCAGGGATCGGAGTGCGCAGACCGAACGCGATGTCGTTGGTGAAATGCGATCCGCCAAGCGGGAACACGGCCGTGTGCTGGACCGCGCCGCGCTGGTAAATGATCAATCCCGTCGTCTCAGCGCCGACGTCCACGAGCGCCGCGCCAAACTCTTTGTCATCTTCAGTTAGCGACGCTTCCGCGGCCGCCAACTGTTCGAGAACCATGTCCGCCACCACGAGACCGGCTCGATTAACGGCGTTGATGGCGTTCTGGCGCGCGGTGACTGGGCTCGTCACGATGTGGACCTTCACAGCGAGGCGCGCGCCGATCATGCCGACCGGATCGTTGATGCCGTCCTGATCGTCGACAATGAACTCCTGCGGCAAGCGATCGACGATCTCGCGACCGGCTGGAAGTTGAATCGCGCAGGCGGAATCGATCGCGCGGCGCACGTCGTCGGCGACGATCTCGCGATCGCGTCCGGAGACGGCGACGATCGCCTGACCGTTGAAACCGAGGATGTGCGATCCCGCGAGATTGATGGTGACCTCTTCTGCTTCGAGCCCGCTCATTCGTTCCGCTTCTTCAACCGCTTTCTTGATTGCATCAACTGCCGCGTCGGGATTGACGATCACGCCCTTGCGCAGCCCGCGCGCTTCCGCTTCTCCGATTCCGACCACTTCGAGCAGACCACCTTCACCCGGCTCACCCGCGATACACGTCACTTTGCTTGTCCCTATGTCGAGACCGATTGTGTGTTGCGTACGCTTGGCCATCGGGGTTTGCTCCTCTGATCTCAGATCTGAGATCTCAGACCTTAGATCTGAAGTCTGTTTACCGTCGTACTGCTTCTGTTCCGCGCTCGCCGGCGCCATCAGCTATTGTCTGGTTGCCGGTAACGAGACCGACGATTGCTCTCTTTCCCTGTGACAAGTCGATATAACTGATAAGTGGACCACGACTGGTTTGGCGCTGCGTGTCGAGAACGTTCAGCGCGTGCTGAAGACGCTTGGCCTGGTCCTGTCCGCCGAGCCGGACTTCGATCTGCGAATCGTCGCCGGCGAGTTGCACGCGCACGTCGCGCAGATCCTGTAAGTTCACTTCACTCACTCTTTCGGAAAGCGATTGCGCGTCCCACTCGCGTTGTAGTTCGAGAAAACGTGTGACGCGCTGGCGATTGTCAGCTTGCGCCTCGGCCGTCTGCTCTTCGTTCCAACCGCGCAGGAAGAACGCCGGCATCTGATCGGTAGGCGACATCTCGCCGAGATAGACCGCGTCGTCGTCGACCCAGATGAAGCGGCCCGAGCCGATGCGAACAACTGCGCGCGGCTGCCGTTCAGTGATGCGGACGCGAATGCCGTCCGGCAACACACGCGTCACGACGGCAGTGCGGACCCACGGCAAGTGTTCGAGGTGTTTACTCACAGCGTCGAGATCCGCGCGCCACACGCCGGTCGCTGTAACGTCTCTCAACACGGAGGCCTTGATCTCCTCGTTCGAAGCACGCACCGCGCCGCGTGTTTCGACTTTTCGCACCTGAAAGAACTCGGCGGACGCCGCGGCTCGATAACCCACGAGCGCAACGAGACCGAAGATCGCGACCACGCCGATGCGCAGCGCGAGCGGAACGTAACCGACGAGCGATCGCAAACGCGTCGCGACGCTCGCGCCCGGTTCGCGATCGCGTCGCGCAGGACGCTGTCCCGCGCCGGATCTAGCTTTGCCGATGCCGGTGCGATTACCCACTTTCTGAGCGATAACCTGTTCTTTCACACTCTCTTACTCCTTCTTCTCAGTGGGCTTCTCAGTGGATGGGGGTTCCGGGTTGGCGCGCCAGAGCTCGACTTCGTACTCCAACTCGATTCCCTGCTCGCGTTTCACGCGCTCGCGAATCTCTTCCGCCAGCGCAAGCGCGTCTTCAGCGCGTGCGTCCTCGCCTTCGGTGACGATGAAGTTGGCGTGAACAGGCGAGACGACGGCGCTGCCGCGTCGCTGTCCTTTCATGCCCATGTCGTCGATGATCTTTCCGGTGCCGGTCGTGCCTGCCGGCGGGTTTTTGAAGAAACAACCCGCGGAGCGTGCGCCGTGCGGCTGGCTTGCGAGACGCCGCTTCTTCGCGTCGTCCATCCTTGATTTAATCTGTTCCGCATCGTCAGGCGTGAGACGCAGCGTGGCCCCGAGTAACAGTTCGCCGTCTTTAAAGGACGTGTGACGGTAATTCCACTCGACACTCTCGCCTGGAACCTCGACGACCCTGCCTTCACGCGCGACGCGCACCGTTTGCGTGACTGTGCCGATCTCGTGACCGAACGCGCCGGCGTTCATCCAAAGCGCGCCGCCGACAGTTCCGGGAATGCCGCCGAGTCCTTCGATACCTGACAGCCCTGCGCGAGCGACGTCGATGCACAGGCGCGGCAGTGAATAACCGGCGCTCACCGAAACCTGATCGCCGTCGATGCGCACGTCGCCTTTCATCTCGCTCATATTCAGCACAACGTAGTGATGGTCGTGGTCGTCGGCGAGGACGTTGCTGCCCGAACCCAGCGCGCGCCAGCCGATGCCGGTCTGGTCCAACTCATAAACGATCGCCGCCGCCTGATCTTCAGTCTCCGGCGAGATGACCCAATCGATCGCGCCGCCGACACGCAAGCTCGTCAACTCCGCAAAACGTTTACCGCGCTCCGCGCGCACGCCGAGTCGCGCCGCGATCTCCTCGAGCGCCCGGTCACATTGTTCCAGTTTGTTTACTTCTTCCGCCACTGCTATCACTCGTTT
>DASURS010000042.1:0-5873 GCA_036279935.1 Pyrinomonadaceae bacterium
TTCTTCCCGGCCCGGTGCGCCGCGTCGATCGCCATTTCGACCATCTTTTCCACTGCGCCGTCGCGCTCGTCGAACAGATGCGCCACCATCTCCGAATCGCGATCCAGTCCGAGCGTGAGTTGCGTCAGATCGTTTGAGCCGATCGAGTAGCCGTCGAAGATCCGCAGGAACTCGTCCGCGAAAACCACGTTCGCCGGCAACTCGCACATCGCGTAGATCTCGAGATCGCGCTCGCCCTGTTTCAGACCATACTCGGCCATCAACTCGATCACGCGCTTGCCCTCTTCGACTGTCCGGCAGAAGGGAATCATCGCCTTCACGTTGACTAAGCCCATGTCTTCTCGCACTCGCTGCAACGCGAGACACTCGAGGTGAAATCCTTCGCGATAGCGCTCATCGTAATAACGTGACGCGCCGCGAAAACCGAGCATCGGGTTCTCTTCAGTCGGCTCGAATTCCTGTCCGCCGACAAGCATCGCGTACTCATTCGACTTGAAGTCCGACATGCGGACGATCACTGGATTCGGATAGAAAGCCGCGGCGATCCGGGCAATGCCTTCCGCCAGACGGCGAACAAAGAAATCGCGCGGATCTTCCTCGCCGATGCGACGCTCGATCTCACGCACCGCGTCCTGATTTTCCAAATGCGGATAACGAACCAGCGCCATCGGATGAATGCCGATGTGGTTGTTGATGATGAACTCGAGTCGAGCAAGTCCGACGCCGTCATTCGGCAACGCTGAGAGTGCGAAAGCGTGGTCCGGATCGCCGACGATCATCATCACGTTCGTTCGCGGCCTGTTCTCCTTGCTCACGACTCGCTTTTCGACGGCGAAGTCGATCAGTCCGTCGTAAACATTTCCGCGCGCGCCTTCAGCGCAACAGACCGTCACGTCCATTCCGGTTTGCAACACCTTCGTCGAGTTTCCCGTGCCGACGATGCACGGCAGTCCTAACTCGCGGCTCACGATGGCGCTGTGACACGTGCGGCCGCCGCGGTCGGTCACGATCGCCGCTGCCTTTTTCATGATCGGCTCCCAAGCCGGATCCGTCATCGACGTCACCAGGACCGCGCCTTCCTTGAACTGTGTCAGGTGCTCGGGATGCGACAGCACGTGGACGTGGCCCTGATTGATCCGCTCGCCGACGGCGATTCCGGTTACGAGCGGCGCGCCGTGCTCGCCCGTCAGCTTGTGGATCTCGATGTAACTGTCGTGGTTTGACGCGTGAACTGTTTCGGGCCGCGCCTGAAGTATGAACAGTTCGCCGGTGATGCCGTCTTTGGCCCACTCGAGGTCCATCGGCGTCGCGCGGCCGGCGAGGTTGGAATAGTGCTGTTCGATCAGACACGCCCACTGCGCGAGTTGCAGCACTTCGTAATCACTCAAACAAAACCGCTGGCGTTGAGCATCGACGACGTCGCGAGTGCGCGTGCCTTTGCCGTCGAGGCCGTACACCATCTTGACCTCTTTCGTTCCGAGATGACGGCTCACGATGGGCCGCGCGCCGGTCGCGAGTGTCGGCTTGAAGACGATCCACTCGTCGGGCGTCGCCATTCCCTGCACGATTGCTTCACCGAGTCCCCACGCGGCGTTGATGACTACGACGTCGCGAAAACCGGATTCGGTGTCGAGCGTAAACATCACACCGGAGCACGCCTGATCCGAACGGACCATCGGTTGCACGCCGATCGCCAGCGCAACGTCGAAATGATCGAAGCCGCGACTCGCGCGGTACGAAATCGCGCGATCGGTCCAAAGCGAAGCGAAGCACCGGTGACACGCCTCGATCAGTCGCTCTTCGCCGCGGACGTTCAGGATCGTGTCCTGCTGGCCCGCGAACGATGCTTCGGGAAGATCTTCGGCAGTCGCGGACGAACGGACCGCAACTTCGCAACTGTTTCTCGTTCGCTCGCAAAGTCGTCGATAACCAGTGACAATCGCATCATGGACCGCCTCTGGTAGCGGAGTGTCCAGCATCAGCGCGCGCGCCTCACGTCCGGCTTTGTTCAATGCTTTCAGATCCTCGTATTCGAGACCGCTCATCAGCTCGCGCAGGCGTTCGCCGAGACCGTCAGTTTCAAGCAACAGACGATACGCTTCGCGAGTTGTGGAGAAACCGTCGACAGCGCGCACGCCGCGCGGCGCCAGCGCGCGAAACAGTTCGCCAAGACTCGCGCATTTGCCGCCTACCAGCTCGACGTCTCCGGCGCCAACCTCGCTCAGGTCCAGCACGAGAGGGGTCGCGTTTTTACTCATTTCACTTCCTCCGTTCGTTCACGCGTAAATTAGATACTGCTTGAGACGACACACGACGGGACTTCGAGGGGTTGGGGACGAGCAACATAAAAGCCGCGTCTCAAGAATCTAAGTAGTTTTATACTCTTTTTAGTGTTGATCGGGCAGTGTCACGGAGACGGTGAGGTGACAGCGGATTCGGGAGTGGTCGCAACCCAGTTGACGAACAGCTCGTACAGGAGCGCCAACGCAGTTGCGCCGACAAACATTCCGAGAATGCCGCCGCTCGCCATGCCGCCGAGTGCGCCGAGAAGTATCACCGGCATGGGAACGGAAACGCCGCGACCCATCATCAGCGGTTTCAAGACATTGTCGGCCATGCCGGTCAGCAGCAGGATGATCGTGTACGCCACCGCCGCGCCCGTGCCGTAGTTGCCGCTGGCCCATATATAAATAATGACTGGCAGCGTAACGATCAGCGCCGGCACCTGCGCAATACCCAACACCAGCGTGATGATCGACAAGACGCCGGCGACAGGTATGCCGGCGACCAACAGTGCGAGTCCGACGAGCAGCGCCTGAATACCGGCAACGCCGATCACGCCCAACGCAACGGCTCGAATCGTCGAAAGCGCGAGTTTCGCAAGTGCTTCGCCTTTCGCTGGACCAGCGACACGCGCGAAAAAAGCCCGGCCGCCGCCCGCCGCTGAACCACCGTACGCCATCACGATGTTCGCGATAATAAATGACGCTAGGAACACCAGCATCGAGCCGCCGACGCTCGCTACCATCGAAAGCGCTGCACGCGCCAGTTCACCAATCTTCGGCTGCATCGTGTGAACGAGTGCCGGTAGATCGTTTCGGGCTTTAGACCACGTGTCATAGATCTGGTTCCCGATTATCGGCCAACTCTTCACTCGTTCTCGCGGCTCCGGTATTTGCAGTGTGTTTTGCTGCACCGCGCCGACGAAACTCCGAACGGAGTCGGCGAATGAATTCATCAGCAACCACGTCGGCACGACGATCACCGACACGCCGATGATCACCAGCAGCACGGACGCCAGTCCCTGCTTGCGTCCGATCCTCCGCGCCAGTGCCTGATGCAGCGGGTACAACGTGACCGCCAGAATAATCGACCATGCCGCGAGGTTCAGAAATGGCGCGAACGCGCGGAAGCAGAGCACAAGTAAGCCGCCGATCAACGCGACGCGCACCAGTGTGTCCCACAAGCTTGATAATGGGCGGGGTTCAACTCCGGCGTCTTTTTGCACGGCTGGCTTCATCGGCTAAACAAGAAGCAATGAGCAGATTACGGCTGGACTCTATTGCAGACGGAAGGCCGTAACTACTGTTAATTCTGACAGTCTTCCGCGTGCTTATCGGCGGGCAGAAAAATCGTTGCTTTTCCCCGGCGAGGTGGCTAGTATTTTGGGGCTCTTTTGAAATCTCACTGTTTCTCAACTCAACTCTGAACTCCAGTTTCTCGCAACGAGATCTTTCCGATCGGTGATTGACATGAAAAAATTAACTCCCACGCTCCTCCTGCTGATCTGTTCTGTCTTTGCAACTCGGGCCCAGGCCCAGGTTCCCGAACAAGCACGCAACTTCCAGATAAACGAAACACACACAGGCTCCATCACGACCGACCACCTGACTCCGCCGTTGAGACAACGATGGGTCGTCAATTTCGGACGGAGCATTTCTTATCCCCTGATCGCCGACGGCAGGGTTTACGTCACCGTTAAAAACGCCAGCGGCTCCGGCACGACCCTCTTTGCCCTCGACGCGACGAATGGCGCGACGCTGTGGTCCTTCGCGCTCGGCGGCAGTTTCTTCTGGTCCGGGTCGTGTTATGAAAACGGGCGCGTCTTTGCTTTGAACGGCAGTGGTCTGTTGCGCGCGTTTGATGGCGCGACGGGATCCGTCGTTTGGAGTACTCAACTGCCGGGCCAGTTTTCCTTCTCGTCCGCGCCGACTGTTCGCGACGGAGTCGTCTACACGGGTGGCGCCGGATCCGGCGGCACCGTCTACGCCGTCAACGCGAGCACAGGCGCCGTGTTATGGACCTCGCCGGTTGCGAACGGCGATTACAGTTCGCCCGCGGTCACGAGCGACGGCGTTTACGTCTCGTATTCGTGTCCGAACGTCTACAAACTGAATCCTTTGACGGGCGCGAAGATCTGGCAGTACGCGCCCGGTTGTTCGGGCGGCGGCGGTAAAACGCCGGCGCTGTACAACGACAAGCTTTACGTGCGCGACTCCACGGGCACGATCCACGACAGCGCAACCGGCACGCTCATCGGAAACTTCGTCGCCAAGAACACACCCGCGTTCTCCGGCAGCAGGGGCTTCTTCCTGAACGGTCCAAACTTCTTCGGCTCGTTCGGCACACTCCAGGCGCGCGACGTCAACAGCAACGCACTGCTGTGGAGCTTCAATGGTGACGGCAATCTACAGTCTGCCGTGCTCGTCGTGAATGACTATGTTTACGTTGGTTCGGCGCTCGGGAAGTTGTACGCCGTCAACGCCGCAACCGGACAACAGGTTTGGGTCACGACTGCCGGCACGAGCATCCCTTACGTCGACGAGCACAACGTTTCGCAACCGCTGACCAGTTTTGCGGCCGCGGAAGGTTTGCTGGTGGTGCCGACGAGCACAACGCTCGTCGCGTACGAAGGCGACACTGCGCCACCGACACTGACGTTCGGCGACAAGAATCCGCCCGCGAATGCCGCGGGTTGGAACAACTCCGCAGTCGATGTTCCATTTACAACCGCCGACGATCTATCCGGCGTGCAATCGTCTAATCCGGCGAGCCCGTTGCACTTCGGATCGGAAGGCGCGAACCAGACCCAGGACGTGACTGTCACCGACAACGCCGGTAACAGCGCCACGTTCACGTCGCCCGTCGTAAACATCGACCTGACCGCGCCGTCGACACAGGCCCAGCTTCCGGGAATCAGTCAGGACCAGGAGCTGTTTTCAGGTCCGGTTACGGTGACGCTCAGTGCTTCGGACAATCTCTCGGGAGTCGGAAGCACTTTCTACAAGCTGAACGGCGGTCCGATGCAGACTTACTCGGGCACGTTTTCGATATCAGCCGACGGCGTCTACAACCTTGAATACTGGAGCGTTGACGTTGCTGGTAATGGTGAGTCAATCAAGTCGCGTCTCGTGAAGATTGATTCAACTGCGCCGGTGACGCAGGCGTCCGCTTCCGGCGCTGCCGGAACGAACGACTGGTATCGCAGTTCCGTGCAGGTTTCGCTGAGCGCTTCTGACAACGTCTCGGGCGTACAGCAAACGTTCTACAGCGTTGACGGCGGCGCGACACAGACCTATGCCGGTCCTTTCGTCATATCGAGTCAGGGCCAGCATTCGGTCCAATACTGGAGCGTCGACAACATCGGCAACACTGAAGCCGCCCATTCATTGGCGGTCAACATAGACACCGGCGCACCTGTCGTAACAGCGTCGGCAAGTCCCTCGACTGCTCAAAAGCGGCCGCAGCCGGTCACCGTCACGATCTCCGGAAGCGCGACGGATTCATTGAGTGGAATCGCCGGCGCCGGGTTCAATGTGGTCGACGAATACGGCGTGACGCAGCCGAGTGGACCAGTTACGGTGCAGGCAAAC
>DASURS010000043.1:0-55140 GCA_036279935.1 Pyrinomonadaceae bacterium
GATGTCGTGTTCGACGAGACAGTCGTCGCCGCTCTTCAACGCGCCTACGTTGATCACCATGTCGACTTCACGCGCGCCGTCGAAGATGGCGCGTCGAGCTTCGTACGCTTTCACGTCGGGCAACGTCGCGCCGAGCGGAAATCCGATGACGGTGCAGACGGGAACGCCGCTGCCGCGCAGGTTGCATGCGGCGATGCGCACCCAGGTCGGGTTGACGCAAACGGACGCGAAACGATATGTCGCCGCCTCCTGACAGAGTTTCTTGATGTCTTCGTCCGTGGCTTCGGGTTTCAGGAGCGTGTGATCGATCAGGCTGGCCCACTCGCGAGCCGTCCCGGTCTGGCCCAGAACGAGACCGATGCGAGCCGCGCCCGCGTCGACGATGCGGTGCATCCGCTCCGGACAGCGATGAAAGCATTCGGACGTGCAGCCGCACATCGCCGCCTGATCCGCGGCGTCGCCGTTAAGCCGTGCCACGATCGCGTCGGTGATCTGTTCGATTAGTAGTTCGTAATCGCCGTTAGTCGAGTAGCCCATGTGACGGGATTTATTCTAACAACTACCGCTGATACTGTCGCTGGATCGCGTTGATCTTATCGACGCGCTTGCGGTGGCGGTCTTCGGTGATTTCCGTGGATAGCCAGGCGGTCACGATTTCGCGCATCTCCGCGCTCGTGATCGTCTTGCTGCCGAGCGTGAGGACGTTTGCGTCGTTGTGCTCGCGCGAGTTGCGGGCGACGGCGACTGAGTAACACGCCGCGGCGCGAACACCGGGCACCTTGTTCGCCGTCATCGCGCTCCCGACGCCAGCGCCGTCGATGATGATGCCAACGTCCGACCCGCCGTCGGCAACCGCACGCGCCACTGCATGAGCAAAGTCAGGATAGTCGACCGCGGATTCGGAGTCGGTGCCGAAGTCCTGCACCTTATGGCCCAGGTCAGTCAACAACGACTTCAACTCCTCTTTCATCTTGAACCCGCCGTGATCGGCGCCGACCGCAACCAGCTTCGACGCCTTCGATCCACGCCGCGAAGTGCGACGCACGATCTCGATCTTCCGTTCGTTGACGATGTCGGCGGCGAGCGGCGTGAAGCGCGCGTCTTCGCCGATCCGCAAGACTGCGCCCGGCTCGAGACCGCGCACGTCGTCTTCCGTGATGACGCTTTTCGCAGACTCGTCGCGCGTGAACGCCGGTTGTGCCGTGGTTTCAGAAACTGTGTTTACGAACCGTGTCGGCGTGCTTTCCGGTGCGGCCTGTTCCAACACATCACGCACCAACGCACGGATTCGATCCCTGGCTTCATCCATTTCAGACTCTCAGGTCAAGCAGCGTGGCTGAAGTAGCAACCAATTGCCCGGTGCGGAAAGTGAAGTCGATACGGCCGACGTTGATGCCGCTCTTGCCGACCTGAAAGATCAACGTGTCGGCGCCGCACGGTTGTCTCTGAATCACCGGTTTCTCCATGAACGTGTGCGTGTGACCGCTGGCGATGAAGTCGATGCCGTCAACTTGCGACGCGACAAACGAGTCGCCGCGGTCGCCCTTCACGTAATAGCCGAGATGTGACATGCAGACCACCAGCGAGCAACGTTCTTTCTCGCGCAACGTCTTCACGACCTCGCGCGCGGACACGACCGGATCGTTGTAAGTGACGCCTTTGAAATTCGCCGGCGTGATCAAAGCGACCGGACTGATGCCGAGCCCGAAGAGGCCGACCTTGAGTCCGCCGACGGTCTTCACGACGTACGGCTTGATGCGGCCTTCGAGCACGGTGCCTTTGACGTCGTAATTCGCCGAAACCAGATCGAAGTTTGCAAACTTCAACGCCGCCGCCAGCGCTTCGACGCCGTTGTCAAACTCGTGATTGCCGAGCGTGCCAACGTCGTATCCGATCGCCGACATCGCCTTGTACTCGACCTCGCCGCGATAGAAGTTGAAGTAAGGCGTGCCTTGCAGAACGTCACCCGCATCGACGAGCAGCGTGTTCGGGTTCTCCCTGCGGATTCGCTTCACCAGCGTGGCGCGGCGCGCGACGCCTCCCCTCCCTGCGTTCCGATCGTTGGACGGCAGCGGATCGATCTGCGAGTGCGTGTCGTTGGTGTGCAGAATCGTGATGACGATCTCGTCGGCAGACGCGGCGATCAGCTCGCGTGGCAACGCGAGCAATGCGGCAGTGAAAGCGGCCGAGGTCGTGATGAAGCGTCGTCGATTGATCATCGCGGGTCCTCCGGCGTTTTCCGATCCGGACCGACCTGGACGAAGCGATCGTCCAGCCGCGGCTCAATGCTGCGCCCTGCCGCTGCTTTGACGTAGTTGATGATCGAGTCGCGCAAGGTGACGTTCAGCGGCGTCGTGCCCTTCGCTTCCTGGAGCAGCGCGTACGAGCCGCTGCCCAGTTTCACCAGGTAATCGATCGTGACGACGGTGTACATCTTCCGCGGATCGATCTCCTGTTCCTTGCCGTTTTCGTCGACGATTTTGCCGCTCAGAAACTCGGCGCGGTTCTGATCGTTCCACTTGAAGTGGATGCGCGCGCCCGACTGCGCGTCGCGCGTCACCGCCTGGAGCAGTTTGGCGAGTTGGGTGCCGTTCACGTCGAGCACGACGAGTGCGTTTTCAAACGGCAGCAGCTCGAAGATGTCGGCAGCGCGCAGTTCACCGGGCGAGATCTCGTTCTTTCGCAGGCCGCCGGCGTTCATGATCGCGAGGGTTACGGGTTTGCCGAGCTTCGCTTGCGCCTGCGCGCGCATTCCGTCGGTGACGAAGTTGCCCAGCGTGCCCGCGCCCACGCCCTCTTTCTTCAACGCGCCACCCAGTCTGCCGATCACGACGTCGAGCGCGCGCACTTTTTCAGCGTACGGCGCGAGCATTTTTTCAACCGCCGGATCGTCGGGAATCGCGGCGTCAACAACCGTCTGCTTCGCTTGCGCGCCGGTCTTTACGGGCGCGGGCGCGATGGCGGGCTTGGCAGGCTCCGCTGGACACGGCTCGATTGCGGTTTGCGCGAATGAGGGAGATACACAGAGAAGTAACGCGGCTAAAAGCAGCGACGCGCGGAGTGTAATCACGGATAACACGGATCCTTTGCTGCGAGCATTGACCTTAACGAAGAGCTTTCATAGTATGTCGCACCACGCATCACCCATGCAAACGTCTTTGCTCTACAACTCCCGGTCCTGAAGGAGAACGAAGTTGGCTACGTCTTCGGCTCAATTTGCCTCGGAATTCAGCAATCCAAATCTCGACATTCTCTTATCTGAAGAGCAGATTCAGACGCGCATCAAGGAGATCGGAGCGCAGATCACGCGCGACTACGCCGGCCAGAATCCGCTGCTGATCGGCGTCCTGAAAGGCGCGTGCTTGTTCCTCAGCGACATCGTACGGGCCGTCGATACGCCACTGAGTATCGAGTTCATGGCGATCTCGAGTTACGGATCTTCGACGCGCACCTCCGGCGAAGTGCGCATCATGAAAGATCTCGACGTGCCGATCGAGGGACGTCACATACTCGTCGTGGAAGACATCGTCGACACCGGCCTCACGCTTTCGTACCTGCTGGCTAACCTGCACGCGCGCGGCGCGGCGAGCGTGAAGCTGGCGGCGCTGCTCGATAAATACGAGCGACGGCAGAAAGACGTGCCGATCGACTATCTCGGTTTTCAGATTCCGGACGAGTTTGTCGTCGGTTACGGGCTCGACTTTGCCGAACGTTATCGCAACCTCCCGTTCATCGCCGTGCTCAAGAATCCCGAAGCTTAGTGCTTGTCACCGGGAATAAAGCTGAGCACGAAGTAGTAAAACCAGACTGGAGTTCAAAACATGCGTATCTTCTTACTTTCCTTTCTGCTTTTCTGTGTGGCTATCGCGGCGCACGCCCAAACTGATTACTCAAAGGTCGAGATTAAAGCGACGAAGGTTGCCGGGAACGTTTACATGCTCGAAGGCGCGGGTGGGAACATCGGCGTCTCCGTCGGGCCGGACGGCATTCTGATCGTAGACGACCAGTTTGCGCCGCTCGCGGAGAAGATTCGCGCGTCGCTGAAGACGTTGGGCGAGGGAAAGCTGAAGTACATTCTCAACACGCACTGGCACGGCGATCACACCGGCGGCAACGCTGTGTTCGGACCCGAAGCGCCGATCATCGCGCACGACAACGTTCGTAAGCGGCTGTCGACGGAGCAGCGGATTGAGTTCTTCAAAATGACAGTGCCGGCGTCGCCGAAAGAAGCGCTTCCGGTGATCACGTTCGATAACTCGCTGGCCGTATATTTCAACGGCGAGGAGATTCGCGCGATTCACTATCCGCACGGCCACACTGATGGCGACAGCGTCATCTTCTTCACCAGCTCAAATGTGGTCCACCTTGGCGACGACTTCTTCGCCGGCAGTTTTCCCTTTGTCGACGTTGACAGCGGCGGCAATGTACTCGGATTAGCGAAGAACATCGGCGAGATCATTCCGAAGATTCCGGCAGGCGCGAAGCTGATTCCGGGGCACGGCGCGCTCTCGACCGTCGACGACCTCAAGGCTTATCACCGCATGCTCCTCGGAACGATCGACGTCGTGCAGAAGAAAGCCGCCGCCGGCAAATCGCTCGCGCAGATCAAATCCGAAGGGCTGCCGGACGAATGGAAATCGTGGGGCAGCGGTTTCATCAAAACCGACCAGTGGATCGAGTTGATATTTAAGAGCCTGCCTGCTGCTAAGTAATTAGTTGCTCCAGGAAACTCTCGCCGGCGGTGAGGCGGAGGCCGAAGTTTCGCGCGACGGTCTGGCCGATGTCGGACAGAGACGAGCGAGTGCCGAGGTTTACGCCTCCGCGTGCCGTCTTGCCGTAGACCAGAAGCGGCGCGTACTCGCGCGTATGATCTGAGCCGGGGAACGTCGGGTCGTTACCGTGATCGGAGGTGATCATCATCAGGTCGCTGTCTCGCATCGCGGCTTCGATCTCCGGCAAGCGGCTGTCGAAGTGTTCGAGCGCGCGCGCGTAACCTTCAGTGTCGCGGCGATGACCGTAGAGCATGTCGAAGTCGACGAGGTTCGAGAAAATCAGTCCGCGTGAGTCGTCGTTCAAGGCGCTGATCGTCTGGTCGATCGACTGTTCGTTGTTCTTCGCCGTCAGGTCTTTCGTCACACCAACCGAATCGTAAATCGAGGCAATCTTTCCAATACAAACGACGTCAAGACCTTCATCCGCAAGCGCGGCGAGAAGGTTTTCACGCGGCGGCGGCACTGCGTAATCGTGCCGGTTTTCAGTGCGATAGAACGCGCCCGGCTGGCCCAGGAACGGACGCGCGATCACGCGGCCGACACGATGCTCGCCTTCGAGTATGCGGCGCGCGATCTCGCATATCTCGTAAAGCCGATCGAGCGGAATCACTTCCTCGTGCGCGGCGATCTGAAACACGGAATCGGCGGACGTGTAGACGATGGGCTTGCGCGTCTTAACATGCTCTTCGCCCAGTTGCTTGATGATCTCCGTGCCGGACGCGGGAATGTTTCCGAGTATGCCCGGCACGTCCGTCTCGCGCACGAAGCGATCGATCACGACGGACGGAAACCCGTTCGGATACGTCGGAAACGCCTGCTTCAGAATGATGCCCGCGATCTCCCAATGACCGGTCGTCGTGTCTTTGCCGTTTGAACGCAGCGCGCAGCGGCCGTACGAGCCCGCTGGATGTTCGATCGGGGGCAGATTTTTGAGTGGACGAATGTTGCCGAGACCGTAGCGTTGCAGGTTTGGGAGTTGGACCGGACGCGATTCGAGAATGTGTCCGAAGGTGTCTGATCCGGCGTCGCCCCAATCAGGCGCGTCAGGCATGGCGCCGATTCCAGCGCCGTCGAGCACGACCAGCAGGATGCGCTGGAACGGTGATGATGTCGGCATTTTTTTATCTATTGTTTTGGCGCGTAGTAACCGTCGCGGGCGCGAATCTGTGTCTTGTCTTTCACGCCGCGCACTTCCAATTTGATCGCGCGATACTTCCCGTCGCGAGCTTTGTTCGTCGGATAGTAACCCAGGCTGTAAAACGTGCCGATGTCCTCAGCGACACGAGCGAACGCCGCGCGCGCATCGGCCAGCGTCGCGGCGACAAAACTCCGCCCGCCGGACGTTTTCGCAAGGTCGTTCATCTCGCGCCGTGCGAGGTTGTACAACCCGCGGCTGATCGACATGCGTTCAAACGGTCCCATCTGGCAGAAATCGTTGAAGCTCTCCGCCTTCGCGTTCGGGAAAAACATTCGTCGATAACGCTCGATCTGGCGCTGAGATAACGCGAGCCGGCCGTCGTCCTGACAGTCTTTCATGAGACGATCTTCGACGAAGTCTTCCGTGTTGACCTGAATGAAGTAGCAGGCGATTCCGGCGCGGGAGAGTTTCATCTTCGCGGTAGTGAAGTCGGAGTTACTGGCGGAATCGACGCCGTCCGTCAGCGCGACGATCGCGCGGCGTCCGCGTACGTCGTCTCGCGGCGCATCGCGGAAGATGATGTCGGCAACTCGCTCGAGCGCGTCGTAATAAGGCGTTCCGTTGCTCGATCCGACGTTCTCGATTGCCGTTCGCAGCGCGGCGCGATCGCCCGTCAGCGGCGTCAACACTTCAACCGTCGCAATCGGTTCAGCGACCGTCTGCGCCGTATTGAACGAAACGACCCCGACGCGATCGCCCGGACGCAACGCTTCGATAAAGCTGTTCGCCGCCGAGCGAATCAAAGCGACGTCGTCGCGAGTGGAACCGGAAGTGTCGAGCAGTAACGCGATCTCGAACGGCGTTTCGGTGGTGCCGAAGTTGGCGATCGTCTGCACCTGACCGTCTTCGATGATGCGAAAGTTGTCGGGACGAAGACCGGGAACCGGGCGGCCCGCGCCGTCGGTGACGACAGCCGGAACAGAGACGAGTTGTGTGTCGACCCGCACGACGTCGCCTTCGTCAACTTCCTCGCCGCTCGCAGGCGAGTCGGGCTTCTTCGTTGTTGTTTCCGGCGTTTGGTCCGTAGCTCCGTTGACGCGGCGCGGGCGTTGCTGTTGTTGCTGCGTGATCTGTTGGGCGCGCGGGCGTTCAATCGGGAGCGATGCGACACCGAGAGTAGCGAGAGCGGTCAAAAGAATGACTCGCCTGAACAAACTACGACGACGTTTCATAAATATTGACATGGTGACAAATCCGATGGGCTCTCGTGTGAAAAATATAAACCGCCGGGGCTGAACTGTAAAACAGGGAGAACGCTGCGGCTTGGATGCACGGTCCTGCGCAGGCGGCAAGCTTGACACTCCAGTCGGCTTCTCTTAGCATGACGACTCGCTTGCTGCGGATGTTTTTTAGCAGGGCTGTTTGAAAAAACGTGCCGGAGAAGATTTTTGACGCAGGACGCGTCGCGGTTTGAGAGCGGGATTCGGCGACAGGGCCAATCCTGATTATGAAGGCACGTACGTCAATGGTAGACGGCTTCCCTTACAAGGAAGAGGTTGGGGGTTCGAATCCCTCCGTGCCTACCAAGCCCCAGTTTTTGCGGAGTCGTAGTTCAGTTGGTTAGAACGCCGGCCTGTCACGTCGGAGGTCGCGGGTTCGAGTCCCGTCGGCTCCGCCATTTCATTTGAACAACTTACATTCCTCCTCTCTCTGTAACTTCCAAAGTGCCCGACAATTCAATGGTCCCATTTTAGAAGTGACCTTCTCCCTTAAAATAGGGCCATTGAAAACTAGCCGGTTCGCTCGCGTTTATGTCAATGTTGTAAGACGTGAAGTGAAAGAGAGAGGCGACAACGAAGTGCCGCCCCACAAATACAAAACCTCAGTTAGGATTTCCTGATCCGATTCAGTTACGAGTCTCAGTTACCGCTTTCTCCCGGCCACGAAAGCTGGCGGTTTGGGTTTTCATGTACTCGATTAGCACGTCCACGTCTGCTTCGGCGAGGCCCAGTCTGGGCATCCGAACCTCCTTGTACTTTTTGAACAGTGCGGTTGCGATCGGATCTTTCTCGGCAATCAGTTTGTCCGAATCCCTAATTACTCTGACGAGCCAGTCGCGATCGCGCACGCTTGTAACGCCGAGCAGATCCGGTCCAATTCTGTCACCATTTCCGATCGTGTGGCAGGCAGCGCAGCGCGTAGAGAAGAGATATTGTCCTTTGTCAATATTGAGCTTGAGCGCACTCGCCTGGTTCGCTGTCGCCGGGTTTACCGTCGCCGCGCGATAACCAATCATTTGTTCGATCTTAATGGCGAGGAACTTTGAATTGTCGAGCGCCGAGTTTCTCATCCACAACCCCGTTGCGTCGTTACCAATAAGCAAGTTGGGGGTATGACCGTCCGGGTCGTCGGGGTTAGGGAGCGTATCGAGCCCCAGACTCTTGCTGATTAGCTTTATGTCTGCCTCTTTGCCTGTTAAGAACGTCCAACCTGGTCCAACGTGATACTTCTCTGCATACGCCTTGAGCACTTCAGGAGTATCCCGTTGGGGCTCAATCGTGATCGAATAGAAGAAGACATCTTTCCCCATTCGCTCAGCTAGCAGTTTCTGTAACTGGACCAAGCGTGCAGTCTCGAGCGGGCAACTGTATCGACAGTTGGTATACATAAGCTCGATTGCAACTGTTTTGCCCTTGATCAGGTCGTCGTAGAAGCGAACCTTTTTTCCATCCTGGGTGATTAGCTCGACATTGGGAAGGTGGCTTGCCCCTGACCGCGCGCTTTCAGCCGCCGCCGATTCGCGCACAACGGCTGCCTGCTTCAGCGTCATGCCGCACTTTGGACATGAGCCCGGCGTCTTCGACTTCACGTCTGGGTGCATCGGGCAACTGTACTCAGCTTCCTGCGCCTGGCTGACTCCACTGCCAACCAGCGACTGAACGCACAACGGCAGCACGAACGTGAACGCCACCAGAAGCGGTACCATGATTACAACTCTTCGGTTCATATGCTGTTTTCTCCCTCTCTGATTCCATGTAGGAGTTCCGCCGCAACGTGTCTCCAAACCGCGAGCGGCGGGCCGCTCTAACGGGCGACCCGCCGAAACTCATCTACTCCCGGTACTAGTCAGCGTCCGGAAGTATCTCGGTTGGGTCCATAAACGTGACGCCTTGTGGTGTCGGAATTGGCGTTGGCAGCGGCTGCAAGAACGCGCCGCCGGCATCGTCGATCTCCCACCGCAAGAGCATCGCATTGTCCTCGTGCGTAGTGTTGTGGCAGTGCTCCATAAACATCCCGCCAAAATCACGGAACTGGAGCGTGATTTTCACCTCTCCATCAGGTCTGAGACGCCAAACGTCCTTGCGGCCACGCTCCCAGGCGGGAACCGCAGATGAACTTCCGTTGCGGGCGAGAGTCTGGCATTCCTCGAAGTGAATATGAATCGGATGGTCCCAACGGCGGCTTCCATTCTTTAAAGTCCAGACCTCCCGAGTGCCGAAGCGCGGCGCCGCTGAGATTCGGCCAAAGTCCGCCGCCAGGGTCTCCGAGCGATAACTGCTCCCTGACGCTATACCCCACGGCCCGAAGAACGAGGAGACGGGATCGTTGGTTGTCTGAATAGCGTCGTCGTCAAAGGTAAAGACGCGCTCGCGAGCCACGGGAATGCCGGACAGATTCGGATTCGGTATCAGCGTTGCGGGTACCTGGCTGATATCTGGTTGGGCTGGATTGCGAACAATGCGGAACTCGAGGAATTTTCCTACACAAGGATCGCTTGAGTAGCCGGAAAGCGCCTCGGAAATACTCAGGTCGTTCGACACTTTCAAACCGTCCTCGTGCTCCGCCAGATTCACCATCCATACTTTCTGGCCAATGCTGTAGCGGGAGAAGTCGATGACGATATCGTAGCGTTCTGCGATACCCTGTTCGTCGAGTTGGGTCAGGGTTACCGGATTTGGTAACAGGTTGCCATCGTTCGCTATCTGGATCATGGGAGACCCATCGCTAAGTGCGATTTTGAAGAAGCGCGAAACTGCTCCATTCAGAATGCGGAAGCGATACTTGCGCCGCTCGACTTCCATGTAGGGCTTGTAAACGAGGTTAACGGTCATTTGATCGCCCAGGAAGCCATCGAATTCAAAAATGTCCATCGCAAGCTGACCCTGCGAGTCCCACGCCTTGTCAGCAATCATGAGGTTCACGTCATAATCAAGGTTGCCCCATGATTTGCCGCTGACGCTGGCCCGTCCGCTCGGCAATCTCAGGTTCACGCCGTCGATAATGTCTTCGGCGCCGCGATCCAGGCCACTGTAGATGTTGAACATCCCGGCGATGCCCTTATAGACGTTCTGCGCGGTGAAACTGAACATATGATCATGGAACCAGTGGGTGCTCATGGTCTCATGCCAGTCACCCGGAATCTTGTTAAGACCCCCGGCATCAGTGGGACCCGAGGCGCGGTTGTCAGTCGCTGTGGTATTGATACTGTTGCGACCAGCGAGGACGATGGGGTAGTGGTAGTCGTAGAACTGGTTAGGGAAGAAGAAAGCCCCGGTGAAACCATCGTTCTCCGCGCCGTGATGTCCGTTGTGTTCGTGAGTCGAAATCGTGTGAATGCCGAACCCTCCGTTTTGGTTTTGGAAGACGGGGAGTTGATTTTTGAGGCGGAAGAGGACTGGCTCGCCGTAGCGCACCTGCATGAGCTTAGGGGGAATAGTTCCGTTGTAAGTCCAGGCCTTGTCAGCGGTCTGAGTGGGCAGATCCTTCTGAAACTTGAACGGTATAGCATCGGCCGGGTTAATACCGGAATTCTGGTTCGACGGAACGCCGGGATTGTAAACGGTATTGGTCTTCGCGCCCTCCACTGAGGCCTGAACGGCGATCGCGGGTGGAAGCTGGGTGAACTGTTGGTGTGCCCAGATCGGTCCCGGTGGTCGGCCTTCGATAGGGCCGGTACCTCCGCCCAATGCAGGATCAACCGGTTGTTGCGTGGTGTTCGCCTCGGCCGTTGGGGCGGGAGTCAAGGAAGAAACCGAAATCCGCGGAAATATGTCGAAACGTGGCATCGCCTGGTCAAAAGCTTTGGCGTTGAACAGCGGGCTCGGTGGAAGTCCGGTCGGGATCCCACCACCATGGGCGAAGGCGCTGCGGGCGAAGGGGCTCAAACCGCTAATTGGAACCAGCAAGCCGGCTCCCGTAAATAATCCCATTTTTATCAAGTCACGGCGCGTGACCTGTCCCTGGGAATTTGCTTTGATAATCTCCCAACGGTTCCTGCGTGCCTGCTCGGCTTCGCGCAAGCGGGCTTTCGAGGCCTTTGGTGACAAAAAGAAGTTTCTGTCTGCCATTTGTTTCTCCTTTGTTAGGTACAAAACTTTCGCAGGCAGTGGAACGTAAGTCTTTACGTTCACTGAACGCGGAAGAGTGATCATGGTCCAGTGGACCGACCAGCGCGGCGTTTGGTAATGCGTCAATTTCTCAAGAGAAAAGACTTCCGAATGCGAGGGGTGATTGTGCGAAATAGACTTCAGGATGTGGGCCGCTAGCGGGCTCGCGTTCTATGCCGAAAAAAATGACAAAAGAAGAACCGTCCTGAGCGAATCAAACTGTCTTGAACGCAAGGTAGACAGGGAGAATATATGCGGCGAAGAAAGTCAACCAAGTTCCGATTAGACGGGCATCGGTCCTTTTACCGATTAATGCTACAAGTAAAGCGCTGTCTAACACGACCGCCCGTCAGAACCGACAAACGATGCCGCTCGAATGCCTACGACAGCAAATAGTATTTCCAGCGCAGCGGAATCTATGCCCCGATAAGGGCAAAGTCAAGCTTTTTCAATTGGCGGATTTTGCTGTGGGTCTTGGCTGGTCTAAGCGTTAGCCAACTACGATCAGTGCGTTATGCGCACACCCTCAACAGTAAAAAAACGGCCGCACAGCCGAGACAAGAAAGACGAAATGGGCACTTGTGACGTAAGGACAATCACGACAGATCAATAGCGTTTAGTTTCGGCTCGTCTTACTCAAGTCTTTCGTTCTCAAGAGAACCGCATCGGTATGGCTTACATTGAGACGATTTGAAGTGTTGCAAGAAACTGAGCATTTCTGCCGGTGGTGACAGGAAAAAGTTGCGAAGATTGTCCCGTATGCTCCGCCACTTTCTTTGCAGATTGGTCATAAAAGGCCTTCCAAGTCGGAAGGCCTTTTGCATTCGTGACCACCTACAAAAATTCCTCCGAACGGACGAATTACGCAGATATAAGCGCGAGGATCTTCGCGCGCACGTCCGCCAACTCATCCGACGAGACCCGACCATTTCGCGTGGCGTTTCGCGCGCGCCAGTCGAGACTCTTCAACTGATCAGCAAGGACGACGCTGGCGGGCTTACCGGCAATCAGAACCTCAAAAGGATAGTCTTTGATTTGCGTCGTCATGGGACAGCAGATCATCAAACTCGTCTTATCGTTGTAGGCGGCAGGGCTAAGCACCAGAGCGGGACGGTGGCCTGCCTGCTCACGCCCGGCCTGCGGAGTAAATTGTAACCAGACGATATCACCCGCATCGGGCACGTAGCGTCGTGGCATTACCATACCTCATTGCCGACCGCCGGTCCGAAATCGGCGGCGCTATGTTGGTTCTTCGGAGTGATGCCTTTCAGCAACGTATCGAGTTCGTATACCCTTTGGCGGACCGGCTCGATCACAATGCGTCCTGCTTCCTCGCGCACGTCCACCACTTCGTCCAGATCGATCTGCGTTGCTTGCATTACTGAAGCCGGAATCCGGACGGCGGCGCTGTTTCCCCATTTCTTAACTGTAGTTCTCATGACTAGCCTCGATGTGCGGGCAGTATCTCAGACCGGGATCGACGTGTCAACAATGTAGATACAACGTCTTCACCGCGGGTGTTTCCGCTCGACTTTTGCTAGCTGTAACAGAAACCGGCACGCGTCCATAAAGCCTGGTTCGTCGCCCCACCGAAACACCACGTGATAACGCCCGCCGCGTTTGCCTTCGAGCGTGCATGAAACACCGTCCAATCCAATTGTGTTTGGGTCCGCCAGCGGCATCGACCAGAAATTCGCCGTCACCAATTGCTCTTTGAAATGTGTCCATTCGAGAGCTGTCAGCGGTCGAGTGGTATTGAGTCTGATCCTGGCCGGTTTGTCGGCGTGATCGAGGGGCGTCCACTCATCTTCGAGTTGCTTGATCGTCATTAGATACTGATCGCCGTCGCGCCAGATGCGAACCGAGGTCGCGTAATCAAATGCGGGAAGATACAGGACACGGTACGCCTCGATCTTTTCGTCGAGACACGAAAAACCAGGCTCTTGTTGCGCCGCAAGGTACCGGCGCAGGAACTCGGATTTTCGATCGTTGCCTTCAGCAAACAAAGGCGCTGCAAAGTAGCTGGATCCAGAGCACCGCTTCTGATGCGCACGCCGCTTGAGATAAACGGCTAACCCAATGCCGAGACTCAGTGTCACGACGGCAACCAACAATCTCACAGCAAGTTTTTTCATGTCGTTAACTCACAACCGATGCTGATCGGTGTACTTGATCGACTGCAACTTCTCCAACTGCATCCCAGTCAGCAGTCCATACACTACACCAAGCACGACCGCCGGAAGTGCGCCAAAGAGTATGAGCGAGAGCGTGGGGCCAAATAGAAGTAGCGGGATGTCCCGCATGCGAAGTGTCCCCTGCACGGCGTTAATAAGGACATAAAAAACCGATCCTGCCAAACCTGAGCACGCGATGGAGACGAACGCTAAAGCGATCCCGAGCCCAATGCCAAGCCCTACGGTATTGCCACGCCAGCAGAGATAAACTGCGGTCTGCATTCCCATGTGTCCGGCCGCTACGAATAGCGCAATCAACCCCACGCCTATACTGAGTGAGGATTCTCTGAGGAACCACCAACCTCCTGTTAATACAAAAAACGCGGCAGCCGTGAGCGCGCCCAGGACGGCGCACAGGAGGCCCGTCTGCATGCCGATCCGCGCACATCCATGCTCGTGGTACTTTTGCACAGTTGAAGCCCTCAGCCGAGGTTCCAGGGCGTCAAAAAGATCCGAAGTATCGTATCACTTGACCGAAAGCTCAATTTGACTAAAATTCTCCCCAACGGTGAATGTGGTTGCCGGGGTGAGGACGGTAACCAATCGAGGCTGAATGTCTCCGCCAACCTTGAGAGGCCGGTCCAAAACCGGCCTTTCGGTTTTTTAGCCGCAAAAAGGCACAAAAAGCACAAGAGGCACAAGAAGACTGGAAAATGATTTCCGTTGCCGAAGCGATTCAAATAGTCAGACAGCAAACCGCCGCCCTCGGAACGGAGCAAGTCGATCTGCCCAACGCTCACGGACGCGTCCTGGCGCAGGAAATCGTCGCCGATTCCGACCTTCCGCCGTTCGACCGCGCCCAAATGGACGGTTACGCCGTCCGCGCCGCTGACACGCAGAACGCGCCCGTGCGGTTGCGAATCGTCGGCGAGTCGGCCGCCGGAAAGGGCTGGCACAACCAGCTCGACGAAGGCCAGGCGGTGCGCATCATGACCGGCGCACCAGTGCCCGAAGGCGCGGACAGCGTCCAGCAGGTCGAACTAACGCACGAACTCAAAGACGGCACCGTCGTCGAGCTGCTCGAATCTGTCGAAAACGGGCGCTCGATCGTGAAAAGAGGCGCGGAAATCAACGCCGGCGAAGTCGTCTTGCGTCCGGGAGTGACGATCAACGCACCGATGATGGCAGTGCTGGCTGCGTTCGGCTACGCGAAAGTGGAAGTCGCACGCAAACCGCGCGTCGCGGTGCTGGCAACCGGCAGCGAGCTCGTTCCCGTCAACGAAAAACCCGGACAAGACCAGATCCGCGACTCGAACAACTACTCGATCGCCGCTTACGCAGAGCAGGCCGGCGCAGTCGTCGAACGTTTCCCACTGACGCGCGATGAGACGTCACTCCTTACGCGCCAGATAAAACAAGCCGGCGACAACTTCGACGTCGTCGTCACGTCGGGCGGCGTGTCGATGGGCGTTTACGACGTCACCAAGAACGCACTGCACGAACTCAACGCCGAGATCTTTTTCGAACGCGTCGCACTGCGGCCAGGTAAGCCAATCGTCTTCGCGCGCCTGCCGAACGGCGCGCTGATGTTCGGTCTGCCCGGAAACCCCGTCTCAGTTGCAGTCACGTTCAATCTCTTCACTCGCACCGCGCTGCTCGCGATGCAGGGCGCGAGCGAGCCGGTGTTGAAACACGAAACCGTGGTGCTCGCGCGCAGTGTCAAAGGAACGATGGACCGCGAGGTTTACCTGCCCGCGCAGTTGATGACAAACGACGACGGCGAGCTGATCGCGTTTCCACTTAAGTGGGGCGGCTCGTCCGACTTCGTTTCGTTTGCATTGACAACAGCGCTGGCGATCATTCCCGCTGGCGTCAAATCCGTCGAAGCCGGATCGCTCGTGAAAGCCGTCCGCTTACAATAGCGACAGAAAAGCACAAAAGATCGGAAGCGCCGTCTTGACCTGGACGATCGGCGCAACGCGTTCAGTCAAGCCTTTGAAACCCAGAAATCCCGGCAGGCGCTCGATACGATTCCCGATCTTCTGGTCGAACAAATCCAACCCTTCCTTGCCGGGAAACAGCGTGGCCATCACGTAGTTTGCCTCGCCGACGGGCTTCGCGCCCTGGCCCACCGGCTTCCAGAACTGTCCGATGATGAACCTCGCGAGGTTGCGCGAAAACTTCGTCTCTTTAAGCTTCACGCGCGCGACGTTCCAGTAAAAACTCGAATGGATCGACTCCTCCTGCACGATCCCGATCAGCAACTGTTTGAGCACCGGATGCGCGGCGAGATCCGACAGACGCCGATAAGCATTCATCGCCGTGATCTCGTTGATTGCGCCCCAAACCATGTGCGCGCCGTGAAAGTGTTTTCCAAACGGTCTCGACGCGTGGTCCACCAGATAACTTCCAAGCCTGTAGAGCCGAGGGATCTTCCGCGTCGCTTCCACTTGCCAGTTCTTCCCAGTCGCCACTCCCGCTTCTTCCAGAAACCTGTTGAGCAAGTTGCCGTGATGCAACTCTTCGATGCTCCAGCGGTCCATGAATTTTCTGATCACCGGATCCTTGCCCGTCGGCGTGCGTCGCAGTTCCTGGTAATACATGTCCGTGAAGTACTCGATGTCGCGCATGTAGATGAGCACCGGGACAAACGCTGGATTGACTGGGTGATCTTTGATCTCATTCCAGCGAATGCTGTTCACGTACTCTTTTGATAGGGCGCGCGGCTGTCGCTCGTACCAATCAAGCACTTCCTTATCGGTCTCAAACACAAAAAAATCCTCCAGCTGGTATAGGGGTATTCAATCGTCGTTTAACTTACGATCACGAACTCCGAATTGGATTCTTAAAACTTTTGCCCAGGGCTCGAATTGGATTGAAAAGCATGAGACCAACCCGAATGAGGGCGTCCCGGTCGCCGCAGAATAGACGTAAACGCCGTCTGCTGTCGAGATCTACTTACATTTTGTTATGCTCTCTCGCGTATGACACAGCTTTCGCACGTTGACGATCAGGGCCGCGTTCGCATGGTGGATACGGCAACGAAAGACGTGAGTGCGCGACGCGCGACGGCGTCGGCGCGAGTGTTGATGAGCGCTGCGACTGTCGCGGCGTTGCGCGAACATCGCACGCCGAAAGGTGATCCACTCGAAGCTGCTCGTCTGGCCGGGATCATGGCCGCGAAGCGCACTTCCGATCTGATCCCGCTCTGCCATCCACTGCCTTTGACTCATATCGACGTGCAGGCGTCGTTGCTGGATGACGGCGTTGCGCTCGCAGCTGAGGTTTCGACAAGGGCGCAGACGGGGGTTGAGATGGAAGCGTTAACGGCCGTCTCGGTCGCGGCGCTGACGATCTACGACATCTGCAAAGCGCTGGAGAAAGGGATCACGATCACCGATATCCGGCTGGAAAGTAAAACCGGCGGGAAATCCGGTGATTATCAGCGGGAATAACGGGGTTCCGGAACATCCTGCGCGGGTTGTGCGTTAATCATCGCGGCCCTTAGAATACGCCCAGATTCAGTATTTACCGGAGAGTTGAAGATGAGATTGAGGCTTTCACAAGACGCGCGTCCCCAGGCAATGACGCTACTCGTTGCCGCCACGATTTCGGTAGTGCTGTGGTTCATTCCGTACGCCGAAGTTCTCACCTATCCTTTCCGAATTTTCGTTACGTTTATCCATGAAGGCGGGCACGCACTGGCTGCATTGCTAACCGGAAACTCGGTCGCAAGCCTCAGCGTCGCGCCGAACGCCAGCGGCGAGACTTACACGACTCAGGGCGGGCTAATCTCGGAGATCTTAATCTCGAGCGCGGGCTACCTCGGAGCGATGGCATTCGGAGGGCTGTTGCTCGTGTTGATTCGTAAAGCAGTCCAGGCGCGGATCGTACTGCTCGGTTCCGGCATTCTCATCTTCGCGCTGACGATGATCTTCGGACTCATCAAGCCTCTTTGGACGTTCAACGGCCTGTGGGGAGTTCCGTTTACTGTTGTGGCAGGCCTGATAATTGCGGCGGGCCTGGTGCTGATCGCGAGATTTGCGAGCGCGCGCGTGGCGACGTTCTTCGTGAGCTTCCTCGCGGTACAGTGCGTACTCAATGCACTGTTCGATCTAAAGACCGTCCTCTTCCTCGCGTCACCTTTCGAGGCGATAACGGTTCCGACTGACGCCGTTAACATGGCGCGCGCCACCGGAATCCCGGCTCTGCTCTGGGCAGTCGCCTGGATCGCACTGGCGCTCTGTATCCTGTGGTTCGTGATGCGACTCTACGTCGCCGGACGCGACAAGGGTTTCCAACCGGATCTGCCGTTCGAGGATACGCCTCCGGTCTAACTCCTCCGGATCGACTTCAAAAGATAAACCGCGCCTGCAGTTGAAACATTCGCGGTGGGTCGATGTTGGCGAACGCCGGAATCGCATTCGGCGCAGTTCCCACACCGCCGACAAACTGTCCAAACGTCGGCGCGGCCGTTGGCCCATCGCCATACGTCGTCACGCCGCGTCCCAGGAAGTTTCCGTGATTGAACAGATTGAATCCTTCCACTCGCAGCAGCAGCGCAATACTCTCTGAAAACTGAAATCGCTTCTCGACGAACGCCGCAACATCAGACGTCGGCGTGCCGCGAAACGCGGACTTCCGAATGACGAGCCCGTTGATAACCGGACGATCGTTGTTGAGACCGTCGCCGTTGTTGTCGACACCCGTCGTCGCATTGAACGGACGCGCCGACGCGAACATGCTGACCGTCCCGGCAGTGATGTTCAGCGGGAAGCGGTAGTTGAACGTCATCACCGCGCGATGGCGTTGATCGACGACGCTTGGCCCGCGTTCGGCTTCGTGAAGCTGGACGATGTTGCTTTCGTTTGGTCCAATCCCGTTGCCGTCAGGCTCGAAGATGTTCGTCGCTTTCGACAGCGTGTAACTGACGGAGGCAAACATGCGGCGATTGCCACGATAGCTGAACTGCGTCTGCAAACCGTCGTAATCGGCGACGCCAAGATTCATGATCACGTTCACCTGCCGGACGCCGCCGTTGACGGGCAGGATCGGCCGGGTCAAGTTAGCGGCGGCCACACTTCTGACCTCACCGGGTTTCCTGCGAGTGAAAGGCGCCGGCGCGTTCAGATCGACAGTGCGATCGAGCTCGGTCCAATGTTGATGCACGTAGTCGGCGCCCAGGAAGAAGCCTTTGAAAAACTCGCGCTCGCCGCCGAGAGTGACGACCTGGCTGCGAGGATTCACGAGCTTGTCGGGATAGTTCGGCAGACGATCGAAGTTCAACCCGAACCGCGCAAACTGTTCGCGATAAAAGTCACGCAGTCCGGCGCGAATCGTGACGTCACGCGCAGGGAGTTGCGAAGCCGGGATCGTCTTCGGATCGACGGCGACCGGAAGGCATGGGCCAGTCAAACAAATCGGGAAGCCGGTCTGTCCCGGCGTCGCCGTGTAAGTCGTCAAACCGTCGAGACCGTTAACTAGATAACCGGCAACGGCATTCGCACGAATCTGTGTGTAGTACATGGCGTAGCCGCCGCGAATCGACGTGCGCGCGTCGCCGCCCGGATGCCAACCGAAGCCGATGCGCGGCGCGAAGTTGTTCCTGTCGTCGGTGAGCGTTTGGACGTCGTAGCGAAGCCCGAGATCCAGCGTGAAGTTGTGGCGCAAGTGAATGCTGTCCTGGACGAAAACTGTGTTCAGCCACTGCGGCAACTCGTAGCTGCTGATGCCGAAGTTGATCGGCTGCGTGTAGTTCTGCACGTCTGCAAGCGTGAGTTGTCCGAACGGCGCGGTGGTGTTGTTTCTGAACGTGAACGTGCCGAGGATCGCGGTTCCCGGTTCACTGCCGGTGCCGCCGGAAGTGTGATGGATCACGCCGCCGCCGAAACGCACGTAGTGTTTGCCGTGCGACCATGACAACGTGTCGGAAAACTGGATCTGATGGCCCCAAAGGTCAGACGCGCGCGACTGTCCGATCGTGAACGGCACGGCGCCGCCGCGTGTGTAGGTTGTTGAAAGCGTCTGCGCTTCCCAGAGTGTGACCGGATCGCCGTGAAGATAAGCGACTCGTGCTTCGTTCAGAAGTCGCGGGTTCAGCGCCGCGGTGTGATTGACTTGCGCAGTCCACGATCGGCGTGCGTAGCGGCGTGCGACGCTCGGCGCGTTGGTTCCGCCGACGGCATCCTGCGGATTGTCGTCGAAGAACCGATCGACGTTCACTCGAAACATCAGGTTTTGGTTGGATGTGAGCTTGTGATCGACACGGCCGTCGAAAAGGAACTGGCGATAGTGGCCCGTATAGTCGAGGTGACCATCCGGCGGCAACACAAACGCCGGCAGCGTCGTCGAGAGAAACGTGGTGCGGTTCTGACGAGTGTAGTCAGTCGTCGCAAAGAAAAACGTGCGGTCGCGAACGATGTGCCCGCCGATCGTCGCCGAGTACTGTTGCAGCGCGTCGGGAATGTCGACGGGGTTGATGAACTGAAGCGTCGACGGGGTGACGCAAGTCGGCACTGACGGCGGACAGAAGCCGTTCGTTGAGAATGTTTCCGCCTGCCAATCGCCGGGTCGGACCATGACGAGCACTTCGCCGTGTATGTCATTGGTGCCTGACTTGGTGACAATGTTCAACGCCGGTCCCGCGGTCCAGCCAAACTCAGCCGAGAACGCGTTCGAAATGACGGCGATCTCCTGAATCGCGCCCAGTGGGACAGTGGCGACTGCGGTTTGACGACCCCACGCTTCGTCATTATTCGCGCCGTCGAGCGTGACGGTCGTCGTGCGGCGCGAGCCTGCGCCGGTTATGAAGTAAGTTTGATTGACGAAGAGATCGCCGGTTCCCTTCCCTTGCCGAAACGCGGAGTTGAGCAGCGGCAGCGTCGAAACTTTGCGGCCGAGCAGCGGCGTCTCGTCGATCTGTTCGGCGCGCAACGGCAGTCCGATCTGCGGATCCGCGCGCACGCCTTCCGCGGTGCCGTAAACGGTGACTTCCGCTTTCTGTTCGCCCGCCTGGAGCGTGACTTTTACGGTCGCCGTTTCACCGGAGCGCAACGTTAGTCCCTCGCGCCGTTCTTCGCCGAAGCCTTCGCGCGAGACCGTGACGGTGTAGTGTCCGGTGAGTGACAACGCTGCAAACGTGGCGTGCCCGTCGTCTCCCGAAACTGCTTCGCGCACGTCGCCCGTCGCCGTGTTGGTGACGGAAACGTTCGCGTCTTTCACGACCGCGCCATTTTGATCGACGACGGTCACGTTTATCGTCGCGGTGTTTGGCGACTGTGCAACGGCCGTCGTGGCTATGAACACGAGCAGAAACAGTGGTAAGGAAAGCAAGGACTTGAGTTTCATGTTGTTCACCGATTGGGTTGAAGTTTGAAGGCGAAACGGAATTGTGCGCCCGGAAGGCAATTACTACCACTGACCGTACATCGCTATGCCGGCATCGTCAGGTTTTCGACTGTCAGGAGTTCACTCAGGAAGCTAAAACGAATAACGGTAACGGACCGTCACGCCGCGTCCGGGGCCGTCGATGCCCCAACTGATTCCGCGGTGCGACTTGTCGAAGATGTTTTCAAAATCGACGAAGATGTCGGACGAGTCGTTGAATTTGAAACCGCCGCGCACGCCCACCAATCCATAACCCGGAAGATACGGAAACGTCGGCACGAGCGTGTCGTTGTTGGCGACTAGCACGCCGTTGATCGTCGCGCCGAGCGGAAGCAGTCGATTCTGCACTTGCGCCAGCGTCTCGCCTGTCGGAATGAGAATGCCGCCGGCTGAACCGCAACCGGTGGGTCCGGGAGTCGTCAACCCGCGCACGCACGCGCCGCGACGAAAGAAGTTTTGAATATTCGCGCGCGAACGTCCGCCTCCTGTGCGGCGATCATTGAGGTCGAGTGACGAAAGACGATTCTGACGCGCTGCGAGCACGGAATAACCTTCGACGTGGAACCGTGAGTGAGGTTGATAACGCAAACTGACGAATCCGGTTGCCGGCGGAACGCCGCCTTCGATGCTCGGCGGCAGGCCGTTCAAGAGACTGTGCGCGCGGACGTAGGTGAAGTTGCCATTCGCGCTCCACTGATCCGTAATGCGCACGCGCGCGTTGGCCTCGACGCCGTTCATGCGCGCGTTGTCGAAGTTGACGCGCACAAGCACGGGGTTCGTCGGCGCAACCGCCACAAAGACGAGACCCGCCGCGTTCTGCGCGACGATCTGATCGCTGCCAAGGAACGTTCCCGTCGCTCCTTGCGGCAACACCAGGGCCTGATCGAAGTAGACGTCGTTGAGTTTAGTCGTGAACCCCGTCAGCTCCGCGCCGAAGCGCCGGCTCGTGTAGCGGAAACTGAGATCAAAACTGTCGCTGCTTTCCGGTTCGAGTCGCGTGACCGGAATGCCGGTCGAGACTGCGTCGCCGCCCGAAGTGGTGCCGATAAATCCGCCACGCGCCGCAGCCGTCGTGGCGTCAACTTCGAAACCGGTGCCGGCGAGACCGATGATTCCGAGATCCGTCGTATTCGGAGCGCGGAAGCCGCGCGTGTACTTGGCTGCGATGTCGAACCCGCCGGCGACAGTCACGACGCCGCCGAAACGTCCGGAGAACGCATCGAAGCGCGCGCTGTCGTCCGGAAACAGCGGTGCGCCGTTTGGACCAGGCGCCGAATTTGCTGCGCGCGACTGATACGACGCGACGCTGTAACGAACCGCGCCGCTCAACCGCAGCCGGTTGGGAATGACTGTGTAGTTGTCCTGCGCGAAGAAGCCATACGAGAGATAGCGCGCGCCGTTGGGAATGCGCGGGCGCGAATTGACCGTCGTCCTCGTCACGGGATCGAACGTAAACGCGGGCGCGTGGATCTTATCGCGATAAATGTCCGCGCCGAACAGGAACGTGTTGTTGTCGCCCAACTGTTTGTCGAGATAGAAGTTGAACCCGAAGACGTTGGTGCGCTCGCGTTGATTGGTGATCGTGCCGGTGGGATTGCCTTGTCCGCCCTGGTTGATTCGCTCTTCACGCTGTCCGTTGTAAGAGACGGTGAACGAACCGCTGTCGAAGATCCACAGGTTCTGCCGGAACAGGCGCGCATAGAACGTGTCGGTCATCAGGTTGCGCAGGTCGGCGATGTTGTTGCCGTCGCCGCCGAGCAACTGGTCGTAGCGCTTGCCGTTGTCCTGCTGGTTACGCGCGTAGCTGAAGAGAAGCTGCGTGTTGTCGTCGAGATTGATGTTGGCGCGCATGAGGCCGCCGTACTGCGTGAAGCCCGTGTCGGGAAGACGCGTGCCGAAGATGTCGGACCGCAGGCCCAGAAAGCGCGTGACGGCGGCGTGGTAGTCGAGGCCGTCGCCCGGACGCAGCGTGCTGATGCGGCGGCCGTTCGCGTTCAGCAGCAGTCCGTACTTCCTCGTGCCGTAGCTCACCAGCGTGTTGCCGCCGAAGCCATTCGTTGCCGACGTGTAGAAGACGTTGGCGTGACCGTGAAACTCGCCGTCCGTGTTTCCGTAACGCGGCGCTTGCGAGATGAAGTTGACGACACCGCCGTGTACGTCCGATCCGTACTGCGAACTGTTTGGCCCACGCAGAATTTCGACAGTTTCCAGACTCGACGGTTCAATAAGACTGAAGAAGGTGCCGACGCCGCCGCGTTGCGCGCTCGTCGTGTAGCGAACGCCATCGACAAAGACGGCGACGTTTCGTCCGGTGAGTCCGCGCACGAATACCGCGCTGAGTGACGGGCTCGTGCGCTGCAAGTTGACGCCGGGTTCTTCGTCGACAACCTGCGCCACGACTTCCGGCGCTCGCTCCATGACCTTTCGCTCGTTGATGACGTTCACCTGCGTCGCGCTATCTCGTGTGCTCGAGATCTGCCCGGCTTCGGCAGTGACGGTGATCATCGCCTCGACGGGATTAACTTCCAGCACGATCGGCAACTGTTTCGTGTCGCCCGCTGAAACGTGCACGGCAGAGCGATGCGTCAAAAAGCCGGGGCGCTCGACGACGACCTGATACGTTCCGGGCGCAACGTGGTCCAGCGCGAAGTTTCCGTTTGCGTCGGTCACCGTCGCGCGCGCAACAGCCTGATTCGAAAGCAGCAGCGAAACAGTGACGCCGCTTACAACGGCGCTGTTCTCGTCTTTCACGGAGCCCGTGACCTTGCCTTCCGGCTCCTGGCCCAATGCCGTAAACGACATCGCGAACGTGAAAAGGATTCGAAGGATGTACTTGTGAATTGGTGGGGCCATAAGAGCGGACGACTTTATAGCCCGGCATCAACTACTACCAGCCGTCGTAGGCGCAAAAGTAGTTCCCGCAAAGGCGCAAAGGCGCAAAGAAGAAAAGGCGCCAACTGGAAGCGCGGAAGCATACTTTACACTCCTGCCTCCGACTTCTCTTTGCGCCTTTGCGTCTTTGCGGGATCTGCTTTAACTGAGGAAGGCGACGACGTGCTCGACGAAGACGTGTACCGCCGCCAGCACCTGCGGACGAGATTCGATCGTGACGCTGACCACGACGACCAGCGTCAGCACCAGCCATGGAATAAAGCGAAACAGCGGGGCGCTGCTCACCAGCATCCGCGGATCAGTGGAGGCGAGCTCAACCAGACGGCTTACCCGGACCTTCACGCCCGGAGCATCCTCTCCCATCAGGAACCCGGAAACAGCCGCCGGCAAACTCTGTCGTTGGCCCGTCGGAATCATGCGCGCGATCCGCACCAGCGCTGACGCGAGATCGAGTGCGACCTGCGAGCTCTTTTGCGCGGCGTGTTCGTCCGCGGCTGACTCCGACGCCTCGCTCCAGGTGCGATCCAGCCAGCGGCCGCACGGAATCAGCAACAGCGCCGCGCGGCTGATGCGCAACGCCGAGCGTTTGAAGTTGTCCTGCGCCGCGAGGTGGCCGTACTCATGCGCGATTGCCGCCGCCAGCTCTTCTTCACTCAACGATTCGAGCACGTGGCCGGCGATGAACAAGCGCGGGCGAAGCGCGCCGACGACGGCGATGATCGGAAACGAGTGTTCCAGGACGAAGGTTGGCACTCTGATCGTGTCGAGTTTGATTGGCGTCGATGCGGCGAGCCACTGTTTAAGCAGCGACCGAGTCGCCAGCCACGAGCGCACACCGCGCGAGATCGCGAGTCCCACGCCGACGGCGGAGAGCGTCGCAAGCGAGCCGAGTTTCCAACTGACTGTTTCTTTGGTCGCGTACGGCTCGTAGATCAAATAAGACGGGATCATGAACGCGGCAATCGCGACAATCGCGATGACC
The DNA here is from genome assembly GCA_036279935.1 of Pyrinomonadaceae bacterium. GTDB lineage: Bacteria > Acidobacteriota > Blastocatellia > Pyrinomonadales > Pyrinomonadaceae > PSRF01. Next base: position 24,732 of record DASURS010000043.1, read on the forward strand.
GGCGGTCCGATGCGCATGACGAAGAGGATCTCGGCTCGCGTTCGCGCCGAGCACTTCCAAAGGAGTTTCCTGGAGGCGCGTGCAAGGCCGGTGGCAGCCAACGTCGCGGTTGCGTTGATTGTCAGGAGCAGTGCCAGGACCAGCGTTATGCCTAAGAATTCGTACATTAGCTGTTGAGCTCGCGCTTCTTTTCCTGCACCAGGCGATCGAGTTCGTCGAGCAGCTCGCGGTCTCTTTCGCTAATGGTGTCCACTATGCAAGCCAGGATCGGTTCGACACCGTCCGCGCCGTGGCCGAGGAGACCGTCGACGACGTCTTCCTTGATGCCGCGGTCGAGATCGTCCTGCGAGACGAGCGCCGCGTACAAAAAGGCGCGACCGTCTTTGCGACGCGCGAGCAAATTCTTTTTGAAGAGCCGGTCGAGCGTGGTCATGAGCGTGGTGTAGGCAATCCGCTCGTCGAAGGCGCGATAGACGTCGCGAACTGAGACCTCGCCGAGTCGCCACGTCTCTTCCAAAACCTGGCGTTCCAGTTTTCCGAGAGCGAAGCAGGCGATTTCGCGGGGCCGGCGAAACCCGCGCAGAAGAAATTGTGAAGTCTTCATGTTGCCGCGCATTGTCATCCAGCCAAGTTGAAGGTGTCAATTGAATCCGTGTATCATTCCGAGTTTGCGAAGAGCGCAGAACTCGGATCTATCTATGCCTGAAGAAGCAATTGAAGTCAGGGGAGCACGCGTTAACAACCTCAAAAACGTCTCGTTCTCTATCCCGATAAATCAAATGACGGTCGTCACGGGCGTCAGCGGCTCCGGCAAGTCGTCGCTCGCCTTCGACACGATCTACGCCGAAGGACAGCGCCGGTACGTCGAGTCGCTCTCCGCTTACGCGCGCCAGTTTCTCGAGCGCATGGACAAACCGGACGTCGACGAAGTCCACGGAATCGCGCCGGCGATCGCCATCCGCCAAAAGAACTCGACGCGTAACCCGCGTTCGACCGTCGGCACGCAAACAGAGATTTACGACTACCTCCGCCTGCTCTTCGCCCGTGTCGGTCAAACGTATTGCCGCGTCTGCGGACGGCTGGTGACGCGCGATTCGCCGGAGTCAGTCGCCGACGAAGTGCTCGGCACGCTTCCCGAAGGCACGCGTTTTTACGTCCTGTTCCCGGCGGGCGCCGGGTTGAGCGAGCCGCAGGAAAAATCGAAACGCCGCGGCGCCTCGCGACGCCAATCAATCACGGCGCACCTGATGAGCCTGATGCAACGCGGCTTCACGCGCCTCTATCACAACGGCCAGACGATCGACCTGAAATCTCCCGACGATTTTGTGCGCGACGACTTCAAAGACGTCTTCGTCCTCGTCGATCGACTCGCCGCCCGGCCTGACGTTCGCCAACGTCTCGTCGACTCGCTCGAGACCTGTTTCCAGGAAGGTCACGGCACGGCCGTCGTCGAAACAGCCGGCGGTGAACCACGGATGGACCGGCAACGGCTGCATTTTTCAGACCGCTTCGAGTGCAAGTACGACGGCACCGTCTATGCGACACCCGAACCGCGTCTCTTTAGTTTCAACAATCCGTACGGCGCGTGTCCGACGTGCCAGGGATTCGGCAACACGATCGGGCTCGATCTCGATCTCGTGATTCCCAATCCGGGATTGTCGTTGAAAGACGGCGCGATCGAACCGTGGACCAAGCCGCAGCACGAATGGGCCCAAACTGAGCTGAAACAGTTCTGCCGCGCGGAAAAGATCTCGATGACCACGCCGTTCAACCAGCTCTCGCGGTCGGACCAGACGGCGGTCATCGAAGGACGCGGTGAGTGGGCCGGCGTCCGCGGGTTCTTCGATTGGATGGAGACTAAGAAGTACAAACTTCACGTCCGCGTCTTTCTGTCAAAGTATCGCGGCTACACGTTGTGCCCTGACTGCAAAGGCGGACGGCTGCGTCAGGAAGCGCGTGACGTCAAAGTCAGCGGCCGAACGCTGGCGGAGATCTGCGCGATGTCGATCAAGGACGCGTCGAGCTTCTTCGACTCGATGCAACTCTCGACCGAACAGACGGCCATCGCCGATCGCATCCTGTTCGAGGTGCGGCGACGCCTGCGATTCCTCGTCGAAGTCGGGCTCGACTACCTGACACTCGATCGGCTCGCATCAACGCTGTCCGGCGGCGAAGCGCAACGAATTCAACTCGCAACGAACCTCGGGTCGTCGCTCGTCGGGGCGCTGTACGTGCTCGACGAACCGTCGATCGGCCTGCATCCGCGCGACAACGATCGTCTGATCCGTCTGCTCAAAAACCTGCGCGACATCGGCAACACCGTGCTCGTCGTCGAACACGACGCGGAGATGATGCGCTCCGCTGATCACATACTCGACATCGGTCCGGCAGCCGGGGAGTTGGGCGGCCGCGTCATGTACGAAGGCGACTTCGCCGGGCTGTTGCGTGACGAGTCGTCGTTAACGGCGCGGTATCTTCGCGGCGACGCGGAGATAAAAGAGCCGAAGCAACGGCGCGTCGCACAGAAACGCCGGCTCACAATTCAGGGCGCTTCCGAACACAACCTCAAATCGATCGACATCGAAGTGCCGCTCGACATGCTCGTCTGCGTGACCGGCGTCAGCGGTTCGGGCAAGTCGACGTTGATTCACGACTGCATCTACGCGGGAATGAAAAAACAGCGCGGCGACTGGCAAGGACACGTCGGCGGGTTTACGAAACTCGACGGCGGCATTTTTGTCGACGACGTGATCCTCGTCGATCAGTCGCCGATCGGACGCACGCCGCGTTCGAATCCCGTGACGTACATCAAGGTCTACGACGCGATTCGCGAGGTGTTTTCCGCAACGCGTGAAGCGCAGGCGCGCGGTTTCGAGCCGTCGCACTTCTCGTTCAATCTGCCGGGTGGGCGTTGCGAAGTCTGCCAGGGCGACGGAACGGTGACAGTCGAGATGCAGTTCCTCGCCGACGTCGAGCTGGTTTGCGAAGAGTGCAAGGGGACGCGATTCAAACAGCAGATTCTCGACATCCGCTATCGCGGCAAGAACATTCACGAAGTGTTGAGCATGACGGTGCGCGAGGGAATCACGTTCTTCCGCGAAGTTCCGAAGGTGACGAACCGTTTGCGCGTGCTGGACGACGTTGGCCTTGGCTATCTGCGTTTGGGCCAGTCGGCGACGACGTTGTCGGGCGGCGAAGCGCAGCGCATCAAGCTCGCGGCGCACTTGTTGAAACGCACCGGCGCGAAGACGCTCTACATCTTCGACGAACCGACAACTGGTTTGCACTTCGACGACATCAACAAGCTGCTCGCGGCGTTTCGCGCGCTGATTGACGCGGGTGGGTCGTTGCTGGTGATCGAACACAATCTCGACGTTATCAAGACCGCGGATCACATCATCGACCTCGGGCCGGAAGGCGGCGAGGCCGGCGGATACGTCGTCGGGATCGGCACGCCGGAAGAGATCATGCGCATTCGCGAGTCGCACACCGGAAGGTTCCTGCGCGATTATTTAGCGAAATCAAATGGGTCCAATGGAGGATTTTCAAAATGAGTTTGGGTGAACAGATTGTTTCGGACCTGACCGCGGCGATGAAGTCGCAGGATGCCGGGCGCACGTCGACGCTGCGTATGGTGAAAGCGGCGATGATGAATCGGAAGATCGAGAAAGGCAGTGAGCTTACTGACGACGACGTGCAGAAGCTGCTGCGTTCGCTCGTGAAGCAGCGCCGCGACTCGATCGAGCAGTATGAGAAAGCCGGCCGTCAGGAGCTGGTCGACAAGGAGCAGGCTGAGATCGACGTCATCGAGACGTATCTCCCGCAAGCCGCCTCGGGGGCCGAGATCGAAGCGGCAGTGGCGGCCGCGATAGCTGAAACCGACGCCACGTCAATGAGGGACATGGGCAAGGTCATGAAGGCCGCCCAGACCGCGTTAGAGGGCAAAAACGCGGATGGCAAAACAATAAGTGAAGTGGTAAAGGCTAAGTTGGCGGATAGTTAAAATCCGCGTACCCTTCGCAAGTTGCCTCTCGAAAGTCCCTACCGTATAATCCACAGCTTGCTCGAAGGCGCGGGGTCTTGTCCGGTGGGTTTCGCGCCCACTTTTTCTTTTGCGGCCATGGGAAACGATTCGATTGCAGCACGGGTTCAGGAACTGGCTGAACGAGTCGCAATCGACCACGGTCTCGAGCTTGTGCACGCCGAGGTGGCCGGCCCCGACAACAAGCCGATAGTTCGCGTTTTTATTGACAAGCCGCAGGGTGTGACCCACGAAGATTGCTCCGCAGTGAGTACTCATCTAGGGACGATCCTCGACGTCGAGGATTTTATCCACGCTCCGTACACACTGGAAGTATCGTCACCCGGAATAGAACGTGGTCTTTACAAACGCGCCGATTACGAGCGCTTTGCGGGCAGTTTGGCGAAAATGAAGACGCGCCAGCCGATTAACGGACAGCGCAACTTCCGCGGCCGCCTGGTCGGACTGGATGGCGAGGATATTGTTTTTGAAGACAAGACCAGCGGGCAAGTGCGGGTGCCGCTGGATTTGATCACGAAGGCGAATCTGGAAGTAGACGTGGAAGAGGAATTACGCCGTGCCGGGCGGCACTAGGGGAAACGAATAGAGAGACTTTCATGAGTTCATCGATCGCACAAAACATCGAGGCGCTTTGTCAGGAGCAGGGTATCGAACGCGATCTGGTCATAGAAGCAATGAAGGAGGCCGTTCGCGCGGCCGCCAAAAAGCAATTCCGGTCGGGCGAGGACATCCAGGTGGATTGGAACGCCGAGACCGGCATAGAGCTTTCTGCGTCTAAAGTCGTCGTGGACGAGGTCGAGAACCCCGCGACCGAGCTTTCGATAGTCGAAGCCCGTGAGCTGGCCGGCGACGAAGTCGAGCTCGGCGACGCGCTGCTGCTTCCCTTGCCCATGGAAGAGCTCGGCCGCATCGCCGCCCAAACCGCCAAACAGATTCTCTTCCAGAAAGTCCGCGACGCCGTCCGCAGCAACGTCTACGAACAATACATCGACAAGATCGGCGACCTAGTTAACGGTTACGTCAAACGTTTCGAGCGCGGCAACATCATCGTCGACCTCGGCAACCTCGAAGCGATTCTTCCGCGCTCGCAACAGTCGCGCGGCGAACAGTGGAACCAGGGCGAGCGCATTCGCGTCGTCATCAATAACGTTTCCAAGGAATCGAAAGGGCCGCAAGTGGAAGTCTCACGCACGTCGCCCGAATTGCTGCTCCGGTTGTTCGAAATGGAAGTCCCGGAGATCTACGACGGTACGGTCGTGATCAAGTCGGCAGTGCGCGAGCCCGGCGAACGCGCAAAAATCGCCGTCATGTCCAACGAGCGCGACGTCGATCCCGTCGGCGCGTGCGTCGGTATGAAAGGCTCCCGCGTTCAGGCCATCATCCGCGAGCTGCGCGGCGAGAAGATCGACATCATCGAGTGGTCAGACGAGCCTTCAGTTTTCGCAGCCAACGCGCTTTCGCCCGCGAAGGTCAACCAGGTCAGAATCACCGACATCGAGAACCGCCAGATGGAGGTCATCGTCAACGAAGACCAACTCTCGCTGGCTATCGGCAAACGCGGCCAGAACGTCCGGCTCGCGACCAAGCTCGTCGGCTGGAACATCGACATCCGCAGCGAGGAAGAGATCAAGCGCGAGGTCACCGAACAGATGGGTGCTTTGATTGCTTCCGGCGAAGCGGTGCCGCTCTCCGCGATCGAAGGCGTCACGGCGGCCCAAACCGAAGCGCTGTCCGAGCACGGCATCAACGATATCGACGCGCTGGCGCAAACATCAGTCGACGACCTCGTCGAGTTCCTCGACCTGAGTCTCGACGAAGCGGAAGTCATTCTGAACGCGGCGCAAGCCGTCGTCGCCATGCGTAACCGCAGTCTCGAAGAGTCCGAAGACGGCGAACTCATCGAACCTGAGACGCACGCCGTCTCCGCTGAGTTCGACGAATCGGCGGAACCGACGGAAGTAGAACCGTCGCCGGAGTCAACCGCGGCTGGTTACGACGAGGCAGTCGAGCATGGAGTTCCATTCGGCGCCGAACCTGAGATCAAAGCATGGGATTCGGCCGATCCAGTCGCTGTGACCGAAGCCGAGCCGATCCCGTCCGACGAATTAGCTTTGCTGGAATCCGGCCGCGACTTGCGTCCGGACACGATAACGCCATCGCCTGACATCACGTCCTCGGCGGTCGAAGCCTTCGCCCACATCGACGAGAACGTGGCGGAAGTGATGGCGGAAGAAGAAGCTTCCGAAGCCTCGGCTGACGAAGCGGAAACAGCTCCCGCAGTTTCGGAAGAGGCTGCATCAGGCGGGAGCCCGGATGACGAGAAGCAGTGATGCTCCAATGATGCAGCCAAACTGGAACAACACAAAACCGGTTTATTCGGGCCGTTTGTGTTGCCCGCTTCGCCCCTACTGTCACGTGCCGAACTTCTGATCGGACGTTTCTGAAGTGGTTAGGAGCGGCCTCGGTTCCTAATCACCACCAAGGATCGTCAGGACGCGCGAGTTAAAGCGTCGAGAAGGAGTGCATGACAGTTTCCTCGAAAGTTCGTATTTACGATCTCGCCAAAGAACTAAAGCTCGACACTAAACGTCTCATCGAAGAGGTGCGCCGCGAAGGCGTCGACGTCAGTGTTCCTTCCAACTCAGTCTCCAAGGAACTGGCCGAGAAGATTCGCAACAAGTACTTCCCGAAAAAAGAGACCACGGTGAAGCGCGCCGTCAAAGTCGTGAAGCGCGCCGTGCTGCCGACGCCCGAAGCGCCGGCCGCCGAAGCTGAGCCCGAGGTTCACGAACCGGAACCCGTAGCCGCCGCGCCGTCCGCACCCGCGCCCGCTCCGACGGAAGCGGAACCGGTTGAAACTCCGGCGGCCAGGCCGTCAGAGCCTCCGAGGCCGATCGCGCCCGCCAGGCTCGTCAAGAAACTGACTCCGGCCGCGCGCGTCGAAGCGCCACCGCAGGAAGTGCTCGAACAGCCGGCCATGATTCAGGCCGAACCAGCCGCGTCGATGCCCGAAGCGGTCGAGCCGCCTGCGGCGCCTCCGCCGGTCGAGACGACTCCTGCTCCAGCGCCACTCGCGCCAAGCAACGGCGCGGAAGTGCAGCAGCCGAAGCCGGCGCCGCCGCCCGTGCCGTCGCGCCAGGTCCGCGTATTGCGCCCGACTGCGGCCGCACTCAACGCGGGCATCAGGCCCGGCGAACGCGCGCCCGCACCGCCACCGCCGCCACCACCGGCCGCGCCCAGAGAACGGACGCCCGAACGTCCCGCGCGCCATCGCGACCGGCCGTCGCTGCCCCGCTCTGAACGCATGGGCACGCCGGGAGAAACGGCGACGCCGCAAACCACCTACATTCCGCCTCCGGACGCCGGACGCCGCCGTTCGCGGCGCAGCAGTCCGCGCGGCGGTCGCAAGATCGAAGGCAAGACCGGCAAGTTCGACAGGGGCGGCGACTTCGTTCCGCCGCCGCGAGCGCTCTCACTCGAAGACCGTATCGCCGGCCGGCTCGAAACGTCCACCGCGGGCGAGCTGAAATCAGTGCGCCTGATCGAAGGTTCGACCGTCAAGGAGTTCGCCGAAAAACTCGGAATCAAACCGAAGGACGTCGTGACGTTGCTGTTGCAACGCGGCGTCTTCGCCACCATCAATCAACCGTTGATGGACGACGTCGCCACCGATCTCGGCCGGCGATTCGGTTACAACGTCTCGTTCGTGCCGTTTGAAGAGATGGTCGCGGAGGAGGAGTTCGAGGAACTGATTGCTGCCGACGCCGACGACGTGGAATTACCGCGCGCGCCGGTCGTCACCGTCATGGGCCACGTCGATCACGGCAAGACTTCGCTGCTCGACGGCATTCGCACCACCGACGTCGCCGCCGGTGAAGCGGGCGGCATCACGCAGCACATCGGCGCGTACAGCGTCCAGGTGCCGAACCCCGACAATCCCGAAGAGACCCGCCGCGTCGTGTTTCTCGATACGCCGGGCCACGAAGCGTTCACCATGATGCGCGCTCGCGGCGCGAAGGCGACGGACATCGTCGTCCTCGTCGTCGCGGCCGACGACGGCGTCATGCCTCAGACGATCGAAGCGATCGAGCACTCGCGCGCAGCGGGCGTTCCGATCATCGTCGCCATCAACAAGATCGACAAACCCGACGCCAACCCCGATCGCGTGCGACAGGAACTGGCGCAACAGGGCTTGTCGCCTCTTGACTGGGGCGGCGAGACCGAAATGGTCCAGGTCTCGGCGAAGAAACGCCAGAACCTCGACACGCTGCTCGAAACGATCCTGCTTACATCAGACATTCTGAACCTGCGCGCCAGTCCGACGCGTCTCGCGTCCGGCGTCGTGCTCGAAGCGAAACTGGACCGCGGGCGCGGCGCTGTGGCGACCGTGCTGGTCCAACAGGGAACGCTCAAGATTCACGAACCGTTCATCGTCGGACAGATCTACGGACGCGTCCGTGCGATGTTCAACGATCGTGGCGAGCCGATCACCGAAGCCGGTCCGGCAACGCCCGTCGAAGTTCTCGGGTTGCAGGGCGTGCCGCAGGCAGGCGAGAGCTTCCAGGTCGTTTCCGACATCACGAAGGCGCAATCCATCTCGCAGCATCGACAGATGTTGAGCCGTCAGGCTGCGCTGCTGCAAACGACCAAACGCGGTATCGAAGCGCTCGGCGAGAGCGAGGTCAAGGAACTGCTCGTCATCATCAAGGCCGACGTGCAGGGCTCCGTCGAAGTGTTGAAGTCGACGCTGCAAAAGCTGTCGACGGATCGCGTGAAGGTGAAAGTGATTCGATCGGGCGTGGGCGCGATCACCGAATCGGACGTATTGCTCGGTTCGGCGACGCAGGCGGGATCGTCGTCATCGGCAGTCGTGATCATCGGCTTCAACGTGCGCCCCGAAGCGCGCGCGGCCGACGTCGCGAAGCAGGAGAACGTCGATATTCGTCTCCACTCGATCATCTACAAGGTCGAGGAAGAGATTCGCGCGGCCATGATCGGCATGCTCGAAGCGATCGAGAAGGAACGGATTCTCGGCAAGGCCGCGGTGCGCGAAGTGTTCCGTGTGCCGAGGGCGGGAACCGTCGCCGGCTGCATGGTCCTCGATGGATCGATTCGCCGCAACGCGCGGGCGCGCCTGATTCGCGACGGCGTAGTGAGCTGGGAAGGCAACATCGCGTCGCTGCGCCGGTTCAAGGATGACGTCTCCGAAGTCCGCGAAGGTTTCGAGTGCGGCATCAGTCTGGAAAACTTCAACGACGTGAAAGTCGGAGACCAGATTGAAGCTTACGTGGTCGAGCGCGTCGCGGCTACCGAACTCTAAGGTGGGTTATGCGCAGGGCAGAGAGATACACGGATACTCTGCGGGAAGAGATCGGTCAAATCGTCGGTTATGAACTGGAAGATCCGCGTTTGACGATGGTGACGGTCACGGATGTTCGTCTTTCAAAAGACAAACGTGCAGCCCGTGTTTACGTTACGATCGCAGGCGATGAAAAAGAGCACCAGGAAGTGCTCGCGGCGCTGAAGCACGCAGCGCCATACGTTCGTAAGCAACTCGGTCTTTCGTTGAATCTGCCCCGTACGCCTGAGCTTCATTTCGTACGCGACCGCGTGGAGGAAGAAGGCGAACGAGTCGATCAATTGCTCGAAGAGATTGAACGAGAGTGGGAGAAACAGGGAAAGGAATAAGAATTTGAGATCTCAGATCTGAGATCTCAGATGCAGAGCAACATGCTTAGTCAAGTAGTCGAGCTGATCGAAGCAAAACGTCGTTTCGCGATCACCTCGCACATTCGCCCCGACGGCGACAGCTTAGGGTCGTCGCTCGGTCTGTACTGGTTGCTGCGCGCCCTCGATAAAGACGTCGAGGTCATCATGCGCGACCCTGTGCCGCACGCGTACCAGCAACTGCCTGGCGCAGGCGACGTGCGCGTCACGCCCTCGGTCGATCCCGGTTACCACGCAGTCTTCGTGATCGAGTGTTCCGACATCACGCGCCCAGGTCTCGTCGATCTCGAAAAACAGTTCGTCGTCAACATCGACCATCACTCGACGACGGCCCTCTTCGGCACGATCAACTGGATCGACTCGACCGCCTCCGCAGTCGGCGAGATGATCTACAACCTGTGCAAAGCGACCGGCGTGCGCGTGACGCGAGAGATCGCGGAGTGCGTCTACACCGCGCTGATTACAGACACCGGATCGTTTCACTACTCGAACACCACCGAACGCACGTTCAAAGTCGCTTCGGAGCTGGTCCGCACGGGCGTGAAACCGGCGAAGACGGCGGAAGCAGTGTTTGCCAGTTATCCGTGGAGCCGCATTCAGTTGATGGGCGCTGTTTTATCGACGGCGAGACGCGATGAAACCGGTCGCGTCGCCTGCATGCGGCAGTCGCTCGACATGCAGCGACAAGCCCGCGCTTCCGACGAAGACGCTGACGGGTTCGTCAACTATCCGTTGACGGTCGGCGAAGTCGAGGCGGTTGCGATGCTGAAAGAGTGCGAGCCTGGAATCTATCGCACCAGCCTGCGATCGAAAGGCGACGTCAACGTCGCGAAGGTCGCGGAGAAGTTTGGCGGCGGCGGTCATCGTAACGCCGCCGGCTGCACGCTTCGAGGAAGCTGGGAAGAAGCGGAGACTGAGATCGTCCGTCTTCTTCAGGACGCGGTGAAGCGCGCGGATAAGCTTGCCGACGTCACCGAAGACGTGTTGAAAGAGTCCGTCGTTTAAATCGTGGTGGAAAGAAAATATAAGTGGCGGCGAGAGGATTACCAGGAGAAGACGCGGGGGCTCCTGATGGTCAACACCGGCAACGGTAAGGGCAAGACCACTTGCGCGCTCGGACTGATGATGCGCGCCGCCGGACGCGGTTTGAACTGCTGCATGATTCAGTTCATGAAGTCGCGCAACGACCGCTACGGCGAACACGTTTCCGCTGAGAAGCTCGGCATCGAAGTCCACACGATGGGCGACGGCTTCACCTGGGACACCAAAAACCCCGAACAAGACATCAAGACCGCACGCGAGACCTGGGCGCTCTGCGTCGAGAAGCTGCGCTCGGGCGATTACGACCTGCTCGTGTTTGACGAACTGGTTTACGTGCTCAGTTACAAGATGCTGCCGGTCGAGGAGGTCCTGGCCGAATTTGCCGCGATTCGGGCTGCGCAACCGGCGCTGCACATCGTCGTGACGGGGCGGGACGCCCCTCCGGAGTTGATCGAGGCGGCGGACCTCGTGACCGAGATGACCGAGATTAAACATCCATTTACCGCCGGAATTCGGGCCCAGCAGGGTATCGAGTTTTAGAATTTCGAATTTTGAATTGCGAATTTCGAATTTGAAATACAAATTTAGAGCTGATAAATTCGCAATTCGAAATTCGCAATCCGCAATTCCTTTGTGGTAGGCTCTTCGCCATTCTTATGGCCTGGTTCAGTAAGAAAAATAAGCGCATCGAGTCCGTTCCGCCCGAAGAACGCGTGGTGAAGACTGAAAACGTCTTCGTCAAATGCGACGGGTGCGAGGCCCATTTGTACAAGGGCGAGCTCGAGGACGGGCTTCAGGTTTGCAAACACTGCGGCTATCACTTCCGCATCGGCGCGCGCGATCGTCTGGCGCTGCTGTTTGACGACGGCAAGTACGAGGAAATCGATAACGAAGTGATTTCGATCGACCCGCTCGGCTTCGTCGACAGCAAGCCGTACACGAATCGTCTGAAGCAGGCGACCGACGCGTCCGGACTTCCCGAAGCAATCATCAACGGCCGTGGGACTGTCGGCGATCATCCTGTCGTCGCCGGCGCCATGGACATGTCGTTCATCGGCGGCTCGATGGGCTCGGCCGTCGGCGAAAAAGTGACGCGACTGATCGAACGCGCTATGCGCGAGCACAGCGCGGTCGTGATCTTCTCCGCATCGGGCGGCGCGCGCATGCAGGAAGGCACGCTGTCGCTGATGCAGATGGCCAAGATCTCAGCAGCGCTCGCAGCGCTCGACGAAGCGCGCCTGCCGTTTATCTCGATCCTGACTGATCCAACAACCGGCGGCGTCACGGCGAGTTTCGCGATGCTCGGCGACATCATTCTCGCGGAGCCAAAAGCGCTCATCGGATTCGCCGGGCCGCGGGTAATTGAGCAGACGATCCGGCAGAAGCTGCCGAAGGACTTTCAGCGTTCCGAGTTCCTCCTGGACCACGGCATGATCGACGACATCGTGGATCGACGCGAGATGCGCACGCAGATCATCAAGCTGCTGAACTTCATGATGAATCCCGAGATTCACGGCGAGTCGGACATCGAAAGAGCGCGACGACGCGCAACCTCCAGAAATTAACCGCGGATGAACTTTGAAGAGGCGGTTAAGTATCTCTTCAGCCTGGGCCATGAGACTCTGGCTATCAAGCTTGGCCTGAGAAACACCGAGCTCCTCCTCGACGCTCTCCACAACCCTGAACGCGCCTTTCCAGCGGTCCAGATCGCGGGCACGAACGGCAAAGGATCCACGGCCGCAATGCTCGACTCGATCTGTCGCGCCGCGGGCATCAAGAGCGGGCTCTACACCTCGCCGCATCTCGTATCGATCACCGAACGCATTCAGATAGCAGGTAAGCAAATCAGCGAGGAGGACTTCGCACGCCATGTCACTATCGTTCGCGAAGCCAGCGAAAAGATCGAGGCGCTTCCCACATTCTTCGAACAGTTGACCGCCGTCGCGTTGACGGCATTTCGTGAAGCGGGAATCGAACTGGCGATTCTTGAAACGGGCCTCGGCGGAAGACTCGACTCAACAACCGCTGCGAAAGCCGGCGTCGTAGCCATCACGCAGATCGCCATGGACCACGAGCAATATCTCGGCGACACGATCGAAAGCATCGCCGCCGAGAAGGCCGCGATCATCCGTCCCGGCGTGACTGCCATCATCGCGAAACAACCACCGGAAGCGATGTCCGTGTTATTGGAGCGGTGTCGAGAAACGGGCGTGACTCCGGTTCTCGCGGATCCTGCAAGTATCGGACAGATCCGGATCGGATTGCGTGGGCGGCATCAAATAGAAAATGCGGCAGTTGCGATTAGTCTCGCCGAAAGTCTCTCGATTCCGCGCGACGCAATCGTCAAAGGCATCGAAACAGCGCAACATCCCGGCCGGCTCGAACTGGTCGCACACGACCCGGCCATCCTGCTTGACGGCGCGCACAATCCGGCCGGCGCTGAAGCATTGCGGGACTATCTCGACGAGTTTGGCCGCCGCCCGCTGACACTCGTCTTCGGCGCGATGAACGACAAAAAGCTCGACCGCATCGGCGAGATACTCTTCCCGCTCGCCGACAACCTCATCCTGACCGCGATCGACAACCCGCGCACCGCGTCGCTCGAAACACTGTCAGAAATCGCATCACAATTCGCTCGCGTATCCGCTCTAAAATCCAAGACCGTGAGCGACGCGCGGCGAACCGCACTGCGCATCACGCCCGGCAAAGGTATGATCTGCGTTACCGGGTCGCTTTATCTAATTGGGGAATGGAAACGAGAAGATGGAACTTCCTAAAATTATTGGCAGTCAAAAAGTATTCGACGGTCGCGTTTTCACCGTCACTGTCGACACGGTGCGCGAAGGCGAGAAGACCTACCAGCGCGAGGTGGTCCATCATCACGGCAGCGCTGTGATTCTTCCGGTGTTCGACGACGGCACAGTCGCGCTGGTGCGACAGTATCGCCATCCGGCAGTCCGCTATCTGCTCGAAGCTCCAGCAGGCACGTTGGACAACGGCGAGCGGCCCGACGACGGCGCCGCGCGCGAGCTCGAGGAAGAGCTCGGCCTGGTCGCTGGGCGAATGGAAAAGCTGTCGGAGTTTTTCGTCTCGCCCGGGTTCTGCGAAGAGAAGATGTGGGTCTTTCTCGCAACCGACCTCACCGAAGGTAAGCAGCAACTCGACGAAGACGAAATTCTCGACTTGGTCCGGATGCCGATCGACGAGGCGCTTGAAATGATCACGAGCGGCGAGATCCAGGACGCGAAGACGATCATCGCCCTCATGCTCGCGGCGCCGCGTGTCGGTTCGCCGATGTTGCAAGTGGACTATCCTGCGGTCTGATCCGTTCATTGTCCGGTTTCTGGTGGTGACGCAGTTTGAAAGTTCTCTGCGATCCCTGCGTTCTCTCTCTTCTCTGCGTTCGAATATGCTCTCAAAATGCAGCGTACGCAAAAATCGCAGAGGCCGCAGAGGCCGCAGAGTTCAAACTGAGGCACTACGGGTTTCTGTCATCGGTTTGCTTTGTGTTTCCGAGTCTCCTACACTCGCGGGACCGTGATTACGAACGAGCCTTCGCAACAAGTGACGCCGCTTTCGAACGAGGAGCCGTCAGGATTTCCGCAACAAGTTGTTCGCCACGATTTGGCATCACCGCCGGCTGCGCCACAGTTCTCGCAACCGTGGCTGGACGTAGTCAAAGCGCTCTTCATCTGGGCGGGCAGCGTTGGGCTGTTGATTTTCGTTCCCGTCATCTTCGCCATCCCCTACGTCGCTTACAATTGGATTAATACCGGGCCGCCGACTGCTCAGGCGCTCGCGACAGACAAGAACCTCCTCTTCCTATCCATCGCCGGCATCCTGCCGACGCACCTGCTCACGCTGCTGCTCGTGTGGATGTACGTCACCGGTGTGCTTTGGGCGTTTATTTTGTTAGTCCTGAGAGAGATTTCGCTGCCGCAGTTGCGGCAGTACATCGCGACGGCGGCGCGCCGTCCATTCTTCAAAACTCTCGGGTTTGAATGGCCGAAGAACCTTAATCCGCTGGTCACGACCGCGCTCGCCGTGTTGCTGGCGTTTGTGCTGCTCTTCATCGGCTGGGCCGTCACGCAGGTCCTGGGTGGCAACAAAACGCAGTTGGACCTGCTGATCGAAAGTTCGCTGCCGGCGCGCTTCGCAACTGCCTTCATCGCCGTCCTGACGGCGCCGCTCGTTGAAGAGCTGATCTACCGCGGAGTTGTTTATTCGGCACTCGAACGTGCGGCCGGCGTAGCGATCGCCGTCATCGTTGTGTCGCTGCTGTTCGCGGGCGTACACGTGTTTCAGTACTGGGACAACATCGGCGTCATCACCGTCATCACGTTGCTGAGTTTTTCGCTGACGCTCGCTCGGGCGTACTCGGGTTCGGTCCTTCCGCCGTTCATCATTCACCTCGTTTTCAATGGCATCCAGTCGCTGGTCCTCGCGCTCGCGCCGTTTATCGACAAGAGCCTGCTCGAGAAGGGTGAACAGATCACGCCTACGACTCCCGGCCTGGAGCTGATCGGTCACTTGTTTCATTACTTATGTCATATGACGTAGTCGTCGTGGGTGGCGGGATCGGCGGCTTGACGGTCGCTGCCTTGCTGTCCGCGCGCGGCGTGAAGACGTGTCTGCTCGAGCGAACTTCGCAGGTGGGTGGGTGCGTCGCGCGAGTGGAGTTTGGCGGATACGACTTCGAACCGGGAAAGGGACTTTACACTTCGTTCGGGCCCGGCGAGATTTACGAGCGCGTGTTTTCCGAACTGCCGGTCGAGTTGCCGGAGACTTCCCTGCTCGCTAACAGCGCGAACGTCTACTCGATTAAAGGCGGGCCGGCGAGCGTCGCCGAACGTCTCGGGGAGTCGATCAGGAAGAGCGGCGGCACATTGCGTTTGAACAGCCCGGTGCTGCGGTTGGCCTACGATGAAAACGGCCAACGCGCCGTTGGCGTCGATCTGCTGAGCGGCGAAACCGTGATCGCGCGCAAAGCCATCGTCAGCAATCTCACCATCTGGGACACCTACGGGAAACTAATCGGCCTGAACCGAACGCCACTCGAAATCAAGAAACTACTGAAAACGATGCAAGGCCCGGGCGTGTACGTCGTATATGCGAGCCTGGAAGAGTCGGCGCTGGTCCGTCTACCCGGCGAATATTTCTCGGCCGGCGAGTTCACGGTAGCCATTTCCCCACCGGGCAGCGGCCCATCAGGCAAACGAGCCGTCACGTTGATAACGAAAGCAGATCCCGCAGACTGGTTCGCGTTTCAGTCGAGCGAGGAAGAGTACGAAGAGCGCGATCAGGCAGCGCTCGAAAGTTTTTGGGCGGGCCTGCACGCGGCGCTGCCTCAGCTTGGCAGCGACATCGAGATTATCGAAACCGCGAACCCGCGCACCTACTACGACCTGACGCGTCGCAAACTCGGCATGGTCCTGGGCGTCGAAGAAAACCCCAACCGCCCGCTCGGTCACGCCACTTCCCTGCCGAACGTCTTCATGGTGGGCGACACCATCACCGGCGCCGCGCGTATGAATCTCGTCGTCGAATCCGCCCTCACGCTCGCGAACGCGCTCAGCAAATAAAAGCTGGACAGAGCCGAATTGTCTACTGTATACAGTCAATAGACAATTATGTTCGTAACTGTCGATGAACGAGATGCGCGGCCGCTGTATCAGCAACTGGTGGACGAGATAAAGACCCTGATTGCGCGCGGCGAGCTAAGCGAGGGGACGTTGTTGCCGCCTGTCCGGCAGGTGGCTTCGGACCTTGGCGTGAACCTGAATACCGTCGCGTTTGCCTACCGCCGGCTGCAAAAGGAAGGGTTGATTCGGGTGAGGCATGGGTCGGGCGCGGTCGTCATCTCGCAAACGCTCAGAGAGAAGCCTGACGACCGCCTGCGCGCCCAATTGCGGACTGCGTTGACGCAGTTAATCCTTGCCGGATTGAAACCGCCTGAGATCAGAACGTTGATTAACGAAGAGCTGGAAGAACTCTTCAAGGCACCGCGCCCAAATTGATGATTAGCCTAGTTATTCGGCCGAGTGATTTCCAGGCTCTTGTTCGGCATTGGACGGCCCGTGTCGCTCTCGATCGGCCTGCTCGGCATCGACTGTCGCACGCCGCCGGCATTTCCGCCGCCAAAACCACCGCCCGCGGAAGGCGCCGGCGTTATCGGTCGCGGACCACCACTGTTCGAGCCACCGCCGTTATTGCCATTACCGCTGGATCCTGACGGGTAGCCGTTTGAACCGCCGTTCGTATACGTTCCGGTAACGTACGGGTTGTAAATACCGGTCGAATACCAGGAGCCGTAGGGCGATCTCCAACCGTAGTACCACGGGATGAAGGTGTAGCAGCCAAGCGCGCTGTTATAGAACCAAAGACCGAATCCACGGCCGAAGAACGGGTCTCTCCATGAATCTCCGTATGCAGCGAACGCGGAAGTCAGCATCCGGTTTGTGATCTTGCGGTTTGCTTTCGCCAGCGTTTCCCCGCGCTGCTTGCTCCACTGGTCGATTTCTTCTTGTTCGACTCGCTTCTTCTCTTCCTTCGTGAGTTTCGCAACGGAGACGTTGGTCGAGCTGAAAACGACCTTGTTGCCGCCTTTGACCTTCGTTTGGGAAGCGTCGCTCAGAACTACGCGGCCTTTTCTCACGATTAGCTCGGTGGCGTCGCCCGGAATGACGTTCAGCCGGTAGAGACCGTGGCGGACGATGGCCAGCTTCGTATGCGGCGTGCTGATGTTGATATTGAGTTCCAGGCCGTCGGCGCCGGTCGCTTCGACGATGGCGGTGCCCCGCATGAGGCGGAGCTCGAGATTAGCCAGGGAATTGTTTGACAGCTCGACCTCGGAATTGCCGCCAACCCTCAGATAAGAACCCGGATTCAGCAGAATCTCGACGCGGCCGTCGCTGGCGGTGCGAACTCGGTCGCCAGCTTTCAAGTCGTCGGTGATCGTCAGTTGTTGCCAGTCAGAGTCGCCCTTGCCGTGGACTCGGGCTTCACCGGTGACGGCGTTGATGCCGCCGGCTTTGGCCGAAATCACGAACTTCTCGCGGTTCTGGGCAACGCTGATAACTGAGCAACTGAGGATGAGTAGCGCTGAAAAAATGGACAGCACTGGGAGGCAACTAGCTTTTCTCACGGGAAGACCCTCCGATTTCGTGACTAGGAAATGACGCGGCCGGTTAATCTCACGGTCATTATAGACCCCTTACTCACATTTACAAGCTTTAGACACGCGGATTTGAAGAACGGAGCTAATAGATTTCGGGGCTACAGATTTGGTGGCCTAGCGACTCGCCTCAACCAATTTTGCGTAGTATCCGCGCTTCGTTCGCGCGAACAGATCGGGCCGCTGCACGAGTTGCACTTCGACGGTGCGCCATTTCCCATCGAGTGATTTGTTTGCTGGCCGATAACCGATGCTGTAGACGGTGCTCAGATCGCGCACCACTTGCTGGTACACCTGATCCAGATCATTCAACTTCGACGCGCGATACATCGGCGTTCCGCACGAAGAAGCGATCAGCGCGAGTTGCTCGCGCGCGAGGGAGTAAGCACCAGGCGGCACGTGATGGTTCTTGACGTTCTCGTCTTCCGTGTCGAGGTAGATGGGGAACACGATGCTGTCGTCGTTGCGAACGTCTTCGAGCAGTTTTCCGAACGGCGTTTTCGAACCTTCGCCATAAACACCGGGCAGCGCGTTGTCGACTCCGTCAGTCATCACGACGACGGCACTGCGCCGTCCGGACGATTGCGGAATGAGAACTTTGACAACCCAATCGAGTGCGTCCCAGAAGTTCGTTCCACCGTCGGCGTCGTCAATCTCGTCGATGCTCTTTTTCAACTTGACGCGATCGAGCGTGAACGCCGAGTAGAGCGCGGGCTGTTCGGTAAACGTAACGACGGCAATGCGATCCGTCGGACGCGCTGCTTCGACGAAACGCTTCGCCGAGTTGCGAATCATCTTCAGCTTTTTGGAATTTGAGCCCGACAGATCGAGCAACAGGACGAGATCGAATGGCGCGTCGGCGGCTGCGAAGAACGAGATCTCCTGCGGCTTTCCGTCCTCGAGCACGACGAAGTCTTTCTGTTCGAGCATCGGCACGCTCGTGTTCGGTGCGCCGATAACGCTGACTTTCAGATCGACCAGATCCGTGTCGATGCGCACGGTCTCGATCGGATCCTGCGCACTCACGGTGCCAAGTAGAAGCACAGCAATAACGAGACACACTGCAAACAATCGCATGCGTGTTGCTGATCGAGTTGAGCTAGTTTGCATAGTAGCCACGTTTGCCGCGTGCTACAGCGTTCGAACGATTGACGCCGATTCTAATTGCCCGCCACTGTCCGTCGCGAGCATTGTTTGAGGGCTTGTAAGCTAAACTATAAACCGTTCCGAGGTCCGCTACCACCTGTTCGTACGCGCCTGCCAGATCAGTCAAACGCTCAACGGGATAAAAGACGCCACCGCCTGCGTCCGCCATCTCTTTCATCCGGTCGTGACCGGCGTCGAACGCCTCGGGCTGCGTGTCGAGCGGGCTCATCGCCTCGTACTCGGTGTTCAGCCAAAGCGTGTAAACGACACCGTCAAACTCCTGGATGTTCCGGAGCGTCTCGGGGTACGAAGTTTTGGAGCCGATCTGGCCGCTAATGCCGGGGATCGTCCCGTCGAGGCCGTCACTCATCACCACAATTGCCGCGCGGCGTGAGTTGCGTGCGTCCTTCGTGACCTGCGACATCGCAAAGTTTAACGCGTCATACAGCTTCGTGTCGCCCCGCGCGGTGTCGATTGTCTCGATTCGCTGTCGTAGCAGGTCGCGATCGTTCGTGAGACCGGAGACGATCGACGCCGAACCGGCAAACGTGATCACGGCGATACGGTCGGCGGGACGCGCTGCGTTGACGAAACGCAGCGCCGCTTCACGAATCAGTTTCACCACGTCCTTGGTCGAACCCGACAGATCGATCAACAACACCATATCGAACGGCGCTGACGAAGAGTCGAACTGGAGGATGCGCTGTTCCTGGCCGTCTTCGAAGAGTTTGAAATCCGATTGGACCAGGCCCATCAGCCCGCGGCTGGTGCTGCGATCGATCACACTCACGTTCAGCGTCACGAGCTGTGAATCGACGCGGATGACGTCGCCCTCGCTGATTTCGACGTTCTCGGCCTTGTCGCCGGGAGTTCCCGCCGGAGCGGTTGAGGGAGCAATCAATTTCGGCTTTATTTGTGCTCCGATGACCTCAACATTGGCCGGAACTCTCACTTGTAAATCGATCGTGACGACTGGATCGATCGGACGCCGAACCACGGAAATGCTGATTAACTTGCCGCGATTATCGATCAGGATAGGCGACCGGGTGAGCGTAGCGGAGCCCTCAACTGTGTACGAAACCGTTGCATAGTTCTCGTCCCACACCTCGACCGAGACTTTCCCGAAATCGTTTTGCACCTTGAGCTGGCTGCCCGAAGGCACTTCGATCCGGATCTCGTCGGCGAGAGCTGTAGTCGGGAAGAGAAGCGCGACTAAAAAGACGAAAAACAACACAGGCCCGATTATACAAATCAGGGCTCGATGAGATCGAGCATCGACGTCTCATCACGCGCCGGTTCGGGTTCGCGCAATGGCGGCGGCGCACCTGCCAGGTCCGAGATCTTGAGCAGCAGGTTGTTGGCGTTGGTGGAGTACGGCATTGCGGTTTCGATGCTGACGACGCCGTCGCGGATCAACCGCTCAATGACGGAGTCGAACGTCTGCATGCCGTCCTGATCGCCCTGCTCCATCGCGTCGATCAACGTCTTGCCTTCCGACTCGCCTTTCTCGATGTAATCACGCGTGCGCATCGTCGACTTCAGGATCTCGATGGCGGCGACCCGGCCTTTCCCGTCGGCGAGGGGAATCAGTCGTTGCGAAACGATGAAACGAAACGATTGCGCGACGCGCGTGCGGATAACTTTCTCTTCATTTTTTGGAAACACGCCGATGATGCGATCGACTGTTTTCGAAGCGTCGATCGTGTGGAGAGTCGAAAGCACGAGGTGGCCCGTTTCGGCAGCTTCGAGCGCGACCTCGATCGTTTCACGATCGCGCATCTCGCCGACGAGGATCACTTTCGGCGCCTGCCGCAGCGCAGCACGCAAGGCGATCGAGAAACTCGGCGTGTCGGAGTGCAACTCGCGCTGATGGATCGTCGAGTTTTTGTGAGTGTGCAGAAACTCGATCGGATCTTCGATCGTGACGATGTGGTAGTAGTGCGTTTCGTTGATCAGATCGATCACTGCCGCGAGCGTCGAGCTTTTGCCGCTGCCCGTTGGGCCAGTGACCAGCACTATGCCGTTTTTAAGGTCCGCGATCTCTTTTAGTTGCTCGGGCAGATTGAAGTCTTTGAACTGCGGCGGGCGCATGGGAATCACGCGCATGACGATGGCGTGCGTACCGCGTTGTTTGAAGATATTGACGCGGAAACGAGCGTCGCCCGGAACGCTGAACGACAAGTCGGCAGAACCTGTTTTTTCGAGGCTGTCCACGGCTGTTTGCTGGTTGCCGATGATGAGTTTCGCGATGCCCGCGGTGTGCGCCGGCAACAGCTTTTCCAGGCCCGCGATGCGTACGGGGACCAGTTTTCCCGCCAGCTCGATTTGCGGCGGCCGGCCGGGGCTGAAAATGAGATCGCTGACCTTTTCAGACGCCCGCAGCATCTGCTTAAGAACGGCGACGAAGTTCAGTGGCGGTGGGGTTTGAGGTTGAATGGCTGGGGTCGTTGGTTGTTCGCTGCTCATTTTCCTTTTTGGAACGAAGAACAAACTACTTGCGCGTTGCGTACATCAAAGTTGTCGAGTAACAGGAACACGGTAAGCGAAATATTGGACCGTGTGCTTGAATTTTGAAAAGAAAGGCGCTGGCAACCATGGCAACGTACAGAGATCCTGTGAGCTGTTTTGCACCACTGGAAGTGATCGAGCGCCTGCTGGAAATTCGTGTTGAAGCGGGTTACGCGCCTGCCGTATATCTTCTTTCCCCCGATGATTTGGCAGACTATCTCGATGCATATGGCTTCGATGTCTATGCTTTATCGGAGGCCGAGGCTGAGTTTCACTTTGGCGACTATCGTGCGCCGTTGGCGCCGGGCGGCGATCACGCTCACTGCTCGCTAACCGCACATTAACATAATCCGTGTTCCCCCACACGGATTACTTCAATGCCTTAATAACAAAGAACGTCACGTCATCGTTTGCGCCCACACTAGCGGTCCATTCCAGAACAGCCATCTGAATACCAGCAATCATCTCGCGGGCCGGTCTGTCGATTGACTCCTGAACAGCCGCCGCCAGCCGGTCGCGTCCAAACTCCTCGCCCTCAGGGCTCGCTGCTTCTGTCGCGCCGTCCGTGTAAAGGACGAACACGTCGCCGGGCTCGAATACCACGTGGTTCTCGTGGTAACGAGTGCCCTGAAACATTCCCAACGGCTGCTCGCCGGCAGTGAGAAAACTTGTCTCGCCGTTCGCCTTGATCAGCAGCGGCGGATTGTGCCCGGCGTTCGAGTAGGACAACGTGCGGTTCGAAGCGTCCAAAATGCCATAGAACGCGGTGACAAACTGGTTTCGTTCGATCGACTCGTACAGCAGGAAGTTAACCTTGGCCATCGAGATGTGAGTCGCGTAGCCGATATGAGTCGCCGCGCGCAAACTCGCGCGCAGAAACGCCATCAGGATCGCGGCCGGCACGCCCTTGCCCGAAACGTCGGCGATGACAATGCCGATCTGGTCCTCGTAGATCCGGACCCAGTCGTAGTAGTCGCCCGAAACTTCTTCGGTGGGAAAGTTGTAGGCGCTGATGTCGAAACCGGGGATCGCGGGATCGCCGGCCGGCAACAGCTCCAACTGGACCTGGCGCGCGACTTCGAGTTGCCCTTGCAGTCGCTTCTTCTCGATCAACTGCTCGTGCAGCATCACCTTCTCGATGATGATCGCCACTTGCGATGCGAGCAGCATCAGCACTTCGAGATCGTCTTCTGAATAGGCGTTGAGCTGGTCGCTTTCGAGGTCGAAGCAGCCAATCACTTCGTCGTTGGAAATGATAGGCGCGACCATCTCCGAACGCGTGCGGTCGCGCGCGTTCACGTAGACGGGATCGTTTCGGACGTCGTTCGAGATGATGGGAGTGCCGCTCAGCGCAACGCTGCCGAGAAAACCTTCACCCAGCTTGAGGTGCAGATCGTAAAGCTCCTGCACGTCGTAACCGCGAACGGCTTCAGCCTTGAACCGGCACGGCTCTTCGCCGTTCGGCAGCGACTCCTTGTCGACGCAGTCGATCAGAAAGATGCCGGCGGCATCGTACGGGATCACGGAATCGAGAGTGTCCATCACCAGGTTCAGCACTTCCTGAAGGTCGAGCGATTGGCTGATCTTCTTGGTGACGTCCAGCAGCATGCGCAGCTTGTCGATTGTTGTTAGACCACGCGCAGCCGCGTCTTTTAATTGCTCACTCATGCAAGCCTATTCTAACGAAAATCTTTGTACTCGCGCCAAAGGTGCGTCACTTTCATTCGATATTCGACCAATTCGCGGCTCACTCGAAAATGCGCCGCGATCTCACGCACAGCCTTTCCCTGTAACAAAAGGGTTTTCAACGCCGCATACGGAACGAGCGCGGCGGCGCCCACGCCGTACGCCTCTTCTTCGTCCGACTTCCGGTAATCGCGGTTCATCACCTTTCCGCGTTCGTCTTTCGTAACGACCGAAAGGCGATTGGGATGATGGCCCAGAAACACGTGACAAATCTCTTCCATCAAGGTCGCCTTCGTTCGCGCCGGGCCGTGATTTGGATTCAGAATCACGACCTTCATCCCGTTCGGCAACGTACACGCGCCGCCGGACCACTGCTCGCTCGCCGCGCCGAGCAAGTGTTCGCGCGCACCATCGCTCAGGCCTTCGACCTGATCGAAGTCGAGCACGATGAGGTTGGCAAATCGAGCGAGTTCGAAAGGATTGAGGGGCAGGTCACGCCGAACGCGGGCGAAGTCGCGCAGCGCCATGGCTTTCAGCTCAAAATTACGCCACTTTTCACCTGGAGGTAGGTCGCCAAGCTGCACTCGATGAGTATAACGGAATCACATTTTCCATTCGCCATTTTCCAGTTGTCATTTTCCATTTATAGCAATGACGAAGGTCAGACAAATGAAAAATGAGCAATGACAAATGACAAACGGAAAATGGCCCGTGCCTAGCGTCGCTTCTTCGAGGTCTTTTCGGCGCCGCTCTTGCTGAACTGCGTGTAGGCGACGCGGAAGAGCTCCGAGAGCGCGGCGGCAGTTTCAGGCGTGAGATTTTTGTCGGCGCGGAGATGGGCCTCGACGATCTCGGGCGTCGGCTCCTGCGGGTAATAGACAACGGGCGGCGGCGCCTCAGTTTGTCCTGTACGGCCGCTCAGAATGCGCTCCATTGGTACGTCGAGCCACGACGTCAGGCGAGCGATGTTGTCGGCGTCCGGCTTGCCGGTGCCGTTCTCGATGCGTGACAGCGTTGAGGCGGAAACTGAGGTTTTATCGGCAACGTCGCGCAGGCTGAGGCCGAGTTCTTCGCGGCGACGACGGACGGCGCGTCCGAGTTCTTCAGTGTTGACGAGAGGTTTGGCTGGTCTGTTCGTGCGTTTCATACCGGCAAAACGTATCACACTGACGGTTTTAGACGCAAGACTTTGTTTTACACCTGAAACAGGCATTAGCCACAAAAGGCACAAAGAAGAATTTAAAAGGGAGTTAGGGCTCTCTTTTAAAGACCTCCTTACTCCCTTTCTACAACCTTTGTGCCTTTTGTGTCTTTTGTGCCTTTTTGTGGCTAAAACCTGCTAATCGATCGATCGTGACGCGAGTTCGCGTGCCTTCGGCAGAACGTCGACGGCTCGGGCCACCTGCGGATCGTCGCTGGTGATGAAGACGCGATCGCCGATCACGCGCCCGTGAACAGCGGTGACGATGTTGAAGCGAAGTTCGAGCTCGATGAAAGCGCGATTGCGATCGATCACGGCAGCCGTCAGCTTGTAAGCCGGATCCTTTGCGACGAAGTCGCGAAACGCTCGAAATATCGCGTCCGTGACTTTGTACTCATCAGGCTGAAGATCGTGGTCGAAGACGATACCGCGCGGCAGCTTGCTCGATTCAAGACCGCGGACGCGGCCGTTCACCAACTCGCGAGTAAAAGCAAAGACCGGGCTCAGCAATCGCCGTTGCGTGAGATTAACCGTTCGCGCTTTCACGGTTTCGTCGGGTGAGATGCCGCCGCCACCGTACACAGCGCGGCCTGTATCCGTTTTCTTCTCCGGACCGTTCGGCTTCGTCTGCTGCTCCTGCTGATTTCCGGCAACACCGGCGCCGTGAGTGTAGTAATCGTAGAAGCCGCCGTTCGAGTAATCGCGCTGTATGAGACGGCCCGAAGGCGTGTAGTACTTGGCCGACGTCAACGTCAAACCCGCGCCGTACTGAAGCGGAATGATGCTTTGAACCAGTCCTTTACCAAAACTCGTCTGGCCCACGATCACCGCGCGATCGTGGTCCTGCATCGCACCGGCGACGATCTCCGACGCTGACGCGGTGTTCTCGTTGATCAGGATCACGAGCGGCGTCATGTCGGGCGAGTTGTTTCGCGATTCATACGTGTTGTCGCGAAAACCATTGCGCCCTTTTTGCGTCAGGATCAACTGGCCGCTGCGGAGAAACACTTCCGCGACGTGAATCGCCTGGTCCAGGAATCCGCCGGGATTGTTTCGGAGGTCCAGCACGAGCGACTTCATGCCTCTCTGGTGGAGGAACTCGAGCGATTCGATCAGCTCGTCGGTGGTCGTGTAGTTGAAACCGCGGGTCATGTCGATATAACCAACGCCGGGTTTCAGCATGTACGCGTCGGGGATCGACGGCTGCGGCACGGCGTCGCGGACGATCTCGACTTTCTGAAGGCTCTTGTCGGACGCTCGCTCCAGCGTGAGCTTCACGATCGATCCACGAGGCCCGCGAATCTTGTCGCGCACTTCCAGCGAGGTCTTGCCCGTCATGTTCACGCCGTCGACTTCGACGATGCGATCGCCATAACGAAGCCCGGCTTTACCCGCTGGAGAAGCGTCGAAAGTCGCGGTGATGTACGTGTCGGCCTGCTCGCCGTGGATGTAATTCTGGATGGAAGCGCCGATGCCGTAGTACTCGGAACGTTGATCGCTCTTCAGTTCCTCAAATTCTTCGCGGTCGTAGTAGTTGGAGTGCGGATCGAGCGAGCGGAGCATGCCGAGGATTGACGACTTGAAGACGTCGTTGTAGTTGAGCTTCCGGCCCTCGACGTACTGCTGCTCGATCATCTTCAGCGCTTCCTCAAAATCGCGCTGAATCGCGGCCTGCTGGGGATCGGTCGCGCGGGGCTTCCGGGCCGCACCCGGCCCGCTCCCGGGCCCCTGTACTCGTTGCGCAAATACGAAACTCGGGACGGCCAGTGAAAAAACGAGAATGACGAGAGCCAGGTGAGCCGTAATTCTTTTCATGAGACCTCGATGTGCACCGCTAACTTGTTTTGCAATATAACGGATGCCGCATTGAGCGGCAAGGTTGCGACTTGCTTGACGGGTGTTTCCCGCGCTCCGTAGAATGAACCTTCAAACGAAAACAATCGTAGAACGGACGGGTATAATTCGGAGCACCAAAAGGAGTCTTTACGAAATGAGCAGCCCGTATCATAAAGAAGAGCCAGGCTCTCCCGAGCGAGTCGATGATTTAATGCTTCGTGACGATGATCTTGAATCTAATACTGAAGAAGGCAGCCGCACGGCGTCGTCGGTGCGTGATATAGCTTCGCGTATTCCAGAATCGTTGAGCGCCATCGGGCGCGATATCAGTAGGACCATCGAAAAGGCCATGTCGGCGAAAGATGATTACGTGGTCGCCGTGAAAGTTTCTCCCGAGTCGCAGGAGAAGCTGGAAGCGCTGGTCCAGGCCGGAGTTTTTCGCAGCCGCGCGGAAGCGGCGGGTTTTCTGATCGAGGAAGGCATCAAAACGCAGGCGCCGTTGTTTGAACGCGTCCGCCAGAAACTTTCCGAGATCGAACGATTGCGAGCAGAGCTTCGTGGACTGATAGGCGACAGGACCGTTTGAAGTCCCAACAACAGCGCGCCGTCGTTCGCGCTTAAACTATCACTTCCCCCCAAAGCAGTGCTTTACCATTCCTCTCGTTTGGTAAAGCACGCCTTTGTTTTCG
This sequence comes from Pyrinomonadaceae bacterium, assembly GCA_036279935.1. GTDB lineage: Bacteria > Acidobacteriota > Blastocatellia > Pyrinomonadales > Pyrinomonadaceae > PSRF01. The sequence goes on from DASURS010000043.1 coordinate 51,782, forward strand.
GCAGAGAAAACCTCGTGGCAGAAATATTTCAATTACCACCTACACCAATCGAAGAGTTTACGCTGGATAACGGTCTGCGCGTCGTATTCAGCCAGGACCATGCCATTCCGGTCGTGTCCATCGCCGTCTATTACGACGTCGGTTCACGCAACGAAAAGGAAGGCCGCACGGGCTTTGCCCACCTCTTCGAACACATGATGTTCCAGGGATCGGAGAACGTTCCTAAAGCCGCCCATTTCCAGTACATCTTCAACGCCGGCGGCACCATGAACGGCACGACGTCAACCGAACGGACCAACTACTTCGAAACTCTTCCGTCCAACTACCTGCCGCTCGCCTTCTGGCTCGAGAGCGATCGCATGCGCTCGCTGAAAGTGACGCAGGAGAACCTCGACAACCAGCGCAATGCGGTCCAGGAAGAAAAGCGTCTTCGCTACGACAATCAACCGTACGTCAACGCGTTTCTGCGGATGAACGAACTGATATTCACCAACCCCGCGAACGCACACTCGACGATCGGTTCGATGGAAGATCTCGACGACGCCACGATCGACGACATTCGCGAGTTCTTCCGCATCTACTACGCTCCAAACAACGCCGTGTTGACAGTCGTCGGCGACTTCGACGGCGCCGAAGCACGCTCGCTGGTCGAGAAATACTTCGGCAGCATTCCGCCGCAGCCTGTTCCGCCGCCCGTTGACGTCTCCGAGCCGCCGGCAGTCGCAATCCGCGACGAGGTGTTTCCCGATCCGCTCGCGCCCGCGCCCGCGTTTGTGCTGGGCTGGAAGATTCCCGCGAGACGCACGAAGGAGTTCTACGCGCTCTCGCTCGCCGGCACGCTGCTGTTCGACGGCGACAGTTCGCGTCTTTATCAAAAACTGGTGAAGGGCGACGAGTCGGTAGTCTCGATTGAAGGTGGTATCGACGAGCGTCGTGGTCCATCGGCGCTGTACATTTTCGCGTTGCCGAAACCCGGCGAGGAAGTCGCAACTATTCGTCAGAAGATCTTCGAGGAGATCTCTCGCATCGCGAACGAAGGTCCGACTGAAGAGGAGATGGAAAAACTGCGCAACTCGCTCTGCAACGACTCGGTGCGCGGGCGCCAGTCAACGATGTATCGCGCACAGCGTCTCGCGGAGTTTGCTCTTTACGATTCCAATCCGCGGCTCGTCGATGCCGAGTTGGACCACTACCTCAGCATCACTCCCGCTGACATCAAAGACGCCGTCAAACGCTTCGTCGACGTAGAGAACCGCGTCGTGCTCGACATCGTTCCGTCTGAAGCTGAAGCCGGCGATGCCGTGGCCGCATCTCCGCATCCTCCCGGCGATCCGCATCAGCCCGCGGCGCCATCGCCTCAGATTCCTGACGTCCCTGCTCCGGAGCCGGAGTCGCCCATGAACGCGGACGTTCCACAAATCAAACCGGCAACGCCCGTAGAGCAACCAAGTGATCCGGCAGATGTTCCGCCACAGTCAAAACCTGGATCAGGACCGTTGCATCCATAGAACATGAGTCAACAAGAAACTTTTCGTAGCCAGGCGCCGCCGCCGCTACAACCGCACCCGATTACTATTCCCGCACCTCGCGAGACCGTGCTGTCCAACGGTCTCACTGTCGTGGTGGTCGAAGACACGCGCTTGCCGCTCGTCAGCTATCGTTTGGCGTTTCGCGTCGGCGGTGCTTTCGATCCGCCGGAGCTGCCGGGCCTGACCGATCTGCTCGCCGGACTGTTGCCGGAAGGCACCGAATCGAGATCGAGCCGCGAGATCGCTGACGAGGTGGCGCGCATCGGCGCGAGCCTGTCGGCGGGAGCAAATTCCGATTACACGATAGTCGCCGCTTCAGCGCTCGCTCAGTTCAACGATCACATCCTCGGCTTGATGGCCGAGGTGGTATTGCAGCCGTCGTTCCCGGAAAACGAGGTCGAGCTCGCGAAACAGAACACGAAAGAGAGCCTGCGCCAACAGCGCGCGCAGCCGTCGTTTCTGGCGAGCGAGATGGTTTCGAGGGTGATGTTCGGCGAACATCCGTATTCGGTCGTCGCGCCGACGCCGGAATCGATCGATCGTTCGTCGCGCGATCAGTTCGTCAGGTTTCACCGCGAGAAACTTGTTCCTAACAACGCGGTGTTCATCGTCGTCGGCGACGTTCAGTACGACGCCATCGTGTCACGGCTCGAATCGCTGTTTTCAGGATGGGAACGCGGCGAGGAGATCGTCACCAACTTTCCCGCGCCGCCGGTGAGAACAAAACGAAGGGCGTATCTGATCGATCGTCAGGGCTCCGCGCAATCGAACATCGTGATTGCGAACACCGGCATCGTCAGAACAAGCCCCGATTACTTTCCGCTGCTGTTGATGCACACCGTGCTGGGCGCGAATGCGTCGTCACGATTGTTCATGAACCTGCGCGAGGAGAAGGGCTACACGTACGGCGCGTATTCGAACCTCGACGCGCGCCGGACGGCGGGAACGTTCCGCGCGACAGCCGAGGTGCGAACGCCCGTCACGGGCGACTCGCTGAAAGAGTTTTTCTACGAGTTGAATCGGATCGGCAACGAACCCGTTTCGCAGAAGGAGATTTCGGACGCCAAGTCGTATCTGACGGGCGTGTTTCCGATTCGTCTCGAAACGCAGGAAGGACTGACGGATCAACTGGTCCAGATCAAGATGCTGAACCTGCCCGACAACTATTTGCAGGTGTATCGCGATCGCGTTCAGGCTGTCACGATCGAACAGATTCAGCAGGTCGCGCAGAAGTACGTCAAACCTGACGAGGCGGCGCTGGTCGTCGTCGGCGACGGCGCGAAGGTGCTCGATCAGATCAAGCCGTACTGCGAAGACATCGAGATCTACAACACGTCCGGAAAGCTGAAGACGCCCGGCGGATCCGGCCCGACTGATCCAGCCGGATCGTGGTCGATCGAGTTGGAAACGCCGCTCGGACAGAGCATCCCGGTCGTGCTGACGATCTCGCGCGAAGGCGGCGGCTTTTCGGGAAAGTTAAGTTCAGAGATGGGCGAGGCAAATCTCGGAGCGATCGAGTTGCACGATAATTCGTTTCGAGCGTCTACTTCTTTGGAGATGGATGGACACGCGGTGCCCGCGGAGTTGTCGGCGACGTTCGACGGCGATCACGCGGAAGGCTCGTTGACCCTGCAAGACTCGCCGGCGCTTCCGTTTACGGGCAGCAAAAATTAGCCACAAAAAGGCACAAGGCAAGGCCACGAAAAGGCACAAACAGGAAACCGCGGTGGGTTAAGTTCGTCTTTGGTAAGCGGTCTCTGGTTTGTGCCTTTAGTGGCTTGGTTTTGTGCCTTTTTGTGGTACAAAAAAAAGACCGCCCGGCATGGCCGA